>NZ_JAMPKG010000012.1:0-173314 GCF_039962015.1 Trichocoleus sp. AS-A1 | reverse complement strand
CAGCAGCTTTTTGGCAAGGTGTTTGCCGATAAGGGCTATGTGTCTCAAAAGCTGGCGCAACAATTGTTAGAGAGTGCTGGCATTCCGTTGATTACCAAACTCAAGCGCAACATAAAACAACGTTTGATGCCCCTGAGTGAGCGTCTGATGCTGCGTAAGCGCTCGATCATTGAAACCATTATCGACCAGCTCAAAAATATTTCTCAGATTGAGCATTCTCGGCATCGCTCTCCAGTCAACTGAAGAGTCAACATTCTCTGCGGATTGATTGCTACTGCCATCAACCGAAGAAGCCAGCGATTGCCATTGACCACAACTTGCTGCCTTCGGCTTAACCCGAACTGACGTTATTTAGCATTTCCTACATCCAAGGAATGGAATTTGCGGCTAAATAAAAAAAGTCCGCGCAGGCGGACTAAGAATAATCAATCATTCTAAAACCTGGGTAGGCAGGTTTTGTCTGTATAGCCGCGAATTCTATTCGCCAGGGCTTCTTTTTTAATTTTTATGCCTGCTTCACCACCAGCACGGAACAAGGGGCATCAGCAACAACTTGGCTGCTGACAGAACCCTCTATAATTCGCTTCAAACCCGTTAAACCCCGACTGCCAATCACAATCAAGTCAGCTTGATAAATATTCGCAAGCCGGATAATTTCTTCAGCGGGGTCGCCAGAAACGATTTCTAATTCGCTGTGGCAAGGTAAAGCTGCCTGATAAGATTCCATCTGCTTTTCAATCTGCCGATAGGGCAGCTCCTCCGAAGAGGCATGGGGCTTATCAACAGCAATTTCCACCTCAGACCCCGACGAAGGAATCACATGGGAAAGGATGATTTTGGTCGTTGGCTGTAGTTGGAGTTCTTCCAGAGACTGAATCACTCCCTCCGAAAGCTCTGAACTGTCGAGAGCCACCAGAATAATTTTTAGCACCCCAAAATCTCCTTTTTCGTTATTCGTCAGACCTCTTCTCGATTCGCAGCCGCACGGAGTCAGCGTGGGAAGTCAAACCCTCGGCTTGGGCAAGAATCTGGATAGCGTTGCCAAGCTTCTGGAGCGCTGTCGGCGAGTACTGAATCAAACTGGAGTGTTTCAGAAACGTTTCAACTCCCAGTGCTGAAGCGTAACGGGCAGCGCCAGAGGTAGGTAGCGTGTGATTCGGCCCTGCTAAGTAGTCTCCCACAGCTTCGGGCGTTGAGGAACCCAAGAAGATAGCACCCGCGTGGCGAATTTTTTCCAGCAGATCCCAGGGTTCTTGGACTTCCAGTTCCAAGTGTTCGGGGGCAAACTCGTTGGAGAGTTCGGCAGCAACCAACAGAGAGTCAACCACCACAATCAAACCGTAATGAGCGATCGCTTTCTCTGTCAGTAGCCGTCGCGGATGATCTTCCAATTGACGTTCTACTTCTAGCTGTACTTTCTTCGCCAACCCAGCTTCTGTTGTCAGGAGAATTGCTGCTGCCATCGGATCGTGTTCCGCTTGCGCCAACATATCTGCCGCCACATAGACGGGATTGGCGTTTTCATCGGCAATAATCAGTACCTCAGAAGGCCCTGCCAGCGAGTCAATCCCCACAGTGCCATAAACGAGCTTTTTCGCCAGGGTGACGTAGATATTACCGGGACCAGTGATGACATCTACCTTAGGAATGGTTTCGGTGCCATAAGCCAAAGCCGCGATCGCTTGAGCGCCGCCAATCCGATAAATTTCTTGCACCCCAGCTTCCTGGGCTGCCACTAGCACCGCGGCATTAATCGTTTTTTCTTGCCCTGGTGGCGTCACCATGACAATTCTCGGCACACCCGCTACCTTCGCAGGGATGGCGTTCATTAATACCGTACTTGGATAGGACGCTCGACCGCCAGGAACGTAAAGCCCTGCTCGATCTACCGGCGTGTAACGCTTCCCCAAAACAATTTCATCGTCCCCAAATTGAACCCAAGATTTCGGGACGCGCTGCCGGTGGAATGCTTCTATTTGTTGACGTGCCAGTTGAATCGCGTTGAGTAACTCCTGGGACACCTGTTGATAGGCAGCATCCAGTTCTGAGCCACTAACGCGCAGCTGTTCAGAATTCAAAGTTTGTCGATCGAATTCAGCCGTGTAGTGCAGCAGAGCTTTGTCGCCCTGGCGCTTCACAGCCTGTAAGACTTCCCGAACAGTTGCCTCTTTATGAACAATCTGGTCGTCATGGGTGCGATCGCAGATACGCCGCAGTTCAGTTCTTGCCTCAGATACCTGAGTAATGATTCGCAGCATGGAGTCGGAATCACCATCTAGGAATTACCCGCCTGAGTTCAGGTATATCACTATCCTCATCTCAAGGGATGAGACAGCCTATTCCCTGTACTCGTTTCTATAGCTTAACCTGGATTTTTCAAGGGATCGCTATAATTTATGGAGAGATGGTATATTAATCTATCTAGTTCTGTTTGTTAACTGTACAGAGTTTTCTTCAAGACTGTGGCCAATACTAAGTCAGCCCTAAAGCGAGTCCAAGTAGCCGAACGCAACCGGCTGCGTAACAAGACCTATAAATCAGCCGTAAAAACGCTGATGAAGAGTTATCTTGCAGCCGTCCAAACCCACGCAGCCAACCCCACTGCGGAATCGCTGCAAGAAGTACAGCGGCGGATGTCAGAGGTCTACAGCAAGATTGATAAAGCGGTAAAGCGGGGGGTGTTGCATACCAACAACGGTGCCCGGAAAAAATCCAATCTCGCTAAGGCGCTCAAACGCGCGCAGCCCCAGCCAGAAACTTCAACCCCGGCTTCGTCGGATGCTTCTGCTTCCTAGCTGCTAGCCGCTCGTCAGTAGTCAGCAGTCAGTTGTTTATCGAAAGCGGTGGTAGGTAGAATTCCCACTACCCGTTACCCACTACCCAATGCTTGATGACCAATGACTGAACAGATACAGTTGTTCGATACCCATGTCCATATAAACTTCGATCTCTTCCAGTCCGATCTGGAAGAGATTAAAGCTCGGTGGCGCGAAGCGGGGATCGTTCGGCTAGTGCATTCGTGCGTGGAACCTACGGAGTTTTCAAGCATTCAATCACTGGCAAACCGATTTCCAGAACTTTACTTCGCCGTGGGGTTACATCCCCTCGATACCGAGAAGTGGGCATCAGAAACTGCCGAACAAATTCGTTCGCTGGCGAGTTCTGACCAGCGAGTGGTAGCAATTGGCGAAATGGGTCTGGATTTTTATAAAGCGGAAGATAGGGAGCGGCAAATAGAAGTATTTGAAGCACAGCTAGCGATCGCGCAGCAACTTGATTTGCCTGTAATTATTCATTGCCGAGATGCTGCTGCGACCATGCACGAACTGTTGCAAGATTTCTGGAAGCGCACGGGTCCTGTGCGGGGCGTCATGCACTGCTGGGGGGGTACTCCGGAAGAAATGCAATGGTTCTTGGATTTGGGTTTCTATATTAGTATCAGCGGCATCGTAACGTTTAAAAACGCCACTCAAGTTCAGGAATCGGCGAGGAGAATCCCCAGCGATCGCCTCCTAATTGAAACCGACTGCCCCTTCCTCGCACCCGTTCCCAAGCGTGGCAAACGTAACGAACCTTCCTACGTCCGATATGTCGCAGAGTGTGTTGCCCATCTGAGGGGGGTCTCTTTAGAGACTCTAGCCACGCAAACCACCCAGAATGCCTGTAATCTGTTTCGACTTTCCGTACCTCAACCTTGTGCTGCGATTTAGTGCCCAATTGTAAGGGCTTTTATCCATGCCGCGTGCCGCGTACCGTACCCGTTCTGAGTGCTGTAGACACTGGAAAGGCAGGGAGAACCGACGACAGAGACATCCATCCCCCGAAGACAATAACTTTTGGTGGAAAATCTCTTTTCTCCCTTCTGGGTTTCATTACCCCAATTTAGAGGTAGGTGTCAACAAAGAAAGTCAATTTGCGACATAATATTTAAAAGACCCTCTATGAACAGAATTCTTGCGAGCAAACTGGGATGGCTGCCTGCTCCACCTAAACAGACTTCATACCCCTGCAATCACTGTCCTTATACCTGGTAAAGAAGCACTAAATATTATCTTTGAGCAAACAAGCCAAAGCGAACTGCTGGTTCGCGTATAAAACCAACGAAAAACAACCCTGAGACGTTTCCTTCCCTGCTAGTGGGGACTAAACGGCTCATTTTGTTCTTGCCAATCGCTTGTCCTTGGGGACGAGTGAGGCATACTTCGCCGCTACTGCTTACTTTGGCACGAATTCCATCCCGCTAGATGGGAAGGATCTAAAGATGAAGGACGAATTCAAAACCATCAAAGATGGAGGACGAATCAATTCAGGATTCATCCTTACTAACGGATGACTTTTGAGTTCTAGACGATCGGGTTGATTGGGAAGTCGGGTCTCCCCACTGGCATTCTTCTTAAACCCCCCCTTACGACAGGTAATTCCTGAATTCTTTTGCAAGAGGAAAAGCATGACTAATCAGACCTCCACTCCAGTTGCTTACATGTTGCCAGACCTGGTAGAAATTCAGCGAGCCAGCTTCCGCTGGTTCCTGGAAGAAGGTCTGATTGAGGAACTTAACAGCTTTTCGCCGATTACCGATTACACCGGCAAGCTGGAGTTGCACTTCTTGGGCAAAGACTACAAACTCAAGCGACCCAAGTACGATGTAGATGAAGCCAAGCGTCGGGATGCAAGCTATGCCGTACAAATGTACGTTCCGACGCGGCTCATTAATAAAGAAGACGGCACGATTAAAGAGCAAGAAGTCTTCATCGGCGATTTGCCCCTAATGACCGACCGAGGCACATTTATTATTAATGGTGCCGAGCGGGTGATCGTTAACCAAATCGTGCGAAGCCCCGGAGTTTATTACAAATCGGAAACGGACAAAAATGGACGCCGTACCTACTCAGCTTCTCTTATTCCCAACCGGGGAGCGTGGCTGAAGTTTGAAACCGATAAAAACGACTTGGTGTGGGTACGAATCGATAAGACGCGCAAACTGTCGGCACAGGTATTACTCAAGAGCTTGGGGCTTTCCGACTCCGAGATTTTTGATGCGTTGCGTCACCCAGAATATTTCCAGAAGACCATTGAGAAAGAAGGGCAGTTTTCCGAAGAAGAAGCGCTCATGGAGCTATATCGGAAACTACGACCCGGTGAACCACCGACGGTTTCTGGCGGACAGCAGTTGTTGGAATCGCGCTTCTTCGATCCGAAGCGTTACGACCTGGGCCGAGTCGGTCGCTATAAGCTGAACAAGAAGCTGCGGCTCTCCGTGCCGGATACAGTGCGCGTGCTGACCCCGACCGATATTCTGGCAGCAGTAGACTACCTGATCAACTTGGAATATGACATCGGGATTACCGATGATATCGACCACTTGGGCAACCGAAGAGTGCGCTCGGTGGGCGAACTGTTGCAAAACCAAGTGCGCGTCGGCTTGAACCGCTTAGAGCGGATTATCCGGGAGCGAATGACCGTTTCGGATGCCGAAACCCTAACACCCGCTTCTTTGGTAAACCCGAAGCCTTTGGTGGCGGCGATTAAGGAATTTTTCGGCTCCTCCCAGTTGTCCCAGTTTATGGATCAGACCAATCCCTTAGCGGAATTGACCCACAAGCGGCGACTCTCAGCGTTGGGTCCGGGAGGACTAACGCGGGAACGAGCAGGGTTCGCCGTGCGGGATATTCATCCGAGCCACTACGGACGGATTTGCCCGATTGAGACGCCAGAAGGACCGAACGCGGGATTGATCGGCTCTTTGGCAACTCATGCGCGGGTAAATGCCTATGGATTTGTAGAGACGCCGTTCTGGAAAGTAGAAAACGGACGGGTACTCAAGGAACAAGCGCCGGTATATATGACGGCAGATGAGGAAGACGATCTGCAAGTCGCGCCAGGGGACATCCCGATGGATGTGGATGGATGGATCTTGGGAGAATCGGTAGCGGTGAGATATCGCCAAGATTTCACCACCACGACACCCGACATGGTGGATTATGTAGCGGTGTCCCCGGTGCAGATTATTTCGGTTGCCACATCGTTGATTCCCTTTTTGGAACACGACGATGCCAACCGAGCGTTGATGGGATCGAACATGCAGCGGCAGGCAGTGCCGTTATTGAAGCCAGAGCGACCCCTAGTCGGGACTGGCTTGGAAGCCCAGGCGGCGCGGGACTCCGGGATGGTCGTGGTTGCCAAATACGACGGGGAAGTCACCTTTGTGGATGCGACGCGGATCGCAGTGCGGAGTTTCGACGAAACCGGGGAACCCAACGGACCGCAGATCGAGTATGAGTTGCAGAAGTATCAGCGCTCAAACCAGGATACCTGCTTGAATCAGCGACCCTTAGTGTATGAGGGCGATCGCATCGTTGCCGGACAGGTACTTGCCGACGGTTCTGCTACCGAAGGGGGCGAACTGGCTTTGGGGCAGAATATCCTGGTAGCCTATATGCCTTGGGAAGGCTACAACTACGAGGACGCGATCTTAATCAGCGAACGGCTGGTTTACGACGATGTCTACACCAGCATCCACATTGAAAAGTACGAAATCGAGGCGCGGCAAACCAAGCTAGGACCCGAAGAAATTACGCGGGAAATTCCTAACGTCGGGGAAGATAGCTTGCGAAGCCTGGATGAAACCGGGATTATCCGAATTGGAGCCTGGGTAGAAGCTGGGGACATTCTGGTAGGAAAGGTGACGCCCAAAGGGGAATCCGACCAGCCACCGGAAGAGAAACTGCTGCGGGCAATTTTCGGTGAAAAGGCGCGGGATGTACGGGACAACTCCCTGCGAGTGCCCAACGGAGAGAAAGGGCGCGTGGTAGACGTGCGCGTCTTCACCCGCGAACAGGGCGACGAACTGCCCCCCGGAGCGAACATGGTGGTGCGTGTCTACGTCGCGCAGAAGCGCAAAATCCAAGTGGGTGACAAGATGGCGGGACGGCACGGTAATAAGGGAATTATTTCCCGGATATTACCCGCCGAAGATATGCCCTACCTGCCAGATGGAACCCCCGTGGACATCGTGCTCAATCCACTCGGAGTGCCCTCACGGATGAATGTGGGGCAGGTGTTTGAGTGCTTGCTGGGATGGGCTGGTGAGAACTTAAATGTCCGCTTCAAAGTGATTCCCTTTGATGAAATGCACGGAGCGGAAAAAAGCCGCGAGTCGGTGCATGGCAAGTTGGAGGAGGCGAGGAAGAAGACCGGGAAGAACTGGCTGTTTAACCCTGATGAAGCCGGAAAACTCCGAGTTTTTGATGGGCGTACTGGGGAAGCCTTTGACCGTCCGATTACCGTGGGCAAGGCGTATATGCTGAAGCTGGTACACCTGGTAGACGATAAGATCCACGCCCGTTCTACGGGACCCTACTCTTTGGTGACGCAGCAACCCTTGGGAGGCAAAGCGCAGCAGGGCGGACAGCGATTTGGCGAAATGGAAGTGTGGGCGCTGGAAGCTTTTGGCGCTGCCTACATTTTGCAGGAGTTGCTGACGGTGAAATCCGACGATATGCAGGGGCGGAACGAAGCGCTGAATGCGATCGTGAAAGGCAAGGCGATTCCGCGACCGGGAACACCAGAATCGTTCAAGGTGTTGATGCGAGAACTGCAATCTCTATGTTTAGATATTGCCGTCCATAAGGTGGAGACGACCGAGGACGGAACCACGGGACACGTAGAGGTTGACTTGATGGCGGATGTGTCAAATCGCCGGACGCCGACGCGACCCACCTATGAATCTCTCAGCCGCGAGGAACTGGAAGAAGACGAAGTTTAATCAATGAAAAATGGAAAATTAAAAATTAAAAATTAGGAATTCTTTAATTTTTAATTTTTCATTTTTAATTTTTAATTGGAGCGCAGCGACAGATGAGACATCAGCTAGAACAGCGGTTTGACTACGTCAAAATTGCTCTGGCATCGCCAAAGCGAATTCAGGATTGGGGGCAAAGAAACCTGCCCAATGGTCAAGTGGTGGGTGAGGTTACGAAACCCGAAACGATTAATTACCGGACGCTCAAACCAGAAATGGATGGCCTTTTCTGCGAGCGCATTTTTGGTCCCGCAAAAGATTGGGAATGCCACTGCGGCAAGTACAAGCGGGTGCGCCACAGAGGTATTGTCTGCGAACGCTGCGGCGTAGAAGTGACAGAATCGCGGGTGCGTCGTCACCGTATGGGCTACATTAAGCTAGCGGCACCTGTGGCTCACGTTTGGTATCTCAAGGGCATTCCCAGCTATATGTCGATTCTGCTGGATATGCCCCTGCGGGATGTGGAGCAGATTGTCTATTTCAATGCCTATGTGGTACTCAGTCCTGGCAATGCGGAGAATCTCAGTTACAAGCAGTTGCTGACGGAAGATCAGTGGCTGGAAATTGAGGAGCAGCTCTATAGCGAAGATTCTACCCTGCAAGGTGTCGAGGTGGGAATTGGTGCTGAGGCGCTGCAACGTCTCTTGCAGGACATTAACTTGGAAGCAGAGGCTGAGTCCCAACGAGAGGAAATTGCCAATGCTAAGGGTCAGAAGCGGGCGAAACTGATTAAGCGCTTGAGAGTGATTGACAACTTCATCGCGACTGGTTCTAAGCCAGAGTGGATGGTGCTGTCGGTGATTCCGGTAATTCCGCCAGATTTGCGTCCAATGGTGCAGCTGGATGGCGGCAGATTTGCCACTTCTGACTTGAATGACTTGTATCGTCGGGTAATTAACCGCAACAACCGCTTAGCACGGCTCCAAGAAATCTTGGCACCGGAAATCATTGTTCGCAACGAGAAGCGGATGTTGCAAGAAGCTGTGGATGCGCTTATCGATAATGGTCGTCGGGGACGGACGGTAGTAGGAGCCAATAATCGACCCCTGAAATCTCTGTCAGACATTATTGAAGGTAAGCAGGGACGCTTCCGGCAAAACCTGTTGGGTAAGCGAGTAGACTACTCCGGACGTTCTGTAATTGTGGTGGGACCAAAGCTAAAAATCCACCAATGCGGCTTGCCACGAGAAATGGCAATTGAGTTATTCCAACCGTTTGTAATTCACCGGCTGATTCGCGGCGGACTGGTCAATAATATCAAGGCAGCCAAGAAGCTGATTCAGCGCGGGGATGCCTCTGTGTGGGACGTGCTAGAGGAAGTAATTGCCGGACACCCGGTGATGCTAAACCGGGCACCAACGCTGCACCGTCTAGGGATTCAAGCGTTTGAGCCAATTCTGGTAGAAGGTCGAGCAATTCAGCTGCACCCACTGGTATGTCCGGCGTTCAACGCGGACTTCGATGGCGACCAGATGGCGGTTCACGTACCGCTTTCTTTGGAGGCTCAGGCAGAAGCGCGGTTACTGATGCTGGCTTCTAATAACATTCTCTCTCCAGCGACGGGCCGACCCATTGTAACGCCTAGCCAAGACATGGTATTAGGCTGCTATTACCTAACGGCAGAAAACCCAGCAGCGACCAAGGGTGCTGGAGGTTATTTCGCCAGCTTGGATGATGCGCTCTTAGCCTATGAGCAGTCTGCGGTAGATTTACACGCCTACATCTGGGTGCGCTTTGACGGGATAGTAGAGAATGATAAACCGGATGCGGAGCCGGAAAAGGTGGAAACCTTAGCTGATGGCACCGTCTGGACAACCTACAACTTCCGTCGAGTGCGGCAAGACAAGGAAGGAAATGTCTTGACCCAATACATTCGGACGACGCCCGGTCGAATTATCTACAATAAGACGATTCAAGAGGCATTGGCAATATAAATCAGTGTTGAGGACGGAGTGATTGAGGATCGGGCAAAGAGTTTTGACTTTCCTCCTCACTCACGTCCTCGCTCCGGTGTTTTGTGTTCGCTTGTTCTGTGTTCGCTCAGTCCGCGAGTTGAATGGCCCTACGCGAATACGCCTCATCGCTCAGTCTTCTTTAAATACTCGTTTTGCGAGTAGAGCGCCGCTACGCTAACAGTCCTTATACCTCAGTCCTAACTTATGGCAGAGCAACCAGAAATCAAAAATATTTTTCATAATCGGATGGTGGACAAAGGGCAACTGAAGAAACTGGTTGCCTGGGCATTTACGCATTTCGGTAGTGCCCGCACCTCCCAAATGGCAGATCGCCTGAAAGATTTGGGCTTCCACTACGCGACTAAAGCGGGTGTCTCGATTAGTGTGGATGACTTGCAGGTGCCGGATTCTAAGCGGCAGTTGCTGGACGCTGCCGAAACTGAAATTCGCTCTACAGAAGCACGCTACACGCGGGGCGAAATCACCGAGGTGGAGCGCTTCCAAAAGGTTATCGATACCTGGAATAGTACCAGCGAAGCCCTAAAGGATGAGGTGGTTCGCAACTTTAGACAAAAAAATCCCCTGAATTCGGTCTATATGATGGCGTTTTCTGGGGCGCGGGGAAATATTTCTCAGGTGCGTCAGCTGGTGGGAATGCGTGGATTGATGGCAAACCCCCAGGGAGAGATTATTGGTCTGCCGATTAAGACGAATTTCCGGGAAGGTTTGACCGTCACGGAATATATTATCTCGTCTTATGGGGCACGGAAGGGATTGGTAGATACCGCTCTACGTACAGCGGATTCCGGCTATCTTACCCGCCGCCTGGTGGATGTGTCTCAGGATGTAATTGTTCGGGAAGTGGACTGCGGCACCCAGCGAGGGATTCGCTTACGCAGCATGACTTCGGACGATCGGGTGCTGATTCCTTTGTCCGATCGCCTGCTGGGTCGCGTTCTAGTAGAAGATGCGGTTCATCCCACCACGGGGGAAGTGGTCATGCCCCGCAATCAGCCGATGTCAGAAGAAATGGGGCTGAACATTGTTAAGGCTGGGATAGAAGAAGTTTTCGTGCGATCGCCCCTGACCTGCGAAGCCGCCCGTTCCGTGTGTCAACATTGTTACGGCTGGAGCCTCGCCCACGGGCATCTCGTGGATCTGGGGGAAGCGGTGGGAATTATTGCCGCTCAGTCGATTGGCGAACCGGGCACCCAGCTCACCATGCGGACGTTCCACACTGGCGGCGTCTTCACTGGCGAAGTGGCGCGACAAGTCCGTGCGCCGATGACCGCCAAAGTGCGCTTCAGCCGAGGGATGCGGACGCGGGGACTGCGGACGCGGCACGGGGAAGATGCCTTGCTGGTGGAATCGACCAATGCGGAATTGATTCTCGATCCGGTAGACAGCACTCAGGAGCAAATCTCGATTCCGCTCACTCAAAATTCCACCCTGTACTGTGTCAATGGCAGCACGGTAACGGCAGAACAGCTATTGGGTGAAGTTGCGATCGCTTCTTCCACTCGCGCCCATACAGAAAAAGCCGCCAAAGACGTTACCACTGACCTGGCAGGCGAAGTGAAGTTTGAAGGTCTGCTTCCAGAAGAAAAAACCGACCGCCAGGGGAACACCACCCGGATTGCGGCGCGGGGTGGTTTGTTGTGGATTTTGTCTGGAGAAGTTTACAACCTACCTCCAGGTGCCGAAGCCGTCGTGCAGAACGGTAAAGTGGTGGATCGCAACGACGTACTCGCAGAAACCAAGTTGGTGAGCGAGCATGGTGGTGTCGTCCGGCTAAAAGCTGATGACGCTGGTTCGCGGGGACGAGAAATTGAAATTATCACCGCTAGCGTGCTGCTAGACCAAGCACGGGTGCGAATGGAAGCGACTCAAGGCCGCGACCATTATGTAATTTATACCGCCGACAATCAGCGCTTTTCCCTGAAGGCCACCCCAGGGACAAAAGTTCAAAACCACCAGGTAGTAGCCGATTTAATTGACGATCGCTATAACACCCAGACCGGGGGAATTATCAAATACGCCGGTGTGGAAGTTGCCAAAAAAGCCAAGGCAAAACAAGGATACGAAGTCATCAAAGGCGGCACCTTGCTGTGGATTCCAGAAGAATCCCATGAAGTGAACAAGGATATCTCCCTCCTGCAAGTGGAAGACGGTCAATACGTAGAAGCCATGACAGAGGTCGTCAAAGATATCTTCTGTCAAACAGCTGGGATAGTGGAAGTAACCCAGAAAAACGATATCCTACGGGAAATCGTGATTAAGCCCGGTGAACTACATTTGGTCGATGACCCAGAAGCAGTGATGGGAACAGATGGATCGCTGTTCTATCCCGGACAGGAAGTTATGCCAGGGCTGACGGTTAGCGAGTTGCGCTATACCGAATTTGTGGAAACCCCTGAAGGCCCTGCATTGTTGCTGCGTCCGGTGACTGAGTTTCACGTTCCCGATGAGCCGAGCGTACCGTCTCAAGCTTCTATTTCTGGCAGGGGACGTTACAAGATTGAGCTGCGGGCAGTTCAGCGGCTTCCTTATAAAGATGGGGAACGGGTGAAGTCCATCGGAGGGCTGGAACTGCTGCGGACGCAATTGGTTCTGGAAATTGGCTATGGAACTGAAAGTGAGAGCAGTTCTGAGAGCATCGGTGCTTTGGAACTACTAGCGGCGGATATTGAGTTGCTGCCAATTGAAGGAAAGGGAGTTGAAGCAAAAGGCAAGGACGACGAAGAAAGCTCCGCGCTTTCAACCGTAAGTTCTGAACTTTCGCCTCGGACTTCAGAAATGCGTTTACAGCTCTTGGTTTCGGAATCTCTGGTGATTCGTCGGGATACAGCGGCAGATCCACTTTCTGGCAGTACCCATACACGGATTATGGTGACTGACGGTCAGCAGATCGAGCCAGGAGCCGTTGTGGCTCGCACGGAAATTCAGTGCAAGGATGCCGGAGAAGTCCGGGGGATTCGCGCTGGAGAAGCCTCGATTCGCCGGGTGCTGCTGGTTCGGGATACCGACCGGATAAGTGTTGATACGAAAGGCGCTAAACCCACCGTAAAAGTGGGAGCGCTGTTAGTAGCAGGGACTGAGATCGCCTCTGGCGTACTTGCCCCAGAGTCGGGTCAAATTTCCGCCATCTTGGAGGATTCGATCCAGATGCGTCTGGCTCGTCCTTATCGCGTGTCTTCCGGAGCCGTCTTGCATATCGATGATGGAGACTTGGTGCAGCGGGGTGACAACCTAGTGCTGCTAGTCTTTGAGCGGGCGAAAACTGGGGATATTATCCAAGGTTTGCCACGTATTGAAGAACTGCTGGAGGCCCGGAAGCCAAAAGAAGCGTGTATTTTGGCACGGCGTTCGGGAACGGCTCAGGTCGTTTACGGACCTCAGCAGGACGCAGAGGAGATTAAAGTCATTGAATCGGACGGCGTCGTGGCTGACTATCCCCTTGGCCCCGGACAGAACGTCATTGTGGGAGATGACATGGTTGTAGAGACTGCGGAGGCGCTAACCGATGGTCCTGCCAACCCTCATGAAATTCTAGAGATTTTCTTTGAGCATTACCGGGAAACGATGGGAGTCTACGAAGCGGCGCTGATGGCGTTGCAGAAGGTTCAGACTTTCCTGGTGAATGAAGTGCAGTCGGTTTATCAATCTCAGGGGATTGATATTTCTGATAAGCATATTGAGGTGATTGTGCGCCAGATGACCTCGAAAGTCCGGGTGGATGATGGCGGCGATACCACGATGCTGCCGGGAGAGTTGGTGGAACTGCGGCAGATTGAGCAAGTGAATGAAGCGATGGCAATTACTGGCGGGGCACCGGCGCAATATACGCCGATGTTGCTGGGGATTACCAAGGCATCGCTGAATACAGATAGCTTTATTTCTGCGGCATCTTTCCAGGAAACGACGCGGGTTCTCACCGAAGCAGCAATTGAAGGCAAATCTGACTGGCTGCGCGGTCTGAAGGAGAATGTGATCATTGGGCGACTGATTCCGGCAGGAACCGGGTTCAATGCCTATGAGGACAGCATCACCTCAGATGTTGATATGTCTGCATCTGGCTTCGGTTCCGGACTGGATGTTGAGGAGGACGCGCTGGACGTGGTGCTGGATGACCGAACAGCTCGTGCTTACAGCCCAGGTCTTGGATTTGAAGAACGGCCTACTTATGGAATGGGCGGCGCTATCTCTCCAGTTCTTGATGATGACGACGACCTCATTGACGATGTTGAGGATGACGACGACTTTGAGGACGACGACTAGAGAGTAATGAGTACCGAGAACTGAAGAGAGAGTAGAAAGAGGAGATAAAAAGTAGTAAACGTGGTGTGCAACTTTCTGTATTTCTCCCCCTTAAAAAGGGGATTCAGAAAGTTAAGAAAAAGTTGCAGACGTTAGAAAAGGAATAGAGAATATTCTCTTCTCTATTCCTTTTTACTTTTAATTCACTCAATCCTCAGGTCTCAAGCACTCAGTCCTCAGCCCTCAGTCCTCACCTCTCAGCCCTCAGCACTAATTAAGACTGTTCTTGCAATTCACCAGCGCGGACGCTAATGGATGTCGCTTGGCTGGCGCGCTGCACCTTCATCTGTATAACCTGACCGACACGGCTATTCTCGACAATTCTCTGCAACTCGGCGGCAGTCTTCACGGGTTGCCCATCAATCTCCAAAATCACATCCCCCCGGCGCATTCCACTTTTGGCAGCTGGGGTATTTGGCAACACTCGCACGACTAGGACGCCGTTGATTTCTGGCACCTGTAGGGGAGCATTGGGGTCGCTGTTGTTTTCAGCCGCTACTTGGGGCGTTAGGGTTGCCATTTGAACGCCGAGATAGGGATGAGCAACTCTTTCTCCACGCGCCAGCTGAACAGAAATTGTTTTGGCTTGATTAATCGGAATTGCAAAGCCTATCCCCATTGCGTCAGCACGAATCGCCGTGTTGATGCCAATTACTTCACCCTGTTGATTTAAGAGTGGCCCACCGGAGTTACCTGGATTAATGGCTGCATCGGTTTGAATGAAATCCAATCGCTTGTCAGGAATCCCCACAGCGGCACTGGAGCGTTTAAGGGTACTGATGATTCCCAAGGTGACGGTGTTATCCAATCCTAGTGGATTGCCGACTGCGATCGCCCAGTCACCCACTTGCACTTCGTTAGAATCTCCAAGAGGTGCCACGGGTAAGTCGCTACCTCCATCAATTTTGACCACCGCCAAATCCGTTACCGGATCGGCACCTTGTACCTTCCCCTCTATTGTGCGTCCATCCTTAAGGGTGACAGTCACCTTATCCGCCTGATTGACCACATGGGAATTTGTCAAAATAATCCCACTCTTGTCAATAATGAAACCAGAGCCTTGACCGCGTAGGCGCTCTTGCATCGGCCCTCTGGGCAACTCTTCACCAAAAAAACGCCGGAAGAAGGGGTCGTCAAACAACGGATCCATGTTACGGTTGACTGTGCGCTCGGTATCAATTCTGACGACTGCCGCTCCTACCCGATTCACCGCTGCGGTGACAAAACTGCCAGTTGCAGCAGTATTGGGAATTCTAGAAATACTGCTTTGCGCTACCAGCTCTGATGCCCCTGGAGTAAGTGCAACTTCTTTGGGAGCAGGGCCAGCCTGAGACGGCAAGACACGATAAGCGCCAAACGCCAAAATGCCTCCTAGAAAGGTGGCAATTACATAGGTACTGACTTGACGCAGAAACCGAAAAAACTTTGGAAATTGCATAGCATCAATTTTCTAGCTTTGTGATGATCTATCTGGTAACAAAAATATCCCTATAGTTATTTTTACAGGTGAAACGACTGAACTTAGGCTCAAGCACTGATGCGGTTTTCCCTACATCTCAAATTTCTATAAACATAAAGACGCATTCTTTGAGGCGACACATTAGCGTAGGGGCACGAAGTGGAGTGTAGTACAATTTTTCATCTCTAGAAGAGCAGATACTTAAATAGGCTACGATGTGGAATACAAATGCTGCCTTATTGACTCTCCATGATTGGATCGAATCCGCTAACTGACGAAACCTTGCCCGTCCACGGTCGTTCACATACCCACGAGCATGGGGATGAAGAGTCTCCCCATCATCATGTCCACAGCGAAGAATCACTGCGGCGGGTTGTTAATCGCTTGTCTCGGATTGAAGGACACGTCCGAGGCATCAAAAATATGGTGCAGGAAAGCGAATCCTGTCCCAAAGTTCTCGTGCAGATTGCTGCTGTGCGGGGTGCCCTAGATCGGGTGGCGCGGATAATTTTGGATGAACATTTAACTGAGTGTATTGCCCGCGCAGCTGAAGAAGGCAATATTGAAGTTGAAATTGAAAAGCTAAAAGAAGCTTTAGATCGATTTTTGCCTTAGTTTAGTTAGATTACAAAACTGGCTTCCCTTTGCGTGGAAGCCAGAAAAAAACATTGGTATCGAAGACAACGATATAGCTAGGGTTTTACTTATGCTTGTGCAGCAACTTATCAACAAGCACCTCTTGGTCGTCTTCACTCAAGCTGTCCCAATCCAGCCCCCGTTCAGCACTCAAGACGCGCATCTGCTGCTCTTTCTCTGTTAACCTATCTGTGCCATTCATCTTTCTTTCCGAGGCGAGGCTGTCCAAGAGTATGGATTTATCCTCCTGTGGCAGTTGTTTAACTAAGTCAATTACCTGCCTAATTGTCAATTCTATCTTTGGCATGATTATTCCCTCGGCAGTTTATGAAATTGATATCTGAAACCACAGCGACAATCATGACGGGGTGGCGGTTGTGGCTGAAATGAAGAAGCGAACATCTACGACACGTCGGGAAGAGCTGATTTGAGATTTTTGCTCAAGAGACGCGAAGACATAAAGGCAACTACTATGAAAAGTTCGCAAATTCTTTCAGCTCAACTATTTGTGAGAGTACCACAAGTAAGAAGCTAGCTGCTGTCTCATCTCTTTAGGAAAGGACTCGCGATCCTTCAATTTTTGTTCTCTCAAATGCTTGTAAATGCTGATGTTTCAAATTTTCAGAATTTAATGTTTTTAGAGGTATTTTTTAGCATAGATGGAAGTACGATTATTACATTTTTACAACTTTTAATTTTGTTAAAGCTCTTTTAATAAAGAGCCTTTAGATAATATAGTTTTCTTGTTTATTTTACTAAATGTAAAAAAGCGAGTTTGATTTTTCTTGACAATGAAAGCCATACAATTCTAAACATTGTATACGTTTTGATTCACCTCCTAAGTTGCTTACACATGGAAAATGTTTAGCTATGCGATAGATTGGCAATTGGCTTTAAACGTAAACCTTTATTTATCACAATATTGTATAAAACTGTGCTTAAATCAGCTTTTACAGGTTGTCGAGTCTACGGGGATCGATTTAAAATGAATTAAGCATGATTATAAACTATCGGCATTAGTTAACATAGACTGCTTTTTTTAATTTGTTTAAATTAATAGAACCAACGATTGGTATTAGTAACGACTAAAAATAAAATATATTTTTATATGAATATATTTTGATAAAATTAAAAAATAGAATAATTACTTTGTTTTTTGCTTAAAAAATTTAGCAAAAAATCAACCTTAAAAATAACAATAATCAGTGAATAAAACAATAACATTTAAATATATACCAAAATATCTTGATTATGTGAATTCACTGAGATAGGAATAGTTAGTATTTTTTGTCATAGTATTGACTTTTATTAGCCTAATATTTACTTTAGAAACGTAGCATAATTCCCAATAAAACTAATAAGACAATTTAATGTTTAAATAAGAAGTAATAAAATATATTAATGTTTTTAGTGATGGCACTATGTTGGAGAAGCTGGAGGAAGCGATCGCACGGTTAACCCGGTTCGATTGCCTCTGTACACAGGGATAGCAAAAGCTTCCTAATTCCGGAGTCGGAATTGCCAACGAATAGAGCAGCATAAATTCTACTGCATTGCTTGCAGCTCCAGTCAGGATAGCGATCGCAACTGGTAGTGTTGGTGACAGAGGATGCGATCGCTATCCTGACGTGCATTACGATTAAGCAAATCAGATTTGAGTAAACAGTTGTAGAGGATGACGTTTGATTATCAATTTCACTATTCTTTGAGCGGTAGCGCAGATAAACCGATAATCCTGTTTTTACATGGCTTTATGGGTGACTGCAACGAATTTAATCAAGTTATCTCATTTTTGTCTGACCAATTTTGTTGTCTTGCTGTTGACCTTCCAGGTCATGGACAAACTAAGGTTATGGGTGGAGACGAGTGCTATGAAATGGCAAATACTGCCCAGGCTTTGCTCAACCTGCTAGAACAGTTAAGCATTGAAAAATGTTTTTTGGTTGGCTATTCGATGGGTGGACGATTGGCTTTATATTTGACCCTTCATTTCCCCGAACGTTTTCCTAAAGTTGTCTTGGAATCGGCATCTCCTGGGTTGAAGACCGAAGAGGAACGATGGAAGCGACTCCAGCGGGATCTAGAATTATCG
Source organism: Trichocoleus sp. AS-A1 (assembly GCF_039962015.1). Taxonomy (NCBI): domain Bacteria; kingdom Bacillati; phylum Cyanobacteriota; class Cyanophyceae; order Leptolyngbyales; family Trichocoleusaceae; genus Trichocoleus; species Trichocoleus sp. AS-A1. The sequence continues at coordinate 155,054 of NZ_JAMPKG010000012.1, read as the reverse complement.
CAGGAATTAGTAACGATTGATTTTTCAGAATTTTTAACAAATTGGTATCATCAGCCGCTTTTTGTTTCTCTCAAAAAACATCCGAAATTTGAGCAGATAATAGAGTCTCGGCTACAAAATAATCCCTTTGAATTGGCTAAGTCCCTAAGTAATTTGAGTACTGGATGCCAACCTTCTTTATGGGAAGCGCTCAAACAAAACCAAAACCCTATGCTTTTGCTAGTGGGTGAATATGATAACAAGTTTAGAATCATTAACTCAGAAATGGCGAAACTGTGTAAAGCAGCTAAGGTTAATTTAATTAGTAATTGTGGGCATAATATTCATGTAGAAAATCCAAGAGTATTTTTTGACAAAGTTAGCCAGTTTTTAGCTAAACCTGTATCAATTCAATAATATTTGTTAAGGTAATGCTTACCCTAAATACCATTTGGGTTTTGAGGCGCTGCCTTAACGCTCCCTCAATCGGGCTTAAAAAGGAAAGCTAAGAAATTTATATGTTACAAACAAAATGATAAATACCCCGCCTCCGCTTTTAGGTAGGAGGCTGGGGCGAGATTCTAAATGATAGCTATTTAAACCAATTTTATATTATAAAAAATACGGTAATTTGCAGCTTTAATTAGTTTAAATTATTAATTTGCCTTTTCCGAAGTAAAGTATTATCAGAAATGTAGTTTATTGGTTGCCGTTGTGCGGAATTTCATTTTATGGAAACAATAGGAATTCATCATGCCGCGATTATTTGCTCTAACTATGAAAAATCTAAAAAGTTTTATGTAGAGGTTTTAGGATTCTCAATTATCCAAGAAACCTTTAGAGAAGAAAGAAATTCTTACAAATTAGATTTGAGAGTTGGTCGCGGCGATCAAATTGAGCTTTTTTCATTTCCTAATCCTCCTCAAAGATTAAGTCACCCTGAAGCTTGCGGATTGAGGCATTTAGCGTTTGCTGTCAAAAATATAGATGAAGCTGTTTACTATTTACAAAACCAAGGCGTGCAGGTAGAAGATATTAGACTTGATGAGATGACTGGCAAGCGGTTTACATTCTTTAGCGATCCAGACGGATTACCTTTAGAAATCTATGAAAAATAGCTTTACAGGCGCTTAAACTTATGTTGGCTAATCAATACTTGGTTTTTCTCTGACATCAAGCTCTCAAGGAGCTTTTAAGCTTAAGAAAATTATCACTGTTTTGGCAAACGTTGTTAAGTTTTTTTCTTAAAAACTTAACAACGTCCGGAAAAAAAGGAGCAAAAGCAAGGGTTTCTACGGAGAAAGGCGATCGCTTTCATCAAAAGTCCCTTAAAAAAACGGTGGGAACAGTCTATTAATTCAACTATCTATAGTAATAGATTGTTCGACCTCACCTCCTTTGGAGTCCGCCATGAATCTCCACCGCCCAGCTTTGTGCTTACTACCCGGTTTCAAAAAAAGTACAAGCAAAGGTTTCACAACCTTTGACTTAATCGCTCATATTTTTCTAATTGGGCTGGTGGTAATGGCTACGCCGATTTTCTTCAACACGTCAACTCCAGAAGGAGGTGTTGCCTCTTCTAACCGCAAAACGTTGCTGATTCGGATGAATTTCTAGAAGTCTACGTTACAAACAATGAGGGGAAAGATATCTTAGGGCAAGCTGAAGAGTGTGATGGATACTAAAGTTCACGGAACTAGATTAAATTTGGAAACCCGCACTCGCGTCGGTTTTTTATCCAAAAGTTTGTAGCTCTTCTTTTAGCATTTGCTCATAAATTTCTGGCAACTTCCCACTCATAGAGTTGGTTTCTATCCCATAGCCCAGACTTGTCCAAGTGCCAGATAGCAGCCGCAACACCTTTTTTAGTTTCCCTTGGCGCAGCAACTTGGAAATGTCTACTTTCCAGGCTTTCCGGTCGCTCAGCCACGCATAAACTACAGCGTCCTGAAATTGTGGCTCAAAGCTATAAGAGTGCCAAAACATAAATTCTGAAGGCTGCGGGTGATAGCGCTGAGCCTTCTCAAGCCACGTCGTGTTGAGCATCTGATAGCGACCAGCAGCAGTAGAACATTTTCCCGTATTAGGGCCAACACCAATCGGGATGCACATCTGGGGATGCTGGCTGAGGTCTTGGACATACTGACCGCCATAGATGACCCGATAAGGCTGGGCAACATTTGCTTCACTAGCAGAAATTGTCCGCATCAAGGCACGGATATAAGGATCGCCCCCTTGCATTGCCAAGGGAGCGGTACCGTTTCCGTTCAGTGGAGCCACCGACGAGTTTCCGTAGGAGAAGCCGCGATCGCGCAGATGCTCCCAGTCTTTAAGATAAAGCAACAAGCACAGCACCGCCGTCATGCTCAGCATCCCGATGAGAAAACTCCCGATCGCTGAAAACATCCCGGCGAGAAAACGCCCGATGGCTGAGAACATAATTAGGCCACACTGGCAAACATCTGCTCCCAGCTTTTTTCAGGAGCCTCTGCCTTGGTAATGATTTCAACAATTTTATTGCGAGCCGATGGTTGAAATAGCGCTTCAACACACACCTTCGCGACCTTAGTACGGGGAATGCTGCCACTTAAAGACAGAGTGTCAGCCTTGTACATAGCGATTGGCTCTGAGTTCTCTTCGTTTTTGAGGCCTCCCGGTCGCACAATTGTGTAGGTCAACCCGCTTTTCTGAATATATTCCTCTGCTTGCTTCTTCCACACCAGAACTAGCCAGAATAGATTCAGTGGGTGCAAAACTTGAGAAGCACCAATTGAAGAAACCAGCACAAAATGCTCGATTTCCTTTGCCTTGGCGGCATCCACTAGATTTTTAGTGCCTTCGTAGTCCACCTTGTAGGGTCCAGTCGGGTCAAAGCCAGGGCTAGCACCCGTGGCGCACAGTAGAACCGTACTATCACCTAGGGCAGAAGAGAGGCTTTCTGGCTGTAGAACATCGCCAACTACCAATTCAGCGGCATCTGGTAGAATCTGTCTAGCTTTTTCGATGTCTCGAACTAACGCCCGAACAGGTATATTCCGCTGCACCAGCTCTTGTACAATCCGACGACCTGTCTCACCCGTTGCCCCTGCTACAAATGCTTTCATTCATTTCTCCGTAAATTGCACGTGTCCAGTCTTTAGAATCGCAAGCTATGCTGAGTGGACAGAGAATTTTTTTTGGTTGGCAGTAAACTCTAACTTTTTAATTGTAGAAACTCAAAGGCGTTGTCGTCTTTTGTTGAAGAATTAGAATTTATGGAAACAATTCAGCCCATTGTGGGAATCCTGTATATAGAAAAACGGCAACCAGCGCAGGAGAGCAGGTGATGCAGTCGCAATTCTACGATCGTCAACCGTTTGAGGTACCGTTTGAGGTTAACTCAGGAATGTTGAATCCAGTATCCAGTCTCATGGATGCCGACAACGCAGCCATAGAAGCCGCGAGTACAAATGAAACGACTCGATTTCATACTCACTTTGAGAGCTGCATGGAGATGTATGCCGATGCCGAAACGGTTGCTAAGTATCTAGATACTCACCACGGTTGGTTCTGCCGCTGCGCTCACCCCATGCAAGTAGAACCCCTAGGAGAGAATGGTTACGCTTTGGTAATCGGGCGTTTTGGTGCGTTTGGTTATGAGGTGGAGCCAAAAATTGGCTTAGAACTGTTGCCACGGGATCAAGGTGTTTATCGAGTTCGGACAGTACCCGTTCCGAATTACGTGACTCCAGGCTATGACGTTGACTATGAGTCGGCGATGACATTAGTGGAAGTACCGGCAGATAGATTCGCCCCACATCAGGTATCTGCGATCACCTATGTTGAGTGGCATCTGGACTTGTCCGTTTATATTCAGTTTCCCAAGTTTATTCACAAGTTGCCTAAGTCTGTGATTCAAAATACGGGCGATCGCCTCTTGGCTCAAATTGTGCGACAAGTTTCTAAGTCTCTCACCCCCAAAGTCCAGGAAGACTTTCATACCAGTCTGGGCTTGCCCGTGCCTAAAAAAGCCAAGAAAAGGGCTAATGGCTAAATCCCTAATGGCTAATGGCTAATAGCAATTAGCCATTAGCATCCTCCCAAAGGCTACATCTTGCTGATGATTCTCTGCAAAATTTCTACACCGCTCACAGCTTGCCAGCCAAACAGCCCCAGAAGAACAATATTTAAAAAAATGTGGCTGTAACGTGCCCAATCGTGCCCCTTTTGCATATACGGAGAGAGTGCAGCAGAAACTGCAATCATCCCCGTCATGCCTAAACCTGCCAGCAGGTGAGGCCCGAAAAAGAGTTTTCCATTATTGATATAGGTAACGCCCATGCCGATAAGCGTGCCTATCACCATCAACGCCAACAGCAATGAACCAACTTGGTAATGCCGGACGTTAAACCTGCCTTTGATTAGCTCTTTTTTGGCGTCCCCTTCAGCACTGCGAGTGCGTCGGACTAGAATGCCCAGATATAGGGCATAGAGGGATGTGCCCAGTAGCACCCACATCAAGGCGGGGTGAATAAAATTAAGCCAGGGTTTAATCGATACGGGGATTTCCAAGCTCATAAGATTCGGCTCATTAAGGAACTTTATAAAACTTATCATAATGGCTGTCTACCTTTGGGTAGTCGTCATTACCGCGCCATAACCTCAGATGATTGAGTAGTAGAAAATCTGTTAAACATTGCAGGGCAGGAATTTCTGAAGGAGGGCAGCTGATGTTGCCAGTCTGGTTACAGGCAGGTTTCTGGGGATTGGTGGGTGGATCGGCGTTGCTATTCGGAGCCGGGTTGGGATATTTTGTGCGAATTTCCCCGCAAGCGATCGCAGCCGTGATGGCTTTCGGTGCCGGGGTGCTAATTTCGACGCTATCTTTTGAGCTAATGGATGAGGCTTATCAGCGGGGTGGCTTCGATTCAACAGCAATTGGTTTCTTAAGCGGTGCTGCTGTCTACACACGAGCAAACTGGTATCTGAATTATCAGGGTGCCAAGCATCGCAAGCGCTCTGGCAACCAACAAAAATCTCTTATAGGAGGCGAGTGGGAGCGGTTTAGGGATCGCTATCGGTGCCCTGCTTGATGGCATTCCGGAATCAATTGCGATTGGCGTCAGCATGATTCAAGGAGGAGTTGTTAGCTGGGTGACGGTAGCAGCCGTTTTTCTCTCGAATCTTCCCGAAGGACTCTCCAGCGCCGCTGGCATGAAGAAAGCAGGTCGTTCAGCTTGCTATATCTTTGGCGTGTGGGCAGCGATCGCGATTCTTTCTGGTATCGCAGCGCTTTTGGGCGATGTCATCTTCAGTCACTTCTCTGAAGAAATTATCGCCGCAACTACCGCCGTGGCAGCAGGCGCAATTCTGGCAATGATATCAGACACCATGATTCCAGAAGCTTTCGAGCAAGCCCATGATTTTGCTGGACTAATCACCGTTGTTGGCTTCCTCGTTGCCTTTATTCTCTCCAAGCTTGGGGGTTAAGCGACACCCTCCTCTCAAAAGTATAATTTGAGGTGAAGTTGGCAATGCTGCGGAGGGGATCGGGCAACAGCGGTGAGTGCAAATCAAGACTTAATTAGGGCGGCGAAGCGGGGAGAAATTCAGCGGGTAAAAGCGCTAATCACCGCTGGCGCTGATGTCAGTGCGACAGACCGGGAGGGCACTACTGCTTTGATGTTTGCCGCCCAGAACGGCTACACCGAGATTGTCAGACTTTTACTGGAGGCTGGTGCAAACGTCAATCAACTTAGACAACGATATCGTCTGACGGCTTTGATGATAGCGGCGGCAGCGAATCAGATTGACGTAGTTAGAATGTTAGCTGCCAAAGGATCTGATGTGAATGCCGCCAACGAGGATGGCAGCACAGCGCTGATGGTGGCGGCGCTGAAAGGTCATGTTGAGGTGGTGCAAATCTTGCTGGATGCGGGTGCCCAAGTTAATGTCAAAGACAACGTTGAGGATACGGCTTTGATGTTGGCAGCGCAGGAGGGCAAAGCTAGCGTGGTGCAAGCTTTGTTAGATGCCGGTGCTGAGGTGAATGGAAGGAGAGAGAATGATGGTGTCTCTCCCTTATTTCTCGCTGCTGGACTCGGACACGCTGAGACGGTGCAGGTTTTGTTAGAGCGAGGGGCAGATGCAAATGCCGAAACCAAGGACGGCAGAAGCCCCCTGATACAAGCTGCTGAGTTTGGTCGTTTAGAAGTGACTCAGCGGTTGTTAGCGAAAGGCGCTGATGTGAATGCGAAAGACAAAGAAGGTGAAACGGCTTTAACTCTAGCAATCGATCGAGTTCATCCGGAGGTAGTGAGAGCATTGCTGGAGGGCGGTGCCGATGTGAATGCTCAAAACTCGGATGGCGGAAGCCCGTTGATGGCTGCGGCAGCGATCGCTAACACGGATATTGTGACGGCGCTACTCGATCGCGGCGCGGATATCAATGCCAAAGATAAAGATGATGAGACCGCTTTAAACTTTGCCGTTGTCGAAGGTCATGGTGATGTTGTAGAAATTCTCCTCAACCGAGGGGCGGATGTCCAGTCGCGAAATAAGCTGGGCGATACCGCTTTGATGGTGGCAGCATTGCATGGTCAGACGGCGATTGTAGAAGCTCTGTTAAGAAAGGGCGCGAATTCTAACGCGGGGAATCTGGGTGAGACAGCGTTAACCGTGGCAGCATTGCAGGGGCACGCTGACACGGTGAAAGTGCTGCTGGAGGGTGGGTCTAAGCCTAATACACGAACCAATGACGGGAAATGTGCGCTAATCAAGGCAGCTGAGCAGGGGCACGCGGGGGTGATGCAAGGGCTACTCTCGTTGGGAGCGGATATCAATCTTCAGGATGACGCGGGTGCGACTGCTTTAATGTGGGCGGTCCAGCGGGGTCATGCGAATGCCGTGCAGGTATTGCTGAAAGCTGGTGCGGATGTGAATTTGAAAAACCGGGGTGGCTACACGGCTTTGGCGATCGCCCAAATGAATCGAAACCGGGAAATCGCGCGATCGCTCAAAGCATCTGGAGCTGTAGATTAATGCTTAAAAGCCTGTAAAGGGTGCCAAGGAGTAAGGAAGTAGAGTGCAAGGCGGCGACACGCGATCGCGTGCCCAGCACTCTTACAGCATTTGTTGTAGAAATCTCTGCGAATCAATATTAAGCGGTAAATAGCACATCAATTAGTGTGGAATGCTACTTTTCCATAACGGCTTCCCCTGCAATGCCGCTGAATCAAGACGACACTCCCTGTAGCAAGCTGAGGGATCGTTTTAGCACCCGGATCGGTGTGAGCGATCGCGCCATCTCCGTGTATTTGTAGGTTGGGTTCAGGAACGAAACCCAACACACAGAAGCTTTTGTTAGGCTTCGCTCCTTAATTCAACCTATCTTTGCTTTGAATTTTTAGCTTCTTCGTGAATCGTATTGGAAACTGCCTCGGCAACCGATGGTAACTAGCCAGAACTGGCTACACAAGAATCATCTGGGCTTAAATACACAACACGAGTGGGAACTCAAACGAGTCTAGGGTGTTCTATCTGTTTGAGGATGGCGCAAGAGATGAAACCGCTTTAAATCTCGCAGTAAAAAACAGCGATCGCCTTCTTAAAAAACATCAATCATTTACGTGGAATCCTCATAAATTATAAAGGAACGATAAAGAAAAATGCCTATCTATTTAAAGCTATCAATAAGTTACGTATAAACCCTGATATTTAATTTTAAGAAAATATAAACATAATCTATTTTTATATAGATTTATTATAAAGCCTCAGTACAAACACTTTGCTTTAAATTAGAAACTAACAAACAGCTTCGTTTTAACTAGGTAAATAAAATAAGTAAAATCCTCATCAGTAGAATCATGAAGTAGCGATAAAGAACGCCGCCATTTTATTTAAAGATATCGAGAAAGTACTGAGAATCTATTGTGGCTTAGAGGAGCCACTGATATATTGCGTACATTGGCTGAGCGTGAAGTATGCAGAGCTAAAGAAAAAGCCTTATCTACAAACGCCAATTTAATCTTGTGTCTTAACCAAGGAGATTTCATCGATGAAAGTAACTTCATTTTTACCTTCCGTTCTAGCAGCAGCTGGCATTGCTATTACATCCTCTTTTTTGATGCCAAGCTCGGCACAAGCCTTTCGATTTGGATTTGAAAACATTACTAGCAATAATGCCATGAACGCGGCAACTGGGGAAGCTCAGCTGTTCGTAGATGTTCTAGACGCTAGCGGTGGAGAGAATCTTACATCTAACCAGGTAATGTTTAAGTTCAGTAACGTGGGGCAAGCTGCGTCTTCGATTACCCAAATTTACTTCGATAATTCTACCGTTTTGAAGTCCATCACGTCGATCACTGACAGTGGTGACGGGGTATCGTTCTCCGAGGCGAAGAAAGGGAATCTACCAGGAGGAAATAATGTCAAATTTACAGAAGATTTCGTGGTAGATGCTAAGACGCCAGTATCATCGATGGGGGTAAATCCGGGAGAATTCGTTAACATATTCTTTGATTTAACGTCAGGAAACACGTTACAAAATGTCTTTAACGATTTGACAAGCGGTTCTCTACGCCTTGGTTTCCACGTCCAAGCCTTTAGCGACGGTAAAAGTGAATCTTTTGTGAATAAGCCGGATGCCCCTGGCGGCGGTACTGGCGGCGGCAACGGTGGTTCAACAAAGGTACCAGAACCAGGCACTGTGGCAGCTCTAGCCTTAATGGTTGGAGGACTGAGAGTAGTACGCCGTCGGAAATCTAACTAAACCATTCATTGATTAAATAGTCATTGTTTCGGTAAGCGATGGGGGTTGGAAGTTTAGTTGAACTTCCAACCCTAATTTTTGCTAACCAGGTGCTTCTGTATCGGTGGCACTGTAATTTGGATAATGAATGGCGATTTTGGCGACTTTTATAGAGATTTTAGTTATAACCGAATTGTCAATTAAGGGGCTAAGGTTCTATGTTCTCCAAGGAGAAAAAATTTAAAAGTGGCTTTGAGAGGAAGCTAGAGGAACTGTTTGGCTTGGACTTGCGATCGCTCGCCTTGTTTCGCATCGGTCTAGCGTTGCTCGTCGTTACCGATCTGATTAATCGTTCTAAGGATCTCAAAGCTCATTACACTGATTTTGGCATCCTTCCCCGCGCCCCACTGGTTGAACAATTTTTAAATTCTTGGTTTTGGTCAGTACATTTATTCAGCGGACAAGCCTTATTTCAAAGTTTTCTATTCTTATTTGCTGGATTTATTGCCTTTGCACTGTTAATCGGTTATCGGACAAGATTTGTCACTATCGTATCCTGGGCACTCTTGGTTTCCCTTCATAGTCGAAACCCGATGGTACTCAGTGCTGGAGACATCGAATTTCGCTTGTTGCTATTTTGGGCAATGTTTTTGCCGTTAGGGGCGTCTTATTCGGTGGATAGCGCCCTCAATTCATCCTCAAAAGCTTTGCCGGAGCGCATTTTGTCCGGTGCAACGGTCGCCTTGACACTACAAATCTGCTTTGTCTACTGGTTTACATGGGCGCTGAAGTCCGATCCGATCTGGTGGAAAGAAGGCAGCGCCGTTTATTATGCCTTGAGCATCGATCAGTTTGCGACCCCCATCGGTCAATTTTTCTTAGGATTTCCGCCGCCACTGCTCGTCTTTTTAACCTACACCACGCTGGGGATTGAGTTATTAGGGCCATTTTTACTGTTCATCCCCATCCGTACCAGCTTTTTCCGCTTGTGTGCGGTGGCGACATTTATCCTGTTACATCTCGGTTTTGGACTAGGACTAACGCTGGGTCTTTTTCCGTTTATTAGCGCGATCGCTTGGCTAATTTTCATCCCTAGCGAGTTTTGGAATGGGATCTCTCAGCGCCTGCAAACTCCGCAACGTCAGGGACTCAAAATCTACTATGACGGAGAGTGTGGTTTCTGTAAAAAGACGGTATACCTGATCCGCACCTTCTTAGTATTGCCAGGAACGCCACTGCTTTTAGCTCAGGATGACCCGGAAATTTTCGCGGACATGAAAACTCACAATTCCTGGGTAGTGGTCGATTGGGAAGGATACAAACATTTCAAATTTAAAGCGATCGCCTACGTCTGTCACCTATCACCCTTACTTCGACCTCTGAGTCCCTTGTTGGAATGGCGTCCTGTCTTGTCTGTGGGTACGAAAGTCTACGAAGTTATTGCCAACAATCGCCGCGCCGCCTCTAAAGTCACGACTCCTTTAAAGTTTCGTCCTCTGGAAGTGCGTTCTTCGTTGTTAACAGATATTATTGCCTTCCTCTTATTGCTTTGCGTCTCTTTGTGGAATCTCAGGACAATTGCTCCCTCTATCTTTAAGCTGCCAAGCGTGGTTAATTGGGTGACGCTTGTGTTGAGATTAGACCAAAAATGGAGTATGTTTGCTCCCTATCCACTTAAAGATGATGGCTGGTATGTCATTCCAGGTCAGCTTAAAAATGGCACCGAAATAGATGTTTTTAAAAATGGCATACCTGTAAGCTGGGAAAAACCACGTCTTGTGTCTGCGACTTATCCAAACGAGCGTTGGCGCAAATACATGATGAATCTTTGGAGCAAGGACAATTCCAAATATCGTCTTTACTATGGGCGATATCTTTGCCGAAATTGGAATTCTCAGCACCAAGGGTCACAGCAGCTTGATACCTTTTCTATTTACTTTATGCGCGAAAATACCCTGCCAAATTATCAAACCCCAACGGTAAAAAAGGTTCGCATTTGGAAGCATTCCTGCTTTAATCCATCCCCAGAAGATAACTAAACAAATCTGCATTTGGAAATGCACATCAGCCTTATAGTATGCGTTTTTTCGTCGCGTATACACTGGGAGTATTCTACGTTTACCAGAATTTATCTAGACCCTGGAGGATGCAGCTACAAAAACGTAGCCTGACGGAGACAGGCTAATTCTTTAAATGGTCAATTAACCGGACTTGATATTAGACCGCAAAGGCGGTCTTTGTTCGTGTAGCTGCGACTTTAGTCGTTACGCATTATTTACTTGACGACGCACCCAGCCATTAATGGTGAATCGACTGTCTGCGAAAGCTTTAGAAGGACAAACCACAGGCAACACTTCGTGTAAATAGCGGCTCAGGAAAAACACAATGCTGTTGTTTTTCGGTTCAACTGTTTTAAACGAGTCTGATTGTACGTAAAAATTGTTTTCCACCTTACTGTCGTAAATCAGTAACTCTCCACCAGAAAAGGGTTTTGGCTCGCGATAAAAGTAATAAACATAAGTTAATTCTCTAGTGATAGTTTCAGGGCTGCCATTATCGTTATGAATTTTGAAATAATTCCCGTCATTATGGGAAGTTAACTGACTTTCAATATCGGAAACTTTAAAAGAAGGTATCCCTAGCTTTCTGAAGACATTTGGGAGAATCGCTTTAATTCGATTGACTACCAATTCAGAAAATTCAGGGAAGTAATAGAGAACCATTGAGCGACGATAGTCAGTCTCGTTTGTTGAAGTGCTAGTAGAAACAAAGTTTGACTCTTGTTCCCAAACATAATTAAGTAAGCGGTTCTTTTCCTCCAAGGTTAAGAAATTATCAATTTGCACATATTCAGAAGGTAAAATATTTGGTAAAAAATCTACAGATTGAGGTGGTGGCTCTTCTATTGGCGGCAAGTTTTGTTGCACATACAGGGGCGGTTCCGTAACGATACCAACCAAGCGATCGCTCGAAAAAGACAGAGCCGCATGACCCTCATTAATGGGAATCTGAAACAAACAAGAAAATACCGCTTCCTGCTTTTGGGATTGAGCCACAATTGTCTTCAGCAGACTGTGGAGTACGGGTGAATCTGACTTGAGATAAATGGTGTACTCATGCCCTCCCGTTAGGAGAAGCTGAACTTTTACATCCTGGACGTTAGGCTGCTGTGGAGCCGATTGCATAAACGTTTCCTCTTCGATGTTGAAAAATTGAAGAAACTATCTTTGGGCTTTCTCCCTAGCTTCAGAGCAATTTTAACCAGTCGATGCGATGTATTGACTGGTACCGATACCCAACGGGGTGCAAAAAGCCGAATCATCGCGGTAGATAAATCGCGTAGATAAAAAGAGCGATCGCTTCAACGCTTGCTCACCACCCAGAGTAGTTTATTACTAGAGGGTGCGAAGATAGCAGCATGAAATTTATGAAAATTTTTGTTCCAGGTCGCCTGTGTCTGTTTGGCGAACACAGCGATTGGGCGGGAGACTATCGCCGCATCAATCCGAATTTAGAAAAAGGCTATACGCTGATCGTCGGGACTAATCAGGGGCTTTATGCCGAGGTTAAGCCTCATCCCACTCATCTGATTTTTCACGCTTCCCTGAGTGACGGCACCCGGAAAACGCTGACTCTGCCGATGGACGCCGAGGTTTTGCTTGCCGAAGCTGAAAAAGGTGATTTCTTTAGTTATGCCGCTGGCGTTGCCTACCAATTTGTGGCTCGCTACCGAGTGCGCGGACTGGAAATCGACAATTATCTGACAGATTTGCCAGTTAAGAAAGGTCTGTCCTCCAGTGCTGCGTTGTGCGTCCTCGTAGCTCGTGCTTTCAATCGCGTGTATGACTTAAAGATGACCCTCCGAGACGAAATGGAGTTGGCTTATCTGGGGGAGATTACAACGCCTTCTCGCTGCGGACGGATGGATCAAGCGTGTGCTTATGGCGATCGCCCGATCCTGATGGTTTTTGATGGCGATTCGCCTAGCGGCGATAGCTTCGCTTCACGCTTGGATATTATTGAACTAAAAGTGCCCAAAAACCTATTCTTTGTAATCGTGGATCTCGGTGCTGGGAAAAATACCCAAGAAATACTCAGTAACTTGAATCAGTGTTATCCTTTCGCCAGTAACGAAGTCCAAGAGAATGTCCAGAAATATCTTGGCTCCATCAGTTCTCAAATTACTCAAGAAGCAGTAGACGCCTTGCAAAAAGGAGATGCTGAACAAATTGGTATTTTGATGAAAAAGGCACAAACCGAATTTGATAAGCATCTAATTCCCATCTGTCCTGAGCAATTAACAGCTCCCATCCTGCATAAAATCCTTGATTATGAACCCATTCAGCCCTACATTTGGGGAGGGAAAGGTGTTGGTTCGCAAGGGGATGGTACAGCACAATTTATCGTTAAAGACGAAGAAAGCCAGCAAAAAGTCATTGAAATTATTGAACGGGATTTTCCTAAAATGCAAGGTTTAAAGCTAACACTTCATGCACGCAAAGTTCGCAAAGCTATCATTCCAGCCGGAGGTTTCGGAACTCGTTTATTTCCAGCTACCAAGGCGGTGAAAAAGGAATTTTTCCCGATTATCGATCGAAAGGGTCGTGCCAAGCCGGTAATTCTAGCAATTGTGGAAGAAGCCATCAGCGCTGGTATAGAAGAAATCGGGATTGTAGTGCAACCAGGCGATCGCGCACTTTTTGAGGAGTTCTTTAAAGCTCCACCTCCAGGCGAACTTTTCAAAAAATTATCGCCGCAAAATCAGGAATATAGCCAGTATCTACAAGATTTAGGCAGCAAAATTAAATTTTTGAATCAAGACAAACCAGAAGGCTATGGTTATGCTGTATTCTGTGCCAAAGAATGGGTGAAAGATGAGCCATTTCTGCTGATGCTGGGCGATCATGTTTACTCATCGGACACTGAAACATCATGTGCAGGTCAACTTTTAGATGCTTATAAACAAGTTAATCAAAGTGTTGTTAGTTTAACGACACTTCCAGCAGAAAGCCTTCATAAATCTGGCTGTGTTACCGGAATTTGGCAGGAATCAAACTCAATCCTTTCAGTAACTCAACTTGCAGAAAAGCCCACAATTGAGTATGCACGCCAGCATCTTCGTGTAGAGGGAATGGCAGAAGATCAATTCTTATGTATATTCGGTTTATATGTACTCACACCGAAAATATTTGAATTTCTCGAAAATAATATTCAAAACAACTTCCGGGACGAAAAAGGCGAATTTCAGTTAACATCCTGTCTCGATCACTTGCAACAGGAAGAGGGAATGACCGGATATATTGTCAACGGTAAGTGTTATGACACCGGATTGCCAGATCCCTATCGCCAGACAATGATTGATTTTAGAAATGCACAGCAGTAGTTAAAAGGGTGAGCGATCGCGATAAAGCATCTGAACCCCGGCGATCGCTACCTCCCTCTGACTCTTTCTGTGACTACTTAATGCAAGAAGTGACGGATACCTGTCAACACCATCACTAAACCAAGCTCATTAGCAGCCTTAATCGAATCTTGATCGCGCAGGCTGCCTCCCGGCTGAACAATCGCTACAATTCCCGCCGCCGCTGCTGTCCGCACCGAGTCATCGAAGGGGAAAAAACCATCGCTGGCAAGCGTGGCACCTGAGGATTTTTCTCCAGCTTGTTCTAAGGCAATTTTGACCGAACCGACGCGATTCATTTGCCCAGCACCCACACCTAAAGTAGTGCGATCGCGCGTTACAACAATCGCGTTAGATTTAACGTGTTTGCAAACTTTCCAGGCGAATAGTAATTCTTCCAGTTGTTCTGGCGTTGGTTGCTTTTCTGTGACGACTTGCCACTGGCTGGCGTTTTCCACCACGTCATCAGAAGCTTGGACGAGGAAACCACCGGCAATAACCTTAACTGTATTTTCTGGCCCAGCCGCCAAGTCTGGCAAAGTCAAAACCCGCACCTTAGACTTAGCCGCCAGAATTTCCTGTGCCTCTGGTTCGCATCCCGGTGCCACGACGCATTCTAAAAATGTTTTGGTCAGTGCTGTCGCTGTGGAGGCGTCAATCGGCTGATTTAGCGCCACAATCCCACCGAAAGCCGAAACCGAATCAGCATTAAAAGCTTTTTCATAAGCCTCAGACAAGCTATTGCCCAAACCTACGCCGCAGGGATTATTGTGCTTGATAATCGTCGCTGCTGGGGTATCGGGAAACTCAGCAATAATCCGCCGCGCTGCTTCCAAATCCACTAAGTTGTTATAACTCAGTTCTTTTCCCTGAAGTTTAGTCGCCGCCGCCCATCCAGACGCAACTGCCCCAGTTTGATACCATGCGGCAGGTTGATGGGGATTTTCCCCATATCGTAGAGCTTGCAACTGTTGTCCAGAAAGGTCAAATTGGGTGGGTAGGGGCGATGTATGCGCCTCGACAGGGGATTGATGGGTGAGATAGGTCGCGATCGCCCTGTCATACCCCGCCGTATGCTCAAACGCCTCTCGTGCCCTAGCGAGACGGAACTCAAAGGACACGTCCCCGCCCTGTTGCTGCAATTCCTGCAAGTAGGCATCGTACTGGTTTGGGTTGGACAAAACTGTTAGATGTTGGAAGTTTTTTGCAGAAGCCCTTATCATCGCCGGACCACCAATGTCAATCTGCTCAATTGCTTCCGGCAATGTGACTTCGGCTTTCGCAATCGTCTGCTCAAAAGGATAAAGATTTACTACCACTAAATCAATTGGGCGAATTTGGTTCGCCTCCAAATCTGCCAAATCTTGGGGCACATCCCGACGCGCCAAAATCCCGCCATGAATCCGGGGATGCAGGGTTTTGACTCTCCCCCCCAAAATCTCCGGAGAACCCGTGTAATCCGAAACTTTTGTCACGGGTAGCCCAGCATCTTTAAGGGCTTTAGCCGTTCCACCACTGCTGATTAAATCAAACTCAAATTTTTCAACCAACTGACGGGCAAAGTCGATTAGCCCAGTTTTATCAGATACACTCAGCAGTGCTAGACGCGCCATAACTTCTAAAGTCCCTCTTTTTCCAACCTTACTCAGGATAAATGCGATCGCCCTCATGCACAAACAGAGAACCCTGCCCTCACGGCATGGGCAGGGTTCTTGATTCAAAGCGAAGTGAGGAGTTTCAGATAACCGCTTGCCTGGTGGCAAGAAAACGGTTGGTCAGTGGTTTGCCTCAGCCACGACGCCACGCATTTCTGGTTAAACAGATGGGTGGACGCGCAGTGGTAAGCCAGTCGTAACGAACGCTAGAAGACTTGTATAACAGGTGTTTCCAAGCTAGCGATCGCTACTGCTACTACCCAATTTTGAACAGACCTTGAAGCAGTTCCAAATTGGAAATCAGCAGGTAGGCGATTCCCGCACCACCAACTCCACCAATCAGAAAATTACTCGCAAACTCGTTCCAGCCTTCCTGACTATTGAGGGCGTCTGGAGGACGGGGCGTGGTAATCGTTTTAGTGGGGTTGGGGGGATTGCTAGAAGCGTAGAGGGATAGCCCAATCGTCAAAATGATAATCAAGCCAACCGTTGACAGCAAACCTGCCAGGTTCGCGACATCTGTATCGCGCAGAGGACCCAGTTTGGCGAAGGGACCAATCAACCAATAACCATGAGCCATACCAATTTCTAATGCTCGGCGTCCGGGTGACAGCCCTTTGCGATAGGCTGGCAAGTTATTGATGTAAGCCTCTGTGAAACCGGAAGAATTAATCGGCGTTGCTAAATTGCCAATTTGCGGATCGCCAGCTTCATGGACAACTTCCCGATTTCTGGGGTCGTTACGACGATCTTTCGAGTCGCTTATTGCTTGCACTTGCATAATTTCTTCACCTTTTGATGAGCTAGTGCCACTAATTATCGTTGGGTTAAAACTGGAGATGCTTCTATCGTTTGATACAGCATTTTTTAACCAGTCTTGAAAATCCTGCGATCTTTACGGCATTGGATGGAAAAGCAGGTCGGGGAAAATGTAGATAAAGACAGCCAAGAGACTAGCCTGAAGGGATAGCCACACAATAGCCAGAACCGGAGCTAGGGAAAGATACTTGAGGAAATACTGCATGAATCATTCTCCAAAACAGTCAATAATTCAACGTAACTAGCGAATTGAGACAGGAATCTCATCTTCTTTTGCAGTCAATTCACCCGTGAGCAATTCTTTGACTGCTGCCAAAGGCCAAGTGAAGCCACTTAGCATAAAACCAACAGCCCGGGGAACATCCAGTTGGATTTCTTTATACTCTGGGTTTGCCTCTTTTTTCACCGATTGAATATAGGCACGACCAACCCAACCAATCCAACCCGCAATATACAGGAACAGAATGCTGGGAATGATAAAGTCACCGGCACGATCCAGGCGACCATCTACAACCAAGTGGGGTAAACCCTCTGGGCCACACATTGCCTGAGAATAACGTTCAAAACGCTTGCGCCCTGAATCGGGGTCGAAGTTGGTATTGCGGGCGGTTGCAGCACGTTGCTGAAAAGCCTTGGACTGGCTGCATGGCACCAGACCCGATACGTTATCAGCCGATGCCGTTGGGGCAACGCTAAACCAAATACAAAGGGCAAAAATCAAAGCCAACAATCGTTTCATGGGATTGTTTCCTTTTGTTACAAAACGAAAACTTTTATGTACAAAACAAGGTCATTGTTTGTACGGAAGCAATCATGTATCGATATATTAAAGTACCAGTGAATGTCAACAGTATTAGCGATTGAAACAAGTTGTGACGAAACGGCGGTAGCGATCGTAAAGAATCGTCAAATTTGCAGTAGCATCGTCGCCTCACAAATCCCTGTTCATCGGCAGTATGGCGGGGTTGTGCCAGAAATTGCTTCCCGTCAACACGTCGAAATAATTAACAATTGTTTAGACAAAGCACTCCAAGAAGCGCAGATGGAGTGGGCGTCAATTGATGGTATTGCGGCAACCTGCGCCCCTGGTTTGGTGGGGGCCTTGTTGGTGGGGCTGACGGCTGCCAAAACTCTTGCGATTGTCCATCGGAAACCGTTTGTCGGAGTCCATCATCTGGAAGGCCACATATACGCTACTTATTTGAGCGAACCTTCTTTACAGCCGCCTTTTTTATGTCTGCTGGTTTCGGGCGGACACACCAGCTTGATTTATGTAAAAGATTGTGGTGTGTACGAGACACTAGGAGAAACCCGCGATGATGCCGCTGGTGAAGCCTTCGATAAGGTAGCGCGGTTGTTAAATCTGGGTTATCCGGGTGGGCCGGTGATTGACCAACTCGCCCAAGTGGGGAATCCGCAAGCCTATCCTTTGCCGGAAGGGAATGTCGGGGTGCCAGGGGGCGGCTATCATCCCTATGACTCTAGTTTTAGTGGCTTAAAAACAGCTGTGCTGCGACTGGTGCAAAAGTTGCAGCAGGAATCTCCGTCGCTGCCAGTGAATGACATTGCGGCGAGTTTCCAGGAAAGCGTAGCGCGAAGTCTGACGCGAAGGGCGATCGCCTGCGCCCTCGACTACGGTCTTGATACCATTGCCATCGGTGGCGGTGTCGCCGCCAACAGTGGGCTGAGAAAACACCTGCAAGTCGCTACTGCACAGCGAAACCTGCGGGTGCTATTCCCCCCGCTAAAATTCTGCACTGACAACGCCGCCATGATTGCCTGTGCTGCCGCCGATCATTTGAATCGGGGTCATACTTCCCGATTGACTTTGGGCGTTCAGTCCCGGCTGCCAATTACTAATGTTATGCAGCTTTACCAAACTTCACAGTAGAAGTTTGCATCCAGTTTTGAGGCGCGAGGATGCAATATTTTTCAGACAAAGCGATCGCGCAATTTCTAAACAAACCTTAAATCAGTCGATTCTCTCGATCATTTTGATGAGTAAGGATGCAATACTTTGGATAGCGCGATCGCCCGGTTTCTGTCTGAAAGCTGCTGCAAATTCAGCTGATTATTCTCATCTAAAAGATTTTCTTTCTGCAAAAGCTCATAAATTGTTAAAGACAGCAGCATTTCTACCTGATTCGCCCGACTGCTGAGCCAATGATGAGTCTCTGCATCCGAGGGAAAGCGCTCAATACACTCATTTGTGTAACGGCGAAACTCTCTGACATCATTTAAAAGCCGAACCAAATAACTAGGACACTCGCAAGCAATTACATCGGCTGCCTCGCAGATAGCCAGCAGATGTTCGTCAGTCAACTCCGAAGAAATTTGAATAGTCTGTTTTGGATCGATCATAATTTCAGCACAAGTATCAGGAAAGCCTTAGATTCATCAGTTGATTGTTCCCTTGCCACTCAGACTAATTACTACTCTTCTGGGAGCGCTCATCGCGATCGCAGTCAAAATCTAAGAAGCGAAAATCAATATCGTTTTTTAGCAGGCACCCCTTTAATCTTAATAAAATTTAAAGATTTATGGTGCCAACAAAACATCTACCTTAAGCGAAGTTGCTAGAATCCGGACAATTAGCTATAATATTGCGAATTTCGGTAGCAACTGCCTCTGGCTGCTCCACCATCGATAGATGTCCGCAGTCCGGAATTTCCATCACGTTCTCACCACAACCCTGAAATAACGGGTGAAAGCTTGCTAAGTGCCGCACATACTTCGGTTCCATTACCCTATCTTTAGCACCAGCAATAAAATAAACCGGCTGTTTTAGCCGTGACACCACCTGCGGTAAGCGATTGACCTCCGCTTCCGTCGTCGAATCCAGTAAAGTCCCCAGCGCCGCTTCCGGATGAGCCGTAATAAAATCAATCAGTCGCTGTCGTCCCCAGCACCGAGCAATTGGGCGCGCCACTTGCGCCCGTGTAAAAGGCAAATCAATCCCCGGTACATAGCACAGCCAATGGGGACGCCGTTTCAGAAGCTGCTGACCCGCAGCCCGAAATCGCTCGAAGGCCTCCTTCAGATAAATGCCACCTCCAGCATTAATGCAGACGACCCCCTTAACAGAATCAGGTTGCTGGTCTGCCGCCCAAAGGGCAATGCTGCCACCCAACGAATGACCAATCAGCCAAGCACTAGAAATATTCAGCTTCTGCAACAAAATACCGACTTCTTTGGCATAAGCAGCTGGAGTGTAATTCGAGAGGCTCAACGTAAGAGGCTCTGAAGAGCGAAGAAAGTTCTCCTCTTGCTGACTCTCGCCGACGACTTGCCGACTCTGCACCGACATTTCTTGACGGGTGAACCCATAATTATCTAGAGGCTGAGAATCACCAAACCCCCGCAAGTCGTAAGACAAACACTGATAATCTGGTGCTATCTGCTCAATCAGGGGTTGCCAGTACCGACGGCTGAGGAGCCAGCCGTGGATAAAGACCAAAACAGGGGTAGATGATGCAATGGGAGGCGTCAAATCGTAGGTGTGCCGAACTCCCAGGATTTCGATAGTTGCCATATTTTGATCCTATCCCGAAGTTCTACCAGATTGGTCAAGAAGTCATTGTTATTGGTCATGGCTTACCCCTGCCTTACGAAACGTCTGCTTGTCGGCGCGATCGCTTCGAGAAGCGTAAAGTTAGGACTATTGGACAAAAGACTAATGGCTAAACATTCTAAACATTAAAATCTGCGCCCTAGCAATCGCTGACGCACGCTTTCAGCAATTTTTTGACCTAAATATTCCGGAATCACACTTTCGTTCGGTCCCAATAAGTAAAGAATCAAGCGGGTGCGTCCTCGCCAGACTAGCAAATTGGCATTGACCACCAGCAAATCCTCTTGCCAGATAGCGTACATCACCTTATAAAACAGACCCGGTTGGTTATCCGCCTCAATTAACAGCGCCGGAAGATGGAAAACAGGGTCTACATAAAATTCCGTTTCTACCTGCTCCAAACCGGCATCCAGATTAAATTCCACTGCCAGCATCTCTTCTACTTCAAAGCGCCCAGCCAAAGCTTCCCGAATGGCGCGACAGACATTTTCCGAGGTTTTGTCTGTCAGTGCTTTGCTGCCACGAGACACCACCAGTTTGATGAAAACTAGCATCGGAGGAGCGATTTGACCATATAGACTGAGACTGTGAATGGTCAGCCCGTATGCAGCCAGAACCCCAAAAATATCACTTAGCAGAAAAGATTGGTTGCGGTAAGCAAAATGTAGGGCACTTTTATTGCCTTCGGGTTTCAGCTCAATAACCGCTCTGGTGGTTTTATAGAGCCGATAGGCAAGCCTCAAGTTTTGTAGCTGAATCTCACTGCTGACAAACTGCTCGTAGAACTGAGGAAACGCCCGATTAAAGCGCTTCAGAAGTTCTAGTGTGGATGATTTCAAACCCGTGGCCATATATAGGGCTAAGACTCGCTTGCCAGGTTAAAAGCATTTTGGGAGATAGAGCCAAGTGCCCTTCGCCAAAGAACCTTCTCTTATGGTTAATCTCTCACAAATTTTCCTAAAAAAATTATCCACTCGATACCAACTCCCGGTGGAGTTGAGTAGATTGGTGCAAATAAAGATAACTGGTGCAAGTTCTCCCTTGCCCCTTAGTGAAATAACTCAACATTCGTCGTATCATGACTAGCTGCCCGTACATGATTTTCTTTGTTTTTGCTCACCTGTGCCAACGCGATGTGGCATCCAGGAAGTAACCAGTCAAAAGCTGCCTCTGTTTCTCAGTTCTTCTGTTGCTCTTGTCTCCAGTCATCAGCCAAAAACTTGTGCCTAGCTGCACGATGGCTTGGCGAGACGGTAGCTTCTCCCGACCGACAATTCAAGGAAATCGGGATTGCTGTGGAGCTGCGGAGTATTAACCCGTAGAATTCAGTCTAACTAATGTATTGCCAGTATTGCCGAATGCGCCCCAAACCACACAATGCCGCACCCGCTCCAGATCGGGGAGTGCGTGTAATGGTTTAAAAGGTAGCGCAATTGTGTTATCATTTTTTTCGTGATGTTTGGGCTAGATTCGTTGAAATAAGAGGGATGGAGATACTGAGACTGTATCACTCTCCAAGAGTGTACGTGACTCCCCCGCGTCAATTGATTGCACGAGATTGATTCGTTCCTCAGATTGCTTCGTTTCTCGCAACCGGACACCGGAAGTAAATCCTGTAGAGATTAGATATTTGGTACTTGCAGGGAAACCTGAAAGTGTTGTATCTGGTTTCTTCGATCAGGAAGTCTCAGATCGCGTGTTAGCACACGCGGTGCGAAGCACGGTTGGGAATTCCCCAGACTGCTGGGAACTGGAGAATGTAAATACCTTAACCACACCTGCATGGGTTTTTGGAAAAGCTTGTTTAGCGGTTCTGATGGTAGCACTGCGTCGAAGCCGACGCTGGGGGAGGGGGATGTTGTAGAAGGTACAGGCGATCGCACGGGCAGCGGCTCTCGGATATTTTTCAGCACCGAACGCGACATTGACCTTTATGAACTCGAAGAACTCTGCGATGCGGTCGGGTGGTCCCGGCGTCCGCTACGCAAGGTCAAGAAAGCAATCGAACATAGTTTTTTGGTAGTTTCGATGTGGGAAGTGCGAGGAACCCAGCGGCGGCTGGTAGGCTTTTCCCGCGCAACTTCCGATCATGCCTTCAATGCCACCATTTGGGATGTGGTAGTTCACCCGGATTTCCAAGGCAAAGGATTGGGGAAGGCGTTGATGAAGTACGCGATCAAGAAGCTACGCAGTGAAGACATTAGCAACATTACTCTGTTCGCTGACCCCCAGGTGGTGGATTTTTACCGGGGACTGAATTTTATTGCCGACCCGGAAGGAATTAAAGGGATGTTTTGGTATCCAGATTAGTTTGTAAATTCTTTACTCCAAATATCGGCTAAATAAGCTATAATAACCAGAGGTCACTGGCAGGCGTGTCAGGGGAATTAAACACCCAAGACCCGATCGGCTGATAGCCAATCGCTGAATTTCACCGGGATGTAGCGCAGCTTGGTAGCGCGCCTGCTTTGGGAGCAGGATGCCGCAGGTTCAAATCCTGTCATCCCGATTTTTAGTAGTAAAAAGAGTTAGCCCCAAACCTGCCAAGGTTAGAGGGAATCTCAATAATTTTCGGGTGTGATGTCTGACACCCTGCTGAAATTCCCTTGAGGACTTCGGGAGGTGATTCATACAGATTTTTCCCTAGTAAATTGGGAGATAAGTTGGCTGACGATTGCCTGGAACTCATCCTAATCTTACATAGTCATAGAGGGTTACAATTCGCGATTCATTCCCTCAGTAATTTGGGAATTCCATTTCCGAGTATGCAGCATTGAGAATGAATAAATAGCGAGTTCAGGCATCAAATTGACCTTTGGTGCCAGGAATTAGGACATGGGGAGTTAAACAGTTCAAAAATGACAGTCGCAACAAAACAGTAGAATCGATAAAGTTTAGTTGGAAATAAACTTAGACCCATTCATTCGGGTACTGCTAGAGCGAAGAAACATTATCGCCTTGTCTCGACTCTATTATTGGTAAGGCGGGGTATTCAACGAAAAATTTTGAGGGAATTGTAATGAGATCATTAGTTCGATTGAGCGCAACACTGGGTTTAGTGGGAAGTGTTGTACTGGGAGCGCTGCCCGGTTTGGAAACGCTGCGGGCACTGGCATTGCCAGAACAACAGGTTCTAGAAAAGTTGCAAGCTGTGCCCGTGTTTACGATCACCGATCCTCAAGGTTCTCCATTAGTTGCTTCAGTGAATGAGGGGCAAAAGAAGACCGCAGTGGCAGGTGTTTTTATCAGCCAGCAAGATGCCCAAACATTTATCGAACGGTTGAAGAAACAAAATGCTCAACTAGCAAGTACGGTGAAGGTGGTACCCGTATCGCTGGGAGACGTTTACAAACTGGATCAAGCGAATGCAGCCAAGCCAGATGGTCTGGATTTTGCTTTCGTACCCACCCAGCAGCAGGTAGATTCAGCAAAAGCCATCCTGAGTCAAAGCGGCAAACCCGTGCAAAATTTTGATGGGGTTCCTTTGTTTGTGGCAAGAGGCGGAAAGGATAAGGGGTATTTGACCTTACAACGAGACAATAAACCCATCATTCCTTTCTTCTTTAGCAAAGAAGAATTACAGAGTATGCTGGATCGATTCAAACAGCAACAGCCAGGTCTGGCATCTACAGTGGAAATTCAGGTGGTGAATCTGGAGGGTGTAATTGAAACTTTACGCACCAGCAATAATCAGCAGCTGAACAACATTGTACTGGTTCCACCCAAAGCGTCAGTGGACTTTGTGCGATCGCGTGGTCCTGCCCCCGCGAATTCTCAGCAACAACGTCGCTAAAGCAGTAAATAGACAAAAGAATCAAAGATAAAAGATAAAGTATGAAGGATAAACTTCATACTTTATCTTTTATCTTTTTTCCTTGATTCTGGCGTTTTCCTTGGGTATGGTTTCAGGTATAGAACTTTGGAAGTGGCGCAACTGGGCGCGGGATGCTGCCAAATCCGCGGACGTTGACCCAACAGAAGTAGACTGGTTGCTGCGAGAAGTCGCCGCTCTAGATCGGTTGGCGCTGCGGTTGGAGTCTTTCAAAGACAAAACCCAGATAAAATTACCGATGCCGTTGCCGGAGTTAACCCAGATGTGGCAACGGCGTCTGGATGAGCGGTTGCCAGTTCAGTACCTGGCTGGTATTGCTCCCTGGCGTCATTTTTCTCTGTTTGTTTCACCAGCAGTATTGATTCCGCGACCGGAAACAGAATATTTGATTGATTTGGCGGTTGCCGCTGCGGCTCCGGGCGGAGCCTCGCCGCCTTTACAGCAAGGACATTGGGCAGATTTAGGAACTGGCAGTGGCGCGATCGCTCTCGGACTCGCAGATGCCTTTCCATCTGCCACTCTCCACGCGGTTGATTATAGTCCGGCTGCTCTAGCGATCGCTCAACAGAATGCCCAGCAACTGGGTTTAGCGGCTCGCATTCAGTTTTACCAAGGTTCTTGGTGGCAGCCGTTGTCCGCCCTAAAAGGTCAGCTCAGCGGCATGGTATCAAACCCACCTTATATTCCCAGTCATTTGCTGCCTTCCCTGCAACCGGAAGTGGCGAAACACGAACCCCACCTCGCCCTCGACGGTGGCACAGATGGCTTAGATTGCATCCGCCATTTGGTAGAAACAGCGCCAGACTATCTGCGACCGGCGGGTATTTGGTTGATTGAGATGATGGCGGGACAAGCCGATACAGTTGTTCAACTGTTGCAAGATCGAGGCAGTTACTGCAAAATTCAAATTCACACCGATTTAGCTGGGATTGAACGCTTTGCCTTAGCCTATCGGAAACCCGATGAGTGATGAATTTGAGGGGATTTATTCAAAACTCAAAACTCTAAAAAAATGACACAAGTTTCAATGGCAGCCTTGATAGAAGGCGCTCGTTCTGGGAGTTTGGTTAGCTTTCCCACCGATACTGTACCAGCACTGGCAGTGCAGCCGGATCGGTCAGAGTTAATTTTTGCAGCAAAGCAGCGGCGGCAAGATAAACCGCTGATTTTAATGGGCGCAAACGCTTTAGATTTGTGGGATTTTGTCAAGGGAAGTCCATCTGAATGGCAGATTTGGCAACAAGTTGCTGACCAATATTGGCCTGGTGCTTTGACTTTAGTATTACCAGCCTCAGCGTGCGTTCCCAAATCGATGAATCCATCTGATCCGGCTACGATTGGGTTGCGCGTGCCGAATTCTGGCGTCGCGCTCTCAATTTTGTCGCAAACTGGCCCTTTAGCAACCACCAGCGCTAACCGTTCGGGGGAGCCACCTTTGGAAACGATGGCAGAAATCGCAGCGCAGTTTCCCGATGTCCTGACGCTATTCCCTTCGGAATCAGAAACAACGCTGACGGCTGGTGTTCCTTCCACCGTCGCCAAATGGACGGGCAGCGGCTGGGAAATCTTGCGGCAAGGAGCGGTTAAATTGGTAGTTTAATCGACTTAGCTAATCAGCAAAACTGGTAATTATATTTATGCCCCAAGACGCGAATCCGGACGTGACAACCATCCTGGAGGAACTTAAGCAAACCCAGATGGCGTACCACATGGCAACAGAAATGAGCCAGTTTAAAGCTGGATTTTTGGCGCGGACTTCTCATGAATTGCGATCGCCCCTCAACAGTTTGATTGGCTTGCATCAGTTGATTTTGTCCGATTTGTGTGACAACCCAGAAGAAGAACGAGAATTTATTGCTCAGGCTCACGCCTCTGCGCTGAAGCTGATGCAACTGATAGACGAAATTATCGCTGTTGCCAAAACTCAACACGGCACCAGTCGGATAGAGATTCAACCGATTGAGCTTGCCAAGGTTTTAGAGGAAGTCTACAACTTGACTCACCTGCAAGCAGCGAATCGGAGTATCCGCCTTGAGGTATCGCCACCCGATCGAGAGATTTACGTTCTGGCAGATCCGCGACGATTGCAGCAGGTGCTGCTAAATCTGGTCGATACCGCGATCGCTCGCATGGACGAAGGCAACATTCGGGTTTGGGTTCCCTCCTCACCAGCATCTGGGCACATCCACATCTGGATTGATGCCGAGTGCCCCGTTAGCGTCTGGAGCGAGCCAGTCGATTTGCTCAAAGAGCAAAAGACACAGGAGCTGGTAGGGGCACCCAGCAAAGGAGCACCCCGACAAATGCCACAGCTATCCGAGGGGATGAACTTACTGATTGCTCAAACCCTCATCGAAGTGATGCAGGGACGCCTGGAAGTAGTGGCAGCGCAACCAGCAGATGCCTCTAATACTTCAGCCGCCCAGAATCTCACCCGGCTTCAGTTTTCGCTTCCCCTAGTACCTATTGAGACGACATAACTTCAGCAGGCAGAGGCTCGGTTAGGGGCTGGTTGTTATACAGCACCATCGTCGTACTGGGGTTGCTACATTCAAAACCGATGCGCGTGTAAAAGCCCTGTTGATAAGTCGTCATCAGGTAGACCCGCTCTACCCGACTGACACGAGGATGGCTCAAGACTGTTTCCACCAACTTGCGTCCGAGTCCTGCGCCTTGGTATGCCGGATGTACGACCACATCCCAGATAGTGGCACGATAGATACCATCGGAAGTCGCTCTGGCAAATCCAATCAGCTTGTTTTCATCCCAGACGCTAATCACTGGATCGCTATTGGCGATCGCAACTTTTAAATCTTCAATTTGCCGGTTCTGTGCCCAGAAGGCAGCTAAGTGAAACAGCTCTTGCAGTTGTTGAAAGTCGATTTGTGATTTACGGTCACAAAATTGAATATGACTGCAATCCATCGTCATCAATAATTTAGAGTCTCGTACTGGCTCATTCTACTCATCAACACACTGGGGATTGGTGTTCAATTGCACCGAATTTCTGTAATTTGCCGCTTTTTTAGCGAAATCTACCGTTTAGCTTACTCATATCCAACCCTAAATCTGTACCGCCAGACGGATTCCTTTTGAACATAAGTAGCTAACTAAGAATGCTGGATGAAATGTGAAGGATGAAAATGCCTAGTTCTAGGCGAATCTGTTGTTTTTTTCATCCTTCACCCTGACTTCCTACAACCAACGGGCGGCATCTTTGGCGTGGTAGGTGAGAATCAAATCAGCTCCAGCCCGCTTGAAGCTGGTTAAAGTTTCCATCACGACTCGCTGTTCGTCAATCCAGCCATTGAGGGCAGCCGCTTTCACCATCGCGTATTCGCCGGAGACATTGTAAGCGGCTACCGGCAAGTTGCTGGCTTCTTTCACTCGCCAGATGATATCCATATAGGCAAGTGCTGGTTTCACCATCAGCATATCCGCCCCTTCTGCAATATCGAGTTCGATTTCTTTGAGGGCTTCGCGGGCATTACCGGGGTCCATCTGGTAAGTTCTGCGATCGCCAAACTGCGGTGTTGAATCAGCCGCATCCCGGAAAGGGCCATAATAAGCCGAAGCATATTTGGCAGCGTAAGAAAGAATCGGTGTATCTTGGAATCCCTCTGCATCCAATCCTTCCCGAATCGCCTGCACAAAACCGTCCATCATCCCAGACGGAGCGATAATATCAGCGCCAGCCTTGGCTTGAGACACTGCTGTTTTCTTGAGCAATTCCAGCGTCGGGTCATTCAACACCCGTCCCGTCAAGTCGCCCACTTCCAAATAACCACAGTGACCGTGACTGGTATATTCGCACAAGCAAGTATCGGCAATAACAACTAAATCCGGCACGGCTTCTTTCACTGCCGTGGCAGCTTTTTGGACAATCCCGCAATCGTGCCACGCACCCGTCGCATCTACATCCTTATCTGCGGGAATGCCAAAAAGAATGATGGCGGGAATGCCGAGGTCATAGACTTCTTTTGCCTCTTCCACAATTTTGTCTACCGACAGCTGGTAGACCCCTGGCATCGATTTCACTTCCTTAGCAATGCCCTCTCCCGGTACGGCAAACAGAGGGTAGATTAAGTCACTCGTGGCAAGAACCGTTTCACGCACCATCCGGCGCAGCTGGGTTGAGGTACGAAGGCGGCGAGGGCGATGAATGGGAAACATGGCGTTAGTGTAGTGAATAGTTGTTAGTAACTAAAGCAGTCAAAAAAAGTAACAATTTGTCACATTGAGCCAAGCAAAATATTGAGATGAAATTTTTTGCTGCCACTCAGAATCACATATTACGTTTATTTTGACCAACCAGCGCGATCGCTGATAAAAAAATGCCGAATAAAAGGAGGGGCAATTTATAAATTGCCCCTCCTTTCTTAATCTATCCAACTACTAGGTCTGGATACTTATACCTGAGCCGGAACGGGTGGATTCTCAGGGGATGCTTCCGCCGCTGCTGGCACAGCGTAAACGCTTACCTTCTTGCGGCTTCTGTCCTTCCGTTCAAAGGTCACGATGCCATCAATGAGGGCAAACAAGGTATAGTCTTTGCCCACACCGACATTATTGCCAGGATGAAACGAAGTTCCCCGCTGACGCACCAAAATACTACCTGCTCTGACGGTCTGACCGCCGAAACGCTTGACGCCTAAACGTTGAGCGTTAGAATCACGACCGTTGCGAGTACTACCCGTACCTTTCTTATGAGCCATAATTTCCTCAATTGTTCTTACTACTTACTATTCTGCTGTAGTCTCAGCGGTTTACTCGGTCGCAGCCGTCTCGGTATCTGTCTCATCAACAACCACCGTTGCCACAGCTTCTTGAGCTTCTGCTGACTCATCAGCGCTGGGGGTTTGGGAAGCCTGTTGTTCGGAAGCCACCACTGAGCCATTGATGCTGATGGAGTTGATCATCAGCTGGGTGATTTCCTGGCGATGTCCTTTCTTGCGGCGGGTTTTCTTTTTGGGCTTCATCTTGTAGACGATGACCTTCTTACCGCGCCGGTGTCTCATCACCGTGCATTCTACCGTCGCCCCTTCGATGAAAGGTTGACCGATGGTCACATCGCCGTCGTTCTGAACGAACAAAACCTTATCAATGGTAACTTGCGTGTCTGGTTCCGAGGGAAGCAGTTCGATATCGTAAAAGCGACCTGGTTCGACTCTCAGCTGTTTGCCGCCAGTTTCAATAATTGCGTAACTCATGGGATAGTCCTAGGGGTTGCCGTACAGGTAGCTGAATTAGGTGATTGTCAGTTGTCTTTAGTCTTTAGATTCGCTTCTATTGACCCTATGACTAATGACCTCTTAACCAATGACCAATCAGCTTTTGGAATGTCTCAACCTGATCCGAGCAGGAATAGACAGACAATCTTTCATCATCCATGATTACCTGGAACTGTGTCAAGTAAGCTATCGCTCTTTCTCCAGAAAATATGGGAGATATCCAACTGAGGGCAGATGCTTAATCGTTGAGTTATCTTCGATTCATCAGCACGGAGAGTAGCGATCGCATGAAGAAGCTCAAGCAAGTTTGGCAGTTTTTGAAAACTGATATTCGGGAACTAGGGAAACCCGGAGATGTCGCCGAGACTGGGACAGAGATTACTAAATTTGCGCTGGAATTCGGGCTGGCTTTAGGTTTGTTCTCTGCAATTGCGGGTTCTGCGGGAATTCCTATTGCTATAGCAGGGCTATCAGGGACGAAACTAGCAATACAAGGCGTGAGGCTGTACCGCAAAAAGACCAATCAAGAGCCATCCCTAGAGGAATGGGTAGCGATCGCATCTCCCCTGGCTTATCTAGAAAGCTTTAATGAATTGGTGCAAAGTAATGACTTATTAAAGCAAGTCAATTTACAGCCAGCCAATCTACAGCCAGCAAGCGCAACGCCTACCACAAATATCGCCCAACAGCAAAGCGCAAAACTGGGAGAATTTCAACTAGATGAACATCTCGCTAGAAATGTTCTCACCTGCTTCCACGAATCGGAATTAGCTCAAGTTTTAAATCAGGTTTTGTCGAACCAACTGCAACAAGCAGGAATAAATAAGCATGACGCTGAAATTGTAACATCTTGGGTAGCTTGGAAGACTCATCAACAACTAAAAAAAGCCTTAGAAGATGCTGAGGATTCTGTCAGACAACGGGCGGAATTATACTTGGCTGGACGGCGACAAGAATCGGATAAATACTATAGTATCAATACTTATTTAGATGAGCAAATTGCAACGAAGCCGCTAGAGACAGTATTTGCTGAAAGCTTCACTTTCAAAAATATTTATGTGCCGTTGAAGGGACAGTTAGTAAATGCAAATGGTCAGCCTGATAAAGATGCAGAACCAATTGAGATCGAAAGCTGGGCAAAGGTGATGCTAGCAGATGCTCAGAAACAAGACAAAGTGATCTTTATCCAAGGGGGGCCGGGAAGAGGTAAAAGTGTTTTTTGCCGGATGTTTGCCGATTGGGTGCGGCAGCATTTGCATCCAGTTTGAACCCAAATCTTGATTCGGTTGCGGGATATTAGGACATTTGAAAAGAGTTTTGAAAAAACTTTACAAGCAGCAGTTGGTTGTAATTTTTCTGCAAAAGATGATGGCTATTTAACCGATAAAAATACCCGATTTTTGTTTCTGCTGGATGGATTTGATGAGTTAGTTATGGAAAGGGGAACTAGCCAAGAATTAAAGGATTTCCTCTGGCAAGTAGATGATTTTCAAGGTAGCTGCCAGCGGAATTCTGAAAAAGGACATCGGGTTCTAATTACAGGCAGACCTTTGGCGCTACAAGGTATCCAAGGAAGAATGCCTCCCAACATGGAACGGGTGGAACTGTTGCCGATGGATGACGAACTCCAACAGCAGTGGTTTAGCAAATGGGAAATTCAAGTTGGAGGTGATAAAAATTTCGCATTTCAGCAATTTTTGCAAGACAAACGCTGTCCAGATAGAGTGCGGGAATTAGCCAAAGAGCCGCTATTGCTTTATCTATTGGCTGCGATGCACCGGGATGGCAAATTGACGGTGGAAATGTTTGAGGGTGCTAGCGGTGTCGGGGCAAAAATTCTGATTGACGAGCAATCTTTAGAGTGGGTACTGACGGAACAACGTCCAGAATGGCTGAATCGAGAACTAACTGGACAGGAAACCGCCGGACTGCGACGGATTTTGGCAGAGGCGGGGTTGTGCGTCGTGCAGTCGGGCGGGGAATGTGCCGCAGTAAAAACAATCGAGTCACGGTTGAAGGGCGATGACAGTGCGATTGAGTTGATTCAACAAGCTAGAGAGACACACGGCGAGGATGCGCTGAAAAATGCCTTGGCGGCTTTTTATCTACAGGCGGCAGCGGGTGACAAAGGCGGTTCGGTGGAGTTTGCCCACAAGAGTTTTGGGGAGTTTTTGTGTGCGGAACGACTTAAAGAAAGTATAGAAGATTGGACGCAACCGGGAAGAAAACGCCAGGAATTTTATATCTCCACCGACCAAATGGATCGGGAAATCTACGATTTATTTGGTTACGGCGGACTAACACCAGAAATTGTGGAATACTTGATGGCTTTATTAGCTGCCAGTACAGAGTTTCAGCCCGTAAAATTATTCAAACGATTGGAGAAGTTTTATCTAAGTTGGTGCGATGGCGAATTTATCGATGCCACTCCAGAAAATTTGTCGCAGAATAAGATGTTGCAAATGAGAGAGCAAGCGCCAGAAACGAAGTGGATGGGACTGCGACAGGTGGATATTTATGCGGGACTGAATGTGCTGATTTTGCTCTTGGAGTTGCACCGCTATGCCCTGTTAAAAGATGACTTAAAAGACGAAATTGCTTTATTTTCCTGCGGTGAAAAAGATACTGATAGTTTCGATGAAGATCGATTGCTTCGCATCATCGGTTACAGCGAATGTATCGGTATTAGGGGCTTTTTAGCAACAGTTGGTAAATTCCTCAGCGGCGCAATCCTCAGCGGTGCAATCCTCAGCAGCACAATCCTCAGCGGTGCAAACCTCAGCGGTGCAAACCTCAGCGGTGCAAACCTCAGCGGTGCAAACCTCAGCAGCGCAATCCTCAGCAGCGCAATCCTCAGCAGCGCAATCCTCAGCGGCGCAATCCTCAGCGACGCAGACCTCGAAAACCGAAAACATTCCTTGGGATGAGTATACGAAGTGGGAGAATGTTCAGAATTTGGCAACAGCCAAGAATGTGCCAGAAGGTTTAAAGCAACAGCTAGGGTTGAGCTAAAGTTCTCGATCGCTCTTATTTGGCGTGGTGGAAAGGTGATGCGATCGCCTACCTCATCTCACCAAATGCGATCGCCCTCTCTTCCCCTCTTCCTTCGCGTTCTTTGCGTCTTCGCGGTTCGTAAAAAACGCGATCGCATCTTAAGTTAGAAACAGTTCCCGAATCCCAGCACTGCCAATTTCGATTGCCAGCGCGGCTAACAGAAAGCCTAAAAGTTGAGTAATAATCACCGCACCTTCTGCACCGAGCAAGTGGTCGATCCGGTTTGCCAGACGCACAATCAACCATGTCACCAGCATCGCAGAGACAATCCCGACCACCACGCTGAGATGAGCATTTGGAGATTCAGACATCAACAGCATCACCGTCGTTAGCGTTCCTGGCCCAGCTAACAGAGGCAATGCCATCGGAGTAATCGCGATATCGCGCTGCTGCTCGACAATCGGTGTATCTAGTTCTCCACGTAGCATTTGTAGGGCAACTAAGAGTAAAAGCAGTCCCCCAGCAACCCGCAAAGACCCCATACTGATTTCTAAGTAATTTAGAACTGCTTTACCCCCAAAAGCGAATATCAGCAGCACCCCTGTCGCTACAATACTTGCCCGATTCACCACATTGTCTCTTTGCTCCGGTTCCATGCCCTTCGTCAGGACTAAAAAGATCGGTGCATTGCCCAACGCATCTGCCAAGACAAACACAGCTACAAAAGTTTTAACCAGAACAGAGATATCCAGCTCCACAGTTGACCCTTAGAAAATATTTCCTCTAACCGTAACGTGGATGCCTTGCCGTTTCGCCATTCCGAAGGTTGATCTAAAACGAGTCAGATGCCTCGTGCCAGCCGAGGACTCCAAGTCATTCATAGAGTTGTCGTAGTGTCAACCAATAATATTCATTGTTATAATTTAAACCTCAATACAGTGAGAGAGCGATCGCTCAACCTCATCTGAGAAAGCGATCGCCCGGTTTTTCCCTCTTCCTGAAGTGCCTAGATCCAGTGAATACTTTCTTTAAGCTGCGGTGACAAACGCGCAAGTGTTGCGATAGCGCGTCCGCGTGGCGCTCTGCTAATGCAAAATAAGCGATCACCCCCGTTTAAACTAAGGCAGAAACACGGCTAGAATGCAGCAATTCACGAGACTCTTGACGAACCCGACCTTCCATCGCCTCTTTTTGTAAGGTAATGAAAGCCATAAAGTCATCAAAGTCATACTTGGTTTTTAAAAGCTGACGTAGCTGCTCTTCGGCTTCAACCGTTAGATAGCCCGTTACCAAAGCTTGTTGCACAATTTTACTAATCAGACTCATTGCCATTGCTACCAGAACACACGATGATTTCAAAACAGCATCTTTGTCACTGAAGACGCGCATCCGGATGATTTGTGTCCGCATTCCTACTTAGCTGAGTAAATATCTCTCTAAATAAGTACCTTCGGTATAATCCACAGGATTGCTCGAACCAACCCTTCATCAATGCCTAGACACACAACAAAGGAATAATATATATTCTGATGTTCTCAGCTTCACCAGCATTTAGACTGATTTAGATGAAATTACGAGAGTGATAATGAAGCCCTATCTCGCCGCCGCCATACAAATGACAAGCCTGCCAGATGTGGAAAAAAATCTGGTTCAGGCAGAAGAACTCATCGAGCTTGCTGTGCGTCAGGGTGCTGAGTTAGTAGGCTTGCCAGAAAACTTCTCATTTTTAGGAGAAGAAAAGCAGAAGATAGCCCAATCGGAGGCGATCGCTACCCAGAGCGAAAAATTCCTCCGAACAATGGCTCAGCGCTTCCAAGTCACCATCTTGGGTGGCGGGTTTCCAGTTCCCGTTGACACCAACAAAGTCTACAACACCGCTTTGCTCATCGATCCTTCAGGGGAAGAACTCGCCTGCTACCAAAAAGTACATTTATTTGATGTCAATTTGCCCGACGGCAATACCTATCGAGAATCTAGCACCGTCATGGCTGGGATGCGCCTACCACCCGTTTATCCCTCCAAGCATTTGGGTTCCTTGGGACTTTCGGTATGCTACGATGTCCGATTCCCGGAACTGTATCGGCACTTGGCGCAGATGGGAGCTGACATTCTATTTGTCCCCGCTGCCTTCACCGCCTACACTGGCAAAGATCACTGGCAAATCTTACTGCAAGCCAGAGCGATCGAAAACACCTGCTATGTGATAGCACCGGCTCAAACTGGGCAGCATTACGCCCTGCGCCACACTCACGGACACGCGATGATTATTGACCCTTGGGGCGTTATTTTAGCGGATGCTGGAGATACACCGGGAGTAGCGATCGCAGAAATTAACCCCTCTCGCCTAGAACAAATCCGCCGCCAAATGCCCTCCCTGCAACATCGGGTTTTTATCTGAGCCTTTTGGGAAAAAAATAGACCGGCGATGGCGCAAACTAATACCATTTTTCAGATTGAAAGATTTAGAATCTTTCAATCTTGTTTTAGCTTTGGTTTTCTAATCAAAAATCCCAAATCTAAAATCCAGAAATGTATAAAAGAAGCCCTCTTGTTAGACATTGCGCCAACCGCCGGTATTACCGAACGGCAAACCAGCCGCATCAGGCACCTTACTTACCAGTATTCTTGCGCTTGGGAGGAGTACTCTTTGGATTGCCAGTGACTTTAGGGGCACTACCATCCCGTCTGGCGGGCTTACCTAAATCGGGAGAAGGCTTAAATTTATTGTTAGCCATAAGATTGACAAACTCTTAAAAAGCAACGCTATGCATTTATACAAAGCAGCTATTCCCTGTTCCTGAAAGTTTGCCAAAAAACTCTTCTTACACACAAAAAAACGGGTGGCTTGGCAGCCACCCGACAAGGAAAATTTCAAATTTTAGATACTAGATTTATCCAAAACCTAAACTTTTCTTAGACAGTTACAGTCTTCTTGGTAACAGCATTCAACTCGCCTTTGGCATACTTAGCAGCAAACTCATCCAAAGTCATCTGCTTAATCTTGGTACCTTGACCAGCAGCACCGAACTGATGATAGCGATCGCTACAAACCTTCTGCATATACTTGATGGAAGGCTTGAGGAAGTGGCGGGGGTCAAATTCCTTAGTATTGCTAGCCAAGGCTTCGCGCACCGCAGCGGTAATCGCCAGACGGTTATCCGTGTCAATATTCACCTTACGGACACCGCTCTTAATGCCTTTTTGAATTTCTTCAACGGGTACGCCGTAGGTTTCCGGGATTGTACCGCCGTATTGGTTAATCAGGGCAAGTAAATCTTCGGGCACAGAGGAGGAACCGTGCATCACGAGGTGGGTGTTCGGCAGACGGCTGTGAATTTCTTCAATCCGGCTGATAGCCAGAATTTCGCCAGTCGGCTTGCGGGTGAACTTGTAAGCGCCGTGGCTGGTGCCAATCGCAACTGCCAAAGCATCCACGCCGGTTTGTTCTACGAAGGCAACTGCTTCGTCTGGGTCGGTCAACAGCTGGTCGTGAGAGAGAACTCCTTCGGCACCGTGACCGTCTTCCTTATCACCCATGCCTGTTTCTAGAGAACCCAAGCAACCCAGTTCGCCTTCTACGCTGACGCCAATTGAGTGAGCGACTTCCACCACCTTGCGGGTGACTTCCACGTTGTACTCGAAGCTGGCTGGAGTCTTCGCATCTGCCTCTAAGGAACCATCCATCATGACGCTGGTGAAACCGTGGCGCATGGCAGAGTAGCAAGTGCTTGGGGCATTACCATGATCCTGGTGCATGGCAATTGGGAGATGAGGGTAAGTTTCAACTGCCGCCAGAATCAGATGGCGTAGGAAATATTCTCCTGCATAGTTCCGAGCGCCACGAGAAGCTTGCAGAATCACGGGGCTATTTGCCTCATGAGCAGCCTGCATGATGGCCTGGATCTGCTCCATGTTGTTAACGTTATAAGCTGGGATTCCATAATCATTCTCAGCTGCGTGATCCAACATCAGCCGCATGGGTACGAGCGCCATAAATAGTCCTCCTATTGACTCGTCGTCAGTTACTTTGTTCTGGACAGCGAAATTATTACAATAATCTTAAGATAGTTTACCAGTCTCTAGGGAATTATCTTGATAATTCCGAGATAAGCAGCCAATACTGCATTTATAAGATTGCCTGATGGTGGAGGTTTAGCAAGAGCATTAGGCTTTCTAACAGGGTTTTGGTTTTGCTCT
This sequence comes from Trichocoleus sp. AS-A1, assembly GCF_039962015.1. NCBI lineage: Bacteria > Bacillati > Cyanobacteriota > Cyanophyceae > Leptolyngbyales > Trichocoleusaceae > Trichocoleus > Trichocoleus sp. AS-A1. Next base: position 118,647 of record NZ_JAMPKG010000012.1, on the reverse strand, counting down.
CGTTTCCAATTTATGTCTGGGAATGCTTTCTCTAGAAGGCTGTACTCTCAATAACGTAGATTCTCCTGGTTCCAGCTAGGAAATGAGAAAACTAATCGTTTGCCAGAGCGCTTCTCGCTTCTTGTCTTAATTTTCTTTAGGTATTTTTTTGAGTATTTTTTTATGGGTCGCCCGGGATTCGAACCCGGAACTATTCGGTTAAAAGCCGAGTACTCTACCGTTGAGTTAGCGACCCGAAAACTTCAGTTGTTTAGACAACGTTTACAACGGTAACACAGATTACTGGAATTAGGAAAGGGGTTTTGAAAAAAAACTTTTTTATAAAAAAGTTACGGTCAAACGAACTGATGTCTCCAAACTGCCTCCCGGTTCTAGACGCAGTAGCTGCTCTCCGGTATTCAGAGCATTGCGGGGGGCACTCCAAGGCTCCATGCAGTAAAAGTCTTTGCCTTTGACCGTCCAGAAGACAAAGGTGGAATAAGGGTTGTCCCAACTAAGGGTGAGCTGCAACTGTCGGCTGGCGTCGGAGGCAGTGGCTTCTTGACCGCTCAACTGCTTAAAGGCGACATCAATTTCATCTTGGTTAAAGTCAAAGGCACCCGTGAAGGGATGGGTTTGGCGGGTGCGCTGATCTTGGTATTCGGCGGCGGGAATTCCAAACTTGATTCCGGTTTTTTCGGGTGTCCAGAAGTAAGGATGCAGACCCGTGGAGAAGGGCATCGGCTCGGCTGAGTGATTGGTGTAGCGCTGCCGAATCTCTAGCGTGTTACCCAACAGACGGTAAGTGAAGGCGAGTTGAAAGTCAAACGGGTAAACGGCACGTGTCTGGTCGTTGCTGTTAAGGACAAGGGTAAGGCTCACTAGGTCTTGAGTCACTTGGTCGGTGACTTCCCAAGGCATATCGCGGGCAAAGCCGTGTTGCTTGAGGGTGTAGGGCTGACCTTGATAGGTGTATTGACTTTCGGGTAAGTTGCCGCAGATGGGAAACAGAATCGGAATCCCACCTCTAACGCTCAAGTCTGGATTGGCAAACCGCTCTGCATCTAGGTAGAGGATTTCTTGTCCTTGGATGCGTAGGCTAGTAACGATACCGCCTCGCTCTGGAACGACCTCTAGATGGGACTGAGCGGCTTGGTCTGAGAGGATGTAGGTTTTGTAGAGCTGCTGCTTAGTGGCGATCGCGTACACCCGTCTTTTTCCGTTTCTATTGAGGATTTGCTGATTGTCTCAAACTTTAACAAACATTTCTTGAAATTCCCATATCTACTTTACACATCCTTAACAGTCGCTGCACTAAGCTGTTTTATACGGTCAATCTATCTATAGGATTAAATCGACAGCTTGCTCACTAGAGAAGCAACCGCAGTAAACTCTTCTTTTGTCAAGCATCCGCTTGGTTTTGCCATTTGTGACCTCGATCACCTAAAAATACGGTCTAAAATCACAAAAAATGGCGGATTACCATCAATTCCTAATCTTGGAAAGTATTTCATACTCAAAGATAGATATCCCAGCAAATCAAGGATAAACAGGTCGCCATGATTCGCACACTTGTACAGTCAGCTTTCCAAACAGGTTGCCTCAGCGTCGCTTCTGAAGGTCTGATTCGCCAAGTGTTAGTGATGAAAGGCTACCAATCAGCGGATTTAGAAGCTCTTGACACCCTACACCAGGCACTGAATGCCGGTAAGATTCAAAGAGAAGCACGGCAGAGTGTAGCGCTGACATCACCTCGGATACAAGCCCTGAAACCGTTCTTTGATAACTACAAGGCATCCTGATCGCGGCACGGCTGCCAAAATGATAGAAAAGCTTTGATATTGATAGAATTTTTCTTGATTCGCTGCCGACCTGGGCCAAGAATTATTAGAATGATTAATAAGAACTACCAATCTCAGCTAGGTGCGCTTCCTAAACAAAGCGAGGGTTAGGATGACTGAATTGACTGCTACAAGGTTGGACTGGTTGCCAGTCAAGGCTTTTTGTCACCAGTTGCCTTCCCATTACTCATCTCAAAAGACTCATTGATACTCGTAGCTGCCTTGATTCAAGTTTCCCTTAGTGGTAAAAACCCTGAATGAGGATGGGAGTGCGCGCATTCTACCAGAGGGAGTATCCTACAATCCCTATCTTAAATGCCGCAGGATTCAAGCTAAACTTTGAAATTAAATCGGCAATATCATCTAGAACGCTCACTTTGAACCCTTGTCCCTACCCTCGATTTCCACATCTTTCCAAAAATTGGCATGGGGCTGACCAAGAGGCTTCCTTGCCTATCCAAAATCGGCATTCCCAGGCTTTAGGGATGCAAAGCCTTGCGCCCCTAAGAAACCCAACCCAAATCCCACATTCCAGGCTTTTGGGAAAAATAGGTAAAGATAAGGACAGGAGCCTGGGAGAATGGCAGGATTCAACCCCGATTACGTTTGAGAGAGGCTGGATACCTAAAAAAAGGTATGCAGGCTCCATGAAGAATTGCACAACTTATCTGCTCAGGAGAAGCAACCCATGCTACACCGCAAGATTTATCAACTCTGTTGCGATGGTCGTGAGGTCTGTATTTTCTTGCGGGACCAACAACGCTGGATCGAACGCGCTCGCATCGTTGACATTGAAGGAGATTTAGTCACGCTCCGCTATGAAACCGAAGAAGAAGATGAAGCTTGTTCTTGGGAAGAAATGGTTCGCCTCGAAAGCATTGGTGCTGTGACACAAAAGCTGGCTTCAGTGCCCAGAGGCAATGCTGAACCACTTGTCTCTGACGATTGTCCGGAAGCCGAACAAATTCGTCCGCGTTTCCCCGACTCGAATCCAGACTGAGGAATTAAAAATGCAAAATCAAAAATTAGAAATGGGGGATGCTTCATTTTTAATTTTTGATTTGATTTCTTATCTTTTTCAATCTTCGAGGCTTTCTAGGTCGTCATCTGAAGGGGTTGGAGGCGGATGCGCCGGTTCAAAAACTGGACAGTATCCTTCAGGTGTCACCTTAAATCCATACAGGGGCGAGTCCTGATTCCAACAGCGCTGCCCCCGTTGGTGTAGGCAGTTGCCGCAGCACTCAACATTCATGGGGACTCTGGCGTCGCTGCTTTGGCTTAAAAGTTCTCGTTGGGATAATCCGCGCAATACCAGTTCCTCACCCTGCCACCGGGCTTCCACTAAACCAGTATCAGCAAAGTGTTGCCAACGGGGATCGGCAGCGATCGCCTCCGGTAGGGTGATGGTAACGACTGTTCCCAGTTCCGTCAGCTCCCCTTCGTAACTGGTTTCGGGTGCCGCCGGTTGCACAAACGTCTCGCCAATCGGGAGTTCTACCAGCGTCCCAGCCGGTGGAGAATGCAAGTGGTAACGGTTGTGCAACTCCTCCAACCCGGTTAAATCAGCCAGGTAGGTGGGAGAGGCATGAACAAAAATTACGTGCTGAGGACGGATATTGTGAATCAGCTGGGTGGTTCCCAGCCCATCAGAATGCTGGGCAAGCAAATAGTTTTGTATCGTCAACGATGAGTAACTAGGCTCTTGGGAGAACCTGGGTTGCTGGGGCAGTAATAACACCCACGGCCCGGTGCCTGGTTGACAGTATTCTCTAAGATCGTGGTTTTCCTCAGTCAGGATAATGCATGGAGACTGACCGACAGAGGGACGTTGTTCTGGAAGCAACCGACGCACTCTGGGACGCACCCGTTCATCCCAAAATAGGGATTGATGACGGGCAAAATTTTGCACAGAGGCTGGGAGGTTGGTGAGAATATCCAAATAGGCATCGCAGCCAGCTGCCACGTTACCATCTACCCAGATATCGAGGTTGCGACCCGTGAATAAGTGGTGACTCCGCAAGAGCATCAAGAGTTCTTGCCCCAGTCCCAAAGTCGGCACGGGCATCAAGACAGAATTCGCTTGAGCGATCGCTTGATTAATTCGCTCTGCCAGCTGATTTTCTTGGTTCCGCCGGTGGGGATGACGCGCTGTGCCGTAACTGCCTTCCACAATTAGCACATCTGGCTCTAAGCCTCGCAATGCTTCTAGCGGCAACCCCTCCACCAGCCGCGAGTTTGAAAGGAAAAAGTCACCTGTGTAAAGTAGGGTGTAAGAGCGGTGGCGACTCGTGTAGGTCAGCAAGATGGCAGATGCGCCTGGTAAATGTCCGGCTGGGAATAATTCCGCACTCAATCCCTCTTTGAATTCGACAGGCGATCGCATCGGCAATGCCTGACACAATTGCGGGAGATTCTGCGGATCTATCTCAGGCCAATTCAGTGGCAGCAGCTGGGTTGTCAATTCACTTGCATAGACTGGCAACTGAGGGAAGCTTTCATGCAGCGCCAGCAATCCCCTAGCGTGATCCGGATGGGCGTGGCTGCACAGAACTAAATCTGCTGGAGGAATTCCCTCACCTTTAAGCGAGGAAATGTCCGCCAAACCACAGTCTAGGAGAATGCGGTGTGGCCCCATCCGTACCAGCAAGCAGATGCCTTCGTCGCCATGACCGACGCCATAGGGAAAATAGGCTAGCTCGTCATAGCCGTGAGAGGATACCGGGGGGGGTTGACTCATCATTCGATTTTCAATTTTAGATTTTGGATTTTAGATTCAATCCAAAATCATCGGAGGCTTAGAAACTCCGACCTCCGCAAACTCTAAAATCCAAAATTGACTGGCTAACAGCGATCTTAGTGAGCAGAACCGTTTCCGTGATAGTTGTCTGAATCGTAAAATCCATTCTTAGTGCCAAAAAATAGGCACGATACGGTAAAAACAAGTGTTAAGGCTGCTAAAACTAGCTTGACATCCATGAGTTTTTATGAATTGAACGGGGTGGGTTGGTATATCTTAAGTATATTTAACGATGAATCTGATTAAAAATACCCAAATTGTAGAAGTTTCTTGGCTAGATCGCCCATCCACTGAAGTTGCACCTGATTTGGTGGGCTGCACGTTGGTGCGACAGATGCCTGATGGAGAAATCATCCGAGGGCTAATCGTGGAAACGGAAGCCTATGGCCCTGAAGATCCGGCTTGCCATGCCTATCGGCGACGAACCGAGCGCAACTGGGTAATGTTCGGGCCAGCCGGGAGAACTTATGTTTATTTAATTTACGGAATTTACTACTGCCTGAACGTGGTCACAGACCAGGACAGCATTCCCAGTGCTGTTTTGATTCGGGCTGTGCAACTAGAGTCTATACCGTCCTGGATCAAAGAGAGCGATCGCTCGAAACCCCATCGAATCGCCGCTGGGCCAGGTAAACTCTGCCGCGCCTTACAAATTGACAGCATATTAAATGCACAAGTTTTACAACCCGGTCAACCCCTGTGGCTAGAGCATCGTCAGTCACAATTTATGCCGGAACTTATCCAAACAACTCGGATTGGTTTATCACAGGGAATCAATTTGCCGTGGCGGTGGTATCTACACGGTTGTGCTGCTGTCTCCAAACTTTAATCGAAACTTTAAAGGGAGATGTCTTCGCCCTGTTCTGTAAACTTGACATCTTTGATTTTCCATTGAGAATTCGCAGTGAGGGTTTTTCTGAGGCTACCGAACAAAGCAAATTGTTCGCAGCTCGAAAGGGAGACAAATTTCCGCTGGGAACCGGGTGCAATTCGCAAATCAACCGTAGCAACTCGATTGCTGGGATTTACGATGACACGATACCCAGCTAAATTAAAGTCGGCGGTGTCCCGCTCCTCCAGGACTTTGCCTACCGCTGCTTGGACGCTTTCAACCGCTGAAACGTCTACTTTTTCCGGTACTAGCGCTTCACACTGAGTATCGGGTTGATAGATGGTGACGGTGACATTGTTTTTTGAGGGGGCGGTTGTTGTTGCTTGGCTAATCGCACCCGTCAACAATTGGCTGGCATCTGACGCTTTCGTCGTAGTTTTGCTGGCTTCAATAGCATAAGCGGGAGGTAAGCCAGCTTTGTCTCTTTCGCTGTTTGTCGGTAAAGAAGCGCAACTACTCAGACTGGCGACAATCGCTCCAGTTAATAGAGGAACCCAATAATTTTTTGTACGCCTCATCGCTTTTGAAATCTGTCTTTAGATAGATTTTTTGATAGCCCCCAATGGTAAATGGCACCTTGAGGGGATAGCATAGTTTTACTGATACTGCTGAGCAATATCAGTGTAGATTTCTGCGGAATTTATGGACCGAAGTCCATTAGGTGACAGTAGTAAGCTCCTCTAGCGCCTGGGCGGGTCAGTCTCTCCCAGCGCGGGGGGAGACTAGGAGGTTTCTATGCTCACTCAGGAAGGACGTGTTGCACTGTCGGATATTGCTGACTTAAATCAGCTTAAGTCTGAGCTAAATCGCTTACCGGCGGTTGATGTAGGGGATTACATTGTCGAACTGCCCCCATCCAAGCGAGCGATCGCGTTTCGCTTGCTTAATAAAGCTCAAGCCATTGATGTCTTTGAATATCTGCCTCCGGAAGTGCAAGAAGAACTAATTGGTTCGCTGCACGATAACCAGGTGTGTCAGATTGTAGAGGCGATGCGACCGGATGACCGGGCGGAACTGTTTGACGAGCTACCCGCAGGCATTGTGAAGCGGCTGTTGCAGCAACTCAGCCTTGAAGAACGGCAGGCAACTGCCAGGATTCTGGGCTATCCCGAAGGCACGGCGGGTCGGGTAATGACGACGGAATATGTACGGCTGCGCGAAGGCTTAACGGTCGGAGAAGCCTTGAGCAAAATCCGTGTCAGTGACGAAGATAAGGAAACAATTTACTACGCCTACGTCACCGACGACAACCGCAAGCTCGTTCGGGTTGTATCGTTGCGGCAACTGTTGTTTTCGCTTCCCAATGCCCTGATTGGGGATATTGCGAGCGATCGCGTTGTCAAAACTTACACAGAAACGCCCCAAGAAGAAGTCGCGCAACTAATGAAGCGCTATGACTTGATCGCCGTGCCTGTGGTTGACCGCGAAGATAGGTTAGTGGGGATTGTCACCATTGATGACGTGGTAGACATTCTAGAAGAGGAAGCCACACAAGACATTCAGAAACTGGCGGGAGTCAGTGGCGGTGATGAAGCCGCCTTGTCGCCTCCTTTGGTGACGCTTCGTAAGCGTCTGCCTTGGCTGTTAGGGAATATTATTCTCTATGTCGGAGCCGCCAACGCGATCGCGCCTTTTCAGGGAACGATTTCATCAGTGCCCGTTTTGGCAATCATCATGCCAATTTTAGCCAATAGTAGTGGCAATGTCGGCTTTCAGGTCTTATCGGTGACTGTGCGCGGACTAGGTGTAGGTGAAATAACACCACAGGATACGCTGAAACTTCTCCGTAAGGAAATTCTTGCTGGCTTGGGTACAGCCTTGTCACTGGGGGTTGCCTTGGGTGCCCTTTCTTTGATTTGGTCTCCTGCCAATGAGCGATGGGTGGGGTTGGTTGCAGGACTGGTGATGGCTATCAATGTTTTGATGGCTGCCACCCTAGGGACTTTGCTGCCAATGGGTATCAAACGGTTGAACTTAGATCCAGCACTCATTAGCGGTCCGCTGCTGACTACGACTCTAGATGCGCTGGGGTTCTTGACTTTCCTGACGCTAATCTCAGCGGCTTTGAATGTAGTATCTAGATGAGCAGTCAGTTGTCTTCTGTTCGTTGTTCGTTGCTACTGACCACACCTAATGGCTACCACTACCTGGACTCGTCACCACGTTCTTTCCTTAGCTGATTTCACCCCAATTGAATACGATACTGTGTTGCAAACTGCCGCCAGTTTCCGAGAGGTACTGTCGCGACGCACGAAGAAAGTGCCAACGTTACAAGGTCAGGTAGTAGCCAATCTATTTTTTGAATCCTCTACCCGCACCCGCAGCAGTTTTGAACTAGCGGCAAAGCGTCTCTCTGCCGATACGCTGAACTTTGCAGCGGCAACATCTTCTCTAACGAAAGGAGAGACCATTTTAGATACGGCGAAAACCTATTTAGCGATGGGTGCGGACATGATGGTGGTTCGTCATCGGGAGGCGGGGGTGCCGCAAGCGATCGCTGCCGAAATGGATCGCTTAGGTTCAAAGGTGGGCGTCCTCAATGCCGGGGATGGTCAGCACGAACATCCATCCCAAGCATTGCTGGATCTTTTCACCATCTGTACCCTGTTAGACCCAGATCACCCGCGACTTGAACTGCTCAAAGATAAAAAAATTGCCATTGTCGGCGACATTCTCCACTCGCGGGTTGCCCGGTCGAATATCTGGAGTTTAACGGCAACGGGTGCGGAGGTTCACTTAGCAGGACCCCCCACGCTTCTCCCTCAGTTGTTTGCCGCCTATGGCACTGAGGAGGGGAGCCAGGGAGCCGATCGCCCGTTACCAAGCACCCACGACCAATCCCCCATTCCCAGCCGCAAGCTTTTTCTCCACTGGGATTTGGAACCCGCTTTACAAGATGCTGATTTTGTGATGACGTTGCGGCTGCAAAAGGAACGGATGACGCAGCATTTGCTGCCCAGTTTGCGAGAGTACCATCAGCGGTATGGGATAACACGCGATCGCCTGAAACTCTGCAAACCTGACGTTAAGGTACTGCACCCAGGACCCGTCAACCGAGGCGTAGAAATTAGCTCTGACTTGATGGACGACCCCCAGTTCAGCTTAATCTCTCAGCAAGTGACTAGCGGCGTGGCTGTCCGTATGGCGCTCCTATATCTGATGGGCGGTGGCAAGGTTTAGCAGCCAGGGTTCTGCAAAATCTTGGGGTACATCGACAAAATCTGGAACAACACAATCTGAAACAACAAGTCCAAGGAGCGATCGCTTAGGGTAATGCGGGTGCTGGATCGATCAAAATAGATCCAGTTCCTTTCTCAGGATTTCAACGTGATGAATGGCGTCACCACTCTCCTAAACCTTCCCAATCAACCCTCCGCGAAAGATAGTTTTACGATTAGCTTCGCTCCCTTATCAATGGAGGAAGTCTACTCACTAGCGGACGATCCTGCCAACGGAGCCGTGGTAGTCATGAGTGGAATGGTACGCAATCAAACTGATGGGAAGCCGGTGGTTGCTTTGGAGTATCAAGCCTACGAACCGATGGCTTTGCACATATTTAGTCAAATTGCTGCCAATATCCGCCAAACCTGGCAGGATGTCAATCGAGTAGTGATTCACCATCGCATCGGACGCTTGCAGATTGGCGAAATCAGCGTGTTGGTTGCGGTTGGGTGTCCTCACCGCTCAGAAGCTTTTGAAGCCTGCCAATATGCAATTGATACCCTAAAGCACAATGCCCCCATCTGGAAAAAGGAACATTGGGCAGATGGTTCTAGCAGTTGGGTGAGTATCGGTGCCTGTGAAACCCAGCCAGAGGGGTGTTAAGTCGCCTTCTGCTGGTTCAGAAAAGAATGCCCTTGACCGATACTTTTTACAAAACTTTAAACTTTCAAGGGCTTTAGATTGCAGTTTGTAACTATTGCTTTATCCCAGGAAAATTATCCTTTAGACTGATCCCCAATTCATAATTTGGGGATAAAGGGGATAGGCTAATGCCAAATCTGAACTGGCACGAATATTTACTTTTTGTTTCTTTTGTGGGTAGTATTGCTGGGCTTTTCTTACTATCCGTTGACAAACAAACTCAGGTGGATGAGCTTGAAGAAACGGAGGAAATGCTATTGACAATGAGCTTTACTTACTGGATAGTTTACTGCGTTGTTGTAGGTATCCTGAAGTTTAGCCACCCTGAGTGGGAGATTTTGTTGATGAGTTTGAAGTTAACGGCTGCTTTTTCTTACTTGTTGACCTTTACTTCTGTCCTAACTCTGCCGCTGCACCGGATGTCAGTTCGGCAAGTAGAGTAGTATAAATTTTGTCTGAATCCCTAAAATTACTATCAGACTTCCCTGTGAGCCAATAGCTAATTGTTTAATGCTCAATTAATCGAGGTTGATTCCCTCATTAAAACTGAATCGTAAAATTGAATTCACGCTTAATAGAAAATCACCCCATTTCCGAATTTTGGCAATTCAAATGGGGTGATTTTGGTTTTATGGCTTTAGCTTAATAGACGATCAAGCCTAGCGACAAGTGCCGAGATTGGTCGAGTTTGAACTGGGAAACCCGTAAGAAATCCATCCGGCAACAGGGGCTGTAATCTGAACCCAGGCACGGCGTTCGGCGTCGAAGGTGAATGCTGGAGGACTGGTTCTGAGGGTGACTCTATCTCCAAACTTAACTCCGCCAACTCTAGTACCGTTTTTGCCGGGTGCGGTACGAATAGCCATCCCTTCAGCGCCCTTGTAGGTAATGACGCGGCAAAGGCTAGTTGTAGGATTCGGTCTGGGATTCGGGCTGGGAGTTGGATTGGGAGTCGGGGTAGGGCTGGGAGTAGGTCTAGGGGTAGGATTGACTCCAGAGCAGGTTGTGAGGTCTCTTGCTTGGACATACCCGGTTACAGGGGCACTGATGGCGATAAAACCGGCGCTGCCATTGTCTGCAAGGGTAACTTGTTCGCCAGCAGCGAGCGTTCTAATTGTTTGGCTGGAGAGCGATCGCTGCGTATAGACAAAAATCCGCGCTTTCGTAGCGCGGCATTGTCCTACCAGACTTTGCGCTATTTCAAAGCTGCCCCCAGGTTGAACTGAGTTCTGTTCTGATTGTGCAATCGTGTTAGCAGTTGTGGTTGTGCTAATGGCAGGAGTGGGAAAATTCAGACTTCCCACGACGCTCAAGCCTAAACTAAAGAGAGCGATAGGCTTGCCCCAGCGACTCATCTTTTTCATACGGTCAACTCCTCATCTCACCAAAAAGTTTTTGTTAGAGACTTCAGCCAAGAAAACCGATTGACGGTAGAACCAAGTTTTTGAAGATGGCTCGGCTTCAGTTGCCCAGCATCTTTATTCAGCTTTGACGCTACCGAACATCAGGATCGTCAATCTTTTAGAAGTCTCCTCGTCAAATAGCATACAAGTAAAGATTAATCCAAATCATCGGAAAGAAGGCAGAAATGTCAAGAGTAAGAGCGATTGCTCTTTGGGCTTCACCGCACTCAGTCTCCAGAAAGCGATCGCCTTTACTCCTGAAACCACGCCGTTAACGCTACAGCAAGGGCATCGGCGGCATCATCCGGCTTGGGAATGTAGCCCAAATTTAACTCCCGCGCCACGGCTTGCTGCACTTCGGACTTATCCGCATTTCCCATGCCAGTCAGCGCTTGTTTAATTTGGGCAGGCGTAAACTCAACAAACGGAACCCCGTGCTGTGCCAACACCAACATCAGCACCCCCCGTGCTTGAGCCACCACAATCGTGTTTCCCATCCGATAAAAAAACAATTTCTCGATTGCCACCAGATGGGGTTGACACTGCTCCATCAGCGTGTGCAAATCGTCGTAAATCGTGCGGAGTCGCTCCCCCATCTCCGTCTTTGCCGAGGTCTGAATCACGCCAAAATCTAGTAAACTTACCACCTCAGACGCAGTTTCTACTTGGCGCTTCGCGCGATCGCCACCTGCCGCTGCGGCATAATCTACCTTTTGGCAGACAATTGTCCCAAATCCTAATCTGGCAAGTCCGGGGTCTAATCCTAAAATACGCTTTTCCATCTAGCCTAGCTTTGGGGATTCACTCAAGGGGGAACTGCAATCGGTTAATTGAACGCTTAGAAGCAACAAGCGGGTCTAATCACTGAGTCGTAACATCTTGATTCCTGATCCAAGCAGCAAACCATCGCAACCTATCATAAGCTGAGTTGAAAAATCCCCTCCTCTGTTTCTTAGTTTCGTATGTCACATCTGAGTGGCTTAGTGAAAATGTATTCTGATGGGCACAGCCTTAGTGTGGCTCAAGTGGGTAGCAACTTCTACCTTCCCCATGCCAGTCCAATCAAGCCGTAGAGACGATTTATCAATCGCGCCTACTTGAGTGGATTCGCCGAGCAACGTTAAAGTCGAGTCTTGCCTTTGTGTCCCCTAGGAATCTGCAATGTCAAACGTTATTTTCAAACAAGCCTTACGCACGCTCAAACAAGATTCGCATATGGTCTGGAGTTTTAAGCCTAGGACGCCCCAACGAGTCAATAGCTGGTTTAAGTGGTTAGCGCCCGGACTATTGGTAAAACGCTGGTTGCTGATCAGTGTGGGAGGCGTGCTGCTAACCAGCCTAGGTTTGGCGATTTGGGTGAAACTGACCCCAATTTTCTTATTGATTCAGTTCATTGGGAACATTCTGGAAGCGATTACCACGATTATTCCCAATTATGTTTCCGGTCCAATCGCGATTGGCTTGGGTTTATTTTTTATTTTTTTAGGGCAAACCCGCTCGATGGGAGCGATTACCGAGGTACTGAAGCCTTCCCAGGATGAAGAACTGATAGACGTGCTGTTGGCGCATCGCAAACTCAACCGGGGGCCAAAAATCGTGGCAATCGGCGGTGGCACTGGGCTTTCTACTTTGCTCAGAGGATTGAAGGAATACAGCGCCCACATTACGGCAATTGTAACGGTGGCAGATGATGGCGGCTCCTCTGGTCGTCTGCGGCGAGAAATTGGCGTCCTACCGCCGGGAGACATTCGCAACTGTATCGCGGCATTGGCAGACCAAGAAAAGTTATTGACCGAATTATTTCAATATCGCTTTAAGGCTGGGGATGGTCTGAACGGTCATAGTTTTGGCAACCTATTCCTGACGGCAATGAGCGATATTACCGGAGATTTGGAGCAAGCGATCGCTGCCAGTTCTCAAGTTTTAGCTGTGCGAGGACGGGTGCTACCGGCAACGTTGTGCGATGTTCGCCTCTGGGCTGAATTAGAGGATGGACGCACCATTGAGGGGGAATCGAGCATTACAGAAGCCAATGGTCAGATTAAGAAAATTGGTTGCATTCCTAGCAACCCCCCCGCTTTGCCTAAAGCTTTACAGGCAATTGAGGAAGCCGATTACATTATCATCGGCCCTGGAAGCCTTTATACAAGCGTGATTCCCAATTTATTGGTGCCAGAGATTGCCGAAGCGATCGCCCAAAAGCAGGTTCCCCGCATCTACGTCTGTAACATCATGACTCAACCGGGAGAAACCCAAGGTTATACGGTTGCAGACCACATTCGCGCCATTGACGCCGCCTGCGGACGACCGCTATTTAACGCCGTCTTGGTGCAGCGGAAAGTTCCCAGTGCGAATGCCCTAATTCGCTATGCTCAAGAAAGTTCCCATCCGGTTTTTCTAGATCGAGAAGCCATCGGGCTGCTGGGGCGTCGCATCGTTTTAACCAACGTGATGGATGAAGACCTAGAGACGGGTTATGTACGCCACAATCCTGAGCGGCTGGCACGGGTGTTGCTGAGGTGGTATAGTCGCGCCCAGGCAGTAGAGTTTTGAGTTTTGAGTTTTGAGTAATTTGGAGTCAATTGTCATTTTTCTTGCCGATGCCGGGGCGACGCGATCGCTTAGGATTGCTCTCAGTCAATCCCTCCGCGCTGGTAGTGTACTTTTAAGCGTTTTAAATTTTGAGTTTTGAGTAATTTGGAGTCAATTGTCATTTCTCTTGCCGATGCGGCGGCGACGCGATCGCTAGGGATTGCACTCGGTCAATCCCTCCCCGCCGGTAATGTACTTTTATTAGAAGGCGACTTGGGCGCTGGCAAAACCACGCTGGTGCAAGGCATTGGCGAGGGTTTGGGCATTACCGAGCCGATTGTGAGTCCCACCTTCACTCTGATTAACGAGTACGCACAAGGACGCCTCCCCCTGTATCATCTGGATTTATACCGCTTGCAGCCAGAAGAAGTCGAAGCGTTGAATTTAGAAACCTACTGGGAAGGATTCGAGGTGCCCCTGGGAATTGTGGCGATAGAGTGGGCAGAACGGTTGCCATATCAGCCGCCCAGCTTTTTAAGCGTCCATCTAACCTACTGTGCGAATAATGGTCGCCAAGCCAACCTGATTCCAGCGGGTGAGTTTGATTTTAAGTCAATAAAATTTTAAACACAAAGGTTCGCTCTCGTTTAGACACTGATTTATCGCGTCTTTCCTTTGCGTACCTTTGCGCTTACCTTGGCGTACCGAGAGCGTTTAATTATTCGTTAAATGTCAAGGCTTCACCCCGCACTTCTAGATTCAGCTTCCCCCGCTCATAAACAACCTGACCGCCAACAATGGTGATAGAACAAGGCCATCCCGTCAAATTCAAGCCTTCAAAGGGACTCCAGCCGCATTTGGTTAGCAATTCTTCGCGCAATACTGGACGATAATTGTCCAAATCTACCAGAACTCAATCGGCATCATAACCGGGAGCGATCGCACCTTTTTTGGGAATCTGATACGCCTTAGCGACAGCCGCAGACATCCAGTTCGCAAGGGCAACACTACAGCGTCCTTGCATGGCTGAAGTCAGCATCAGGGGCAGGGATGTCTCAACTCCAGGCATTCCAGAAGGGGTATTGGGGTATTCTTGGGCTTTTTCTTCGAGGGTATGGGGGGTGCGATCGGTGGCGATAAAATCAATGAAGCCATCGAGTAGCGCTTGCCAAAGAACTTCGTTGTCGTGGGGCGATCGCAATGGCGGATTCATCTGTGCCAGGGTGCCAATTTTCTCATAAGCACTGGTGTTCAGCAGCAAGTGTTGCGGCGTCACTTCTGCTTTCACTCAGCTCGGTTTATCTTGACGTAATAAATCGGCTTTTTGGACTGTAAACAGATGTAAAATATGCAAGCGTCGCTGATATTTTTTAGATAAATAGAGCGCCAATTCGGTAGCTCAAAGAGCGGATTGATTATCCTGAATTTGAGAGTGAATGGCTGGATCGTGAATTCCAGCAAATTCTTGTCGTCGCTGGTTTATCCGAGCTTGGTCTTCTGCGTGAACGGCAATTAAGCGATTTCCCTTTGCAAAAATAGACTCCAATACCGTATCTCGATCCACCAGTAATTGACCGTGCATCGACCCCATAAAAATTTTGATTCCACAGGTGGATGCGCCTTTAGAAGATCCGGCAGATTTTCTCCGGTTGCCCCAATAAAAAAGCCATAATTAACTAAGCACTTCTGGGCACCTCGTCGCAACTTATCATCGAGAGCCGCCTGGGTAGTTGTCAGAGGGCGAGTATTGGGCATTTCCAGAAATGACGTTACCCCGCCTTTAGCACAAGCACAACTCGCCGCAAACAAATTTTTTTGTGTTCGAGTCCCGGTTCTCGGAAGTGTACCTGCGGATCGATGACTCCCGGCAACAAAGTCAGACCTTGAACGTCTATCTCTTTATCCACTAGTAGACTATCAGATGCTAGGATTTCCAGATGCTAGGATTTTAGTGCAACCCGGACAATTTCCCGACCCAAGGTTTGCACCTCCCCAACCAAAAATTCACCCGTAGGCGGGAGAATTCGAGCATTGCGAATCAACAGAGAGGGGGCAGAAAACATGGTAATCAGTTGTTGATGCAGTAGTTAAGTGTGAGCGACAATTGCATGGTGCGATCGCGCTTTGTCGTAAGATGGCACTTTTCTAAACTGACCATCCAGCAACCGGGTAAACGACAGAAGCTAAATATCTGTAATATTAGCCGGATATATTTAGACAAAATTTGTACACAATATATATAGCTAATCATCCGTCTTCCTTAAAATAAATAATTACCTAGGGAATCAATTTCATTCATTTGCTTGAGTGATTAACCGTTTATGACTGACGTGCAGAATCAACAACCTGACCTCAACCCCCAACCAAAAGCCGAAAATCCTTTCATAGAGGGAATAAAAACGATTGGCTTGAGCGCCATTCTGGCCTTTGGAATTCGCTCTTTTGTGGCGGAAGCACGCTACATTCCTTCGGGTTCAATGCTGCCTACACTACAAATCAATGACCGTCTGATTATAGACAAGGTTAGTTACAACTTCCGATCTCCACAGCGGGGCGACATTGTAGTGTTTGCGCCGACCGAAGCGCTAGAAAAGCAAAACTTTCACGATGCTTTTATTAAGCGCGTGATTGGTTTACCTGGGGAAAAGATAGAGGTGAAAGGGGGACGGGTGTATGTCAACGGGAAACCCCTGTCAGAAAAATATATTGAAGAACAGCCACAGTATACCTATGGGCCGGTGACGGTACCAGAAAACTCCTACCTGGTACTGGGTGATAATCGCAACAACAGTTACGACAGCCACTATTGGGGTTTTGTCCCCCGCGAAAAAATCATTGGTCGTGCTGTGGTGCGCTTTTGGCCCCTCCAACGTGCCGGAGAAGTGGATAGCGCTCCAGCTTATACCAAGGAATAGTAGGGAGATAGGGGCGAGTTTCACCAAGATATTTGTGCGTCACTAAACCCCTGGCTCAATCCGCCCCTACAGTTAGATATTTCTTCGGTTTGACTGACTAATTACCCATTACCCAAGTTTGTAAAACCCGACCCGTCAGCGATCGCCCTAGCCAAGGGGTATTTTCTGAGCGGGATTTTAGGGTTTGTCTGTCCGCTGTCCAGCTTAGCTGGGGATCAAATAAGACCAGTTCAGCCGGTTGACCGGGCGCGATCGCTGGCGGTTTTTGCTGCAAACACTCCGCCGGATGGGTACTTAAAACCCGCCACAGTTCTAAAGCTGACCAGTCACCAGTCGCAACAAAGGTGTGCCACAGAAGCGATAAAGCCAACTCTAGACCAATTGCGCCCGCGGGTGCTTCGGAAAAGGCGACCGTTTTCTCTTCGTAGGTGTAGGGAGTATGGTCAATGGCGATCGCGTCTAACACCCCACTCTGTATCCCCTGAATCAGCGCCGCTTGGTCTGAAGAATTGCCGAGAGGGGGTTCTAGTCGCAAGTTTGAGTCGTAACTGCCTACCGCCTCCGTATTGTGCAATAAATGCATCCAGGTAGTACTCGCAGCGATCGGTAAATTCCGCGCCTTGGCATTCGCAATTAGCTCAACGCTGCGAGCAGTGGAAACGCGCATGATATGGACACGGGTGCGAGTAGCTTCCACCACTTCCAGCAAAGCAGCTAGCGCCGATGTTTCTGCGATCGCTGGGTTTCCTGGCAAGCCAAAGCGAATCGACGCCGTGCCTTCTCTCATCACCCCATTGCCGCTCAAAGCGCGATCGCAAGGCCATAACGCCACAGGTTTTCCTAACGGCTGGAGGTATTCCAACAGGCGGCGCAGCAGCGCTAGATTCTGCACTGGCTGACCGTCTGCAAAGCCTACCACCCCAGCCGCCGCCAGTTCAGCCAGAGATGTCATCTGCTGCCCTTGGATACCGAGCGTCAGCGCCCCCCAAAATTCAATTTTGGATTTTGGATGTTGGATTTTGGCTTGTTGAAGGTAGGCTAAACCCCCTAGATTGTCGAGAACGGGTAGAGTATCGGGCAAGATTGCCAGTCGAGTAAAGCCCCCGGCTGCTGCCGCATCAACGAGCGAGGCTAAGGATTCCCGATCTTCAAACCCAGGCTCACCAGAGTGGCTGTATAAATCTACTAACCCTGGCCCTACGACAAATCCACGACAATCCCGGACGGTTGTGTCAGCGGACAAGTCAGAAATTTCAGTTTCGACTGCTTGGATATAACCGTCAGCAATCAGAATATCGGCAATCTGGTCGGTTCCAGAAACTGGGTCGATGACCCGTACTTGTTGGAGCAGTTCATTCATAATCGTTTCGAGTTTTGAGTTTTGAGTTTTGAGATAAAAAGCTTCTTCATTCAAAACTCAAAATTCATAACTCATCACTCTACAATGCACCGGCAGCCGTTTGATCGAGAACGCCCCCACCTAAGTGAGTTGTGACATTCATCGCTTGCAGCACCGGCGTACTTTCTGGCCCTTGAAGATAGTCGATGACAGTCACTGCCCCGTTCCCCTGCTTAATGCTCCAGAAATTTTCTGGATTTAAACCCAAAAGGTAGCAGAGTAAGACTTTGTTCGTGGCGTCGTGAGCGACCACCAAACCTGTTTTCGGTCGATCTCCAGAGTAAGACGCGACCATGTCTTGCCAAGCTGCGATCGCTCTATCCCAAACTTGTTGCAAGTTTTCCCCTTCTGGCATCTGCACCGTCTCCGGAAACTCTCGCCACTGTTCCAGCATCCCTGGATACGACAGCTCAATTTCCTCTTCAAATTTCCCTTCCCACAGCCCATGACCAATTTCTGCCAAAGGTGCCTGTAGTTCAATCTGGACGTTGGGGTGATATTTCAGAATTATCTCGGCTGTTTCCTTGGGACGCAGCATTGGGCTAGTCACAGCAAAGTCAATCGGTACATCTTTGAGAAATTCTGCTGCCTTCCGGGCTTGTTCTCGACCGTTATCGTTGAGGGGCACATCAATTTGCCCTTGAAAGCGTTTCTGGCGATTCCAGTCGGTTTCCCCGTGGCGTACCAGCAACAAACGGAGTCCGCGATGACCCGGACGCGGCTTTGGCAGCACTTCTCCCACATGGGCAGTGAGATTCATCGACTCTAATTGCGCCGGTTTGCCCCAACCAGCGGCAAAATTTAGCACGCTGATGCCGCAATTCGACTGTTGAATCGAATGGTAGCGCTGTGGCGATATTCCAATTGCCGTACTGAGCAAAGCCCGGTTGATGCCGTTATGCCCCACAATGAGAATCGTCTCTCCCGCATGGCGGGATAAAGTTTCCTGCCAGAATTGCCGCGCTTGCTCGTAGATGGCTAAGACTGGGAAGTGTTCTTTTAATCCCTCTGGCGTCGGGACGCTCATCCGAAATTCCTGGGGACGCTCATGCCAACATTGGTAATCTTCAGGAAATTTCTCCTGCACTTCCACGGAAAGCATTTTCTGCCAAAGGGGTAAATCAATTTCCATCAAGTTATCGGACGCTGTTAAGGGGGCAGGCGTCGCCAAACTGGATTGAACGATCTCTGCGGTTGCTTTCGCCCGTTGCAGGGGGCTACTGTAAATCGCATCAATTTTCAAGTTACTCAGAGTAGCGCCAAGTTGACGGGCAGTCGCGCGACCTTTTTCCGTCAAAATTGATTCATCACAGCGGCCCTGAATTCTACGCTCACTGTTATAGCTGCTCTGACCATGACGCACGAGAATGACTCGAGTATTCAGGGTGATATCCTCCGTGGAAACTAGCACTGCAAAGACAGCAGCCTACATATTCTTGTTCGCTGGCTTAGCTAGAGAAGAATTAGGTCGGCTCTGCCTCAGTTTGGTAAGGTAAAGTTCCCCTAATGCTCTAGGCGAGAAATCCACGCCCATCATCAAGAGCAAAAAGGTTCAGGAGAATTTTAACCTGTCCCGGACACGCATCTAAGATATTCCTCATAGGTGCCGTGACACTAAGAGCCTACAGGAGTTTTCATGACAATTAAGCGGTTGCTGTTGGGGTTGCTGACAATTTTGGCTTTGTTTCTGATTACCCACTCATTACTGGATAGCTGGAATCAGCCTCAGATTCAAGGTCGCCTGGAACTGTACCAAACGAATTTGTTACTCCAAGCGAGTGAGTGGCAGGGCGACAAAGCTGGTGATGCCAATTTAACAAACGCCCGGAACGCTCTTTTAGGTGAAGATCCTTTAAAAACTGCCCAAAAGCAGTATGAGGAGGCGCGTTCGGAGGATCGAGCCACTCTGGAAAAGCTGCAAGGACAGCTCGAAAAGCTGAAATCGGAAGCCGATTTGAATCCCGATGCAGTCAGATCGCAGCCGCAATTACCAGCGTCAATCAACAAGGTAAAAAAGCTGATTGCTGAGCTTGACTTGCGGTTGGGAATTTTACAAGCTCAACAAGGACAAACAGACGCGGCGATTAAAACTTGGACGGAATTAATTAATCGGTCTAAACAGGAAGCGGCGAGCGAGTTACAGACTAAGCCAGCGGCGATTTTGGTGGGACTTTGGAGCGAGCCACCCAGTCTGATGTTGGATGCCCAGCCGCAAATTCAACAGCATTTAGACGGCTGGTTCCGCGATCGCGCTTTGACTAAACTCTACCAAGTACAGGAACGTCAGGAAGAGCTGGCGGCACTCCAGGCACGAGAACAGGAACGAGCTGAAGCTGCAATTGTCAAATTAGCGATTGTTGGAGCAATCCCGCTAGTGGGAGTATTGGTGGGATTAGGATTGCTGATTTTTCTACTAGCAGGAGTGCTAATTAAGGGAAAAGAAGCCATCCTCGCTCAAAATGGCGATATCCCTTGGACAACGCCTTGGAATGCCGAAATTATTTGGCAGGTGTTCGTCGTAGGCTTTTTCTTTATCGGTCAATTTCTGCTGCCGCTCTTTTTTAGCTTACTGCCGCTAAACCGAGCCAGCTTCGATATTCGGACACAAGCTGCTTTTGTTCTGGTGAGTTATGCAACATTGGCGTTCGAGTGTCTGCTGGTTCTGTATTTATCTATCCGCTCTTTTTTACCGTTGCCAGAAGGTTGGTTTCGATTCAATTGGCGGGGAAATTGGATTCTTTGGGGATTGGGCGGATATTTAGTCGCGCTGCCTCTAGTGATTGTGGTGTCGCTGATTAACCAAAAGCTGTGGCAGGGACAAGGGGGCAGCAATCCGATTTTACCGATTGCTCTAGAGGGGCAAGATAGTGTGGCGCTGGCGATCTTTTTCTTGACGGCGGCGGTGGCAGCACCATTGTTTGAGGAGTTCTTGTTTCGCGGTTTTCTGTTGCCGTCCCTCACCCGTTATATGCCCGTTTGGGGAGCGATCGCGCTCAGTAGTTTGTTCTTTGCGATTGTTCACCTGAATCTCTCAGAAATCTTGCCCCTGGCGACTTTGGGGATGGTTTTGGGAGTGGTGTATACGCGATCGCGCAACCTCCTTGCACCGATACTCCTCCACTCTCTCTGGAATGGTGGCACTTTGCTGAGTCTTTTCCTCTTGGGTAGTGGATCTGCGTGATGTTTCCTTCCAGTCATTGTTAAGAAGAATCAATGCTTTCCGTCTTGTGATAGATGCGTTACCCAACTGGGAATACTAAAAGCGGAAAGCAAATTTTTCAAGGGTTCACACAAATGAGGGATGGAAACTCTACTGATGCCAGCAAAAAAATCGCCGCTGGAGTCTGCGGGATTCTTATCGGGGCTTTAGGTATCCATAAGTTTGTTCTTGGCTATAACACAGAAGGCATCATCATGTTGCTGGTTAGCCTGCTTACCTGTGGAATCGGTTCGCCAATTATGGGCATTATTGGTTTGATCGAGGGAATAACTTATTTGACAAAATCTGACGAAGAATTCGTCAGCACTTACCTTGTTAGCAAGAAAGGTTGGTTTTAGATCGACCCCTGCGAGAGCGCTTGGGTAGACGCTAGCTTAACTTGAGCCATGTCTAAATTATCTCGCTCTAATCTGTCTAGCAATGCTCGACGGATTCGCTGGTTGATATTAGGAATATGTTCAGCACCTCTAGTGGGAACCTACTTTTATAACCAAGGATATAAAGTAACGTTCCTAGTTTGCCCAATTCGGCACTTTACGGGGATTCCTTGTCCTACGTGTGGCATGACTCGGTCTTTTATGGCAATTGTGCGAGGAGATTGGAGTTGCGCCTTAGCAGAACACCTGTTCGGCCCGGTTTTATTCGCTGCCTTTTTGATTGCAACAGTTCATATTACACTTGAACTAATCGCGGGACGTAAAATCGCCGTCTTGTATGTTCAAATGCTTAGGACCCGAAAGCTACAGGTGCTGAGCCTACTTCTAATTTTAAGCTACCATGCGTTGCGCTTGTATTATTTATCAAAGTCTGGAGAACTATATCTTGCCTTGGTTCATTCACCCTTGGGTCAGCTATTTTTTTGAGGAATTCATGCTTGTGTAAAAAGTTTGGTTTTTAGGTCAAATTATTTGCGATCGCTTGTTTATATTTTGTCGTTTTTGCAACGATAAGTTTAACAGATATGGCGATATTTTATTCGTGTTTAAATTAAGTTCTTCTGTAAATCTTTCTCCTGACTTAATATGCTAATACGCAAACCCAAAAAACTGATTTTACCCATGTTCCTAGCTTTGTTAGGTATGGGATATTTCAGTGTAATGTCTAGCTTAGAGATTAACTTCTTCTTTAGGGGCTATGCCGCGCTCATGCCAATGCAGGCTCTAGCACTGGTCTACGTGATGTATCTTCGCTGGAGTAGCCGTTGACCGTTCGCGGGTAACTAACTTATAAAAGATTAAGAATTTTTGCGCGATCGCCCAGTCTTTCGCCTACCCTCAAAATAGAGACGCCAGAACAATCCGGCGTTGAGGTGTCGTGGAAAGTCCCAAGATTCTCTATGCAATCCCCCCAAACCGTAGCCGCTACCCCTGCATCGCCGCTAGAGACGATCGCCTTGGATGTCACAGGCATGAAATGTGCAGGCTGCGTGAAAGCGGTAGAAAAGCAGCTCAACCAGTATCCAGGCGTCGTTTCTGCCCGCGTTAATCTGGTGACAGAAGTCGCTGTCGTAGAGTGCGAAGCGGGTGCGATTGACCCGGTTGCGTTAGCCGAACAGGTGACAGAAGCTGGATTTCCGACCCAGCCTCGTCTCGCCACCAACGCAGGCGAAAAAGCAAAAGAGACTCTGAGTCCAGCAGAACGGCACGCCCTGGAAAATCGCCAGCAGTTGAGGCAATTAGTTATTGCGGGCGTTCTGATTTTGCTGTCCGCAATGGGTCATCTCAATCAACACTTCATCTCTTTTCCCGCTTATTTTTCACCCCTGACCAACATTTGGTTTCACTGGGGATTAGCAACGGCAGCGTTACTCTTTCCTGGACGCCAGATATTAGTCGATGGGTGGCGTGGCTTGCGGCGAAATGCTCCCAATATGAATACCTTGGTGGCGCTAGGAACGCTTACAGCCTACACGGCTAGCTGTGTGGCGTTGCTATTCCCTCAGCTGGGTTGGGAATGTTTCTTTGATGAGCCAGTCATGCTGTTAGGGTTTATCCTGCTAGGGCGTACCTTGGAGCAACGGGCGAGAGGTCGTGCCGCCGCGGCATTTCAGGCATTATTGGCGCTCCAGCCAAAAGTCGCTCATTTAATTGCCAATCCAACGGCTGCTGGCGCTACGTCCAGAGCCAAGGGGAGCGACTTCGGGGGCATTGAAATCCCCGTTGAGCAAGTCCGAGTAGGTGAATGGTTGCGGGTTTTGCCGGGAGAACAGATCCCGGTCGATGCAGAAGTGGTAGCGGGTCAGACAACGGTGAATGAGTCAATGTTGACTGGGGAGCCGGTTCCGGTCATGAAGCAACCGGGAGCCTCGGTGGCGGCTGGGACGCTGAATCAGTCGGGAGCGATCGCGATCAAGGCAACTCGCACCGGCAAGGACACGACTCTGGCGCAAATTGTCGCACTGGTCGAAGAAGCCCAAATCCGGAAAGCTCCCGTGCAGCTATTGGCGGATACGGTGGCGGGGTACTTCACCTACGGCGTTCTGGCAGCAGCAACCTTCACGTTTTTATTTTGGTACTTCATCGGCTCTCAACTTTGGCCTGATGTCACGATGTTGAGCGCAGTAGGGATAGAGAGCCACTCAGCCATGCACGCAGTCATGCACCATGCCAGCGGCATGGGCGGGGAAACCCCACCTCTACAGCACTCAGCTTTGTTACTCAGTTTAAAGCTAGCAATTTCTGTCTCCGTCATCGCTTGCCCCTGCGCTTTAGGCTTAGCGACCCCCACGGCAATTTTGGTGGGAACGGGTCTGGGGGCAGAAAGAGGGCTGTTGATCAAAGGCGGCGACGTGCTGGAACGGGTACACCACCTGGATATCGTGGTATTTGATAAGACAGGCACTCTTACCACGGGTCATCCCGTCGTTACTGATTACTTGCCGGTGGGGAACTTCCTCCCAGAAATGCTCCTGCAACTAGCGGCGGCGGCAGAAAGTGGCACCACCCATCCCCTAGCGGAGGCAATCGGGGAGGAAGCGCACCGCCAAGAGTTAACCATCCCCCTTGCCGAGGAGTTTTATACGGAACCGGGACTAGGGGTATCGGCTTTGGTCGAAGGCGTGCGGGTTTTACTGGGGAATGCAGACTGGTTGACTCAGCAAGGGATTTCCCTAAGCGAGTCAGAACAAAACCAGGCTCAGCAACTAGCCTCTGCGGGTAAAACGGTGGTTTATGTCGCTGCTGACGGTCAATTAGCGGGGTTGATTGGCGTCACCGATACCCTCCGACCGGATGCGAAAGCAACGGTGTCTCGCCTGCGGCAAATGGGATTGCGGGTGATGCTGCTGACTGGAGATCGGCTGGAAGCGGCTAGGGCGATCGCGTCCCAGTTGGAACTTAATCCAGACTCGGATGTCTTAGCAGATGTCCGTCCAGACGCCAAAGCAGCTGCGATTGCCCAGCTACAAGCTCAGGGTCAGCACGTCGCAATGGTTGGTGATGGCATTAACGATGCCCCCGCTTTGGCACAAGCAGATGTCGGCATTTCCCTCCAAGGGGGAACCGATGTCGCCATCGAAACTGCTCAAATTGTTCTGATGCGCGATCGCCTTCTGGATGTTGTCAAGTCAATCCAGCTTTCCCGTGCGACTTTCAACAAAATCCGCCAAAATCTGTTTTGGGCGTTTGCCTACAACACCATCTCCTTGCCCGTCGCTGCGGGTGTGCTGCTACCCACTTTTGGGCTGGTTCTCAGCCCATCTGCTGCTGGAGCATTAATGGCTTTTAGTTCTGTCAGTGTTGTCACGAACTCGCTTTTACTCCGTAAATCTCTCTCTACTGACAACTAATTGAGTCCAGGTGGGTTTATCAGTCGGATTGGTTTCTTTCAAATATCTTAATTAAACCCGCTTTTCCACAACTGCCAACGAACAATTGACCGCTAACCCGGTGTGCCACAATATGATAGAGGAGATTATAACCCTCCAAACACATCAAGCCTGCTCCAAGCTGACGACACTGGCTTCAGGGAAGGCGAGGGTGTTACGCTGGAGTCCTGCCAACCTCCGCCAAAGCGCCTCTTGTTTTCCTCAAGATAATGCTCGGTCGAGTGTTGATATTCAGGGTGCAGGCACAGGCGCTTATCCCGCCGGTTGAGAATGGTGCCACTGTTAGTCTAAGTAACTGTTTTTCACAAACCAACCGCCCTCTCTTAAATAATTTTTCAATGGCTGTAAAACTGCATCTGAACCATATATTGATTATTGAAGATGATCAGGGACGTAAGGAGTTTCCCTTAGAAAAGCCGGAATATTGCATTGGCAGAGACCAGAAGTGCGATATCCGGTTGTACTCCCAATTTGTATCGCGTCGGCACGCAACTTTAGTGCAAAAATTGCGTGCGGATGGCTCTTACTATTATCGAATTGTCGATGGCGACAAAGGCAAGCCCAGCGCCAATGGTCTGTTGATCAATGGTCGAAAACTCCAAGCTCACGATCTCGAAGATGAAGATGAGATTGTGTTTGGGCCGCAAGTGCGGGCACGCTACTTCCACCTGAAGCGAGAATCCATTCCCACGGGACCTCCAGATGAGTGGGACATTACCCTGATTAGTCCCAATATGGTTGGCGATGGGGAAGAACCTTAATTTTCTCCATGAAAATCTCGCCTGAGAACTTCCCAGGGGGAAGCTTGTCTATCCGGCGACGCTTTCAACTAGTTGCCAATGGCGATTTTCCGCGATCGCCTGATGCACCTGATAGAACATCTGGTGGCAGTGGTTGTCCACTTGCAGGGGCAACTCTTCGTTTTTCACTACAAAATTCATCCGCACTTCTCGGTCGGTAGCGGTCGATTTATCGATGAGCACTTCCACCGTCACCAGCTTGGCAAAAGAGACGTGACCCGGTATCTCGCGAGCCATCAAGTAGTCTCCAGTGTTGTAGATAATATCGAAATTACAGGACTCCAAAACTTCTATGAGCACCTGCTGGAGACGCTCAAGGGGAACTGCAACGATAAATGAACAAGTATAACGAGCCATAAAAAATCCCCGACGTCATATCCCTCGACCCTCTTATCATACCGAACCTTCGTTTCGGGTCAGAAAGGAATGCTTGCTTCTAAGGCTAGAGCCATCACCCAGCCTTTATCAGCTTCCAGCATACCAGTCGCTCCTCCGGAAGAACTAAGTAGGGAAGTTACCAAAAGCACGGGGTGGGGTTGACTGATACTTTGGAAGAATGAAGGATGAGTGGGGTGTGGATTCATCGGTGCTGGTGAGCAACACCCCGATCTTAAGCAAGAAAAAAGGGCTGTGATGATAAGGATTGAGGAATGCAGGGCAAGCTGATTGTGTTTGAGGGAGTGGAAGGAAGCGGTAAAACAACTCAGATGCAGCGATCGCGCGATTGGCTTCTGGAAAGGATGAAGGCGGAATCTCCGACTTTCTCGCAGGTAGCGATTACCAGAGAGCCGGGTGGTACAGAATTGGGTAAAGCTTTGCGCCGCTTGTTGCTCGAAGGGACTCTGAATCACCCAATTCAAGACCGGACAGAACTATTGTTGTATGCAGCAGACCGCTCGCAGCACGTTGAAGAGGTGCTAAAACCAATGCTGGCGGCGGGAGGAATTATTTTGTGCGATCGCTACACCGATTCCACCATTGCTTATCAAGGCTATGGTCGAGGTCTTAGCCTATCTTTAATCGAGAAGATATGCCAAATGGCGACAGACGGACTGGAAAGCGACCTCACCCTGTGGCTAGATGTTGACGTTGAAATAGGTCTAGCACGCGCTAAAGCCAGGGGAGCCGCCGACCGAATGGAGCAAGCAGAATTGGCGTTCCACCAACGGGTACAGCAGGGGTTTAGAGCCTTAGCAGCAGCCCATCCCCAGCGGATTGTGCGGGTGGATGGCAGTGGCACTGAGGCAGAAGTCCAAGGGCAAATTCAGGCTATCTTGACTCAACGGTTTCGGGAATGGTCTCTAGAAAATTAAAAATCTATAATTCCCTGGCAGTGGGGATTAAACTATCAATACAATTTTTGAGGGTTGGTTCCAGACGCCATATATCGCGTCTCCAGGGTAAATGGTACTGCTTGCAAATTTTTTGAGTTTTGCCTTTTTTTGCGGTTAAATGAACTTTTTTGCGGAACTTGTCGGACAAAACCGAGCGGTTGAGTTACTAACTCAGGCAGTGGCTCAAAATCGGATTGCTCCTGCCTATCTATTTGCGGGTCCCGAAGGCGTCGGACGCAGCATGGCGGCTCGGTGCTTTGTAGACCTTTTGTTCTGTGCTAATGTACCCGCAACTGAGCCAGATGCCCCCGAATCTCCTGTGATTAAGGAAGGAAGCAAGGGGAGTATTGCGTCTATCAAAAACCGCTTGCGGCAGGGCAATCATCCAGACTTATTTTGGGTGCAACCGACCTATCTGCATCAGGGTCAACGATTATCTGCCGCCGAAGCCGCCGAAGCGGGTGTCAAGCGCAAGGCTCCGCCGCAAATCCGGCTGGAGCAAATTCGGGAAATTACCCAATTTCTGGGACGTTCGGCGCTGGAGGCACCGCGATCGCTGGTTGTGCTGGAACAAGCAGAAACGATGGCAGAAGCGGCTGCAAATGCCTTACTCAAAACCCTGGAAGAACCGGGACGGGCAACGCTGGTTTTAATCGCACCAACTCAGTCGTCGTTGTTGCCAACGCTGGTATCGCGTTGTCAGCACATTCCTTTCTATGGTTTAGACTCGGCGGCAATGGAGCAGGTGTTGCGGAAGACGGGTCACGAAGAGATTTTGGAGCATCCGACGGTGTTAGCGATCGCGCAAGGCAGTCCGGGAAATGCGATCGCTTCCTGGGAGCAACTCCAAACGATTCCCCAAGACTTACTTCAGGACGTTATCCATCTGCCGAAATCGCTTCGTGACGCCCTTGAACTTGCCAAACGGATTGATAAAACTCTCGATACAGAAGCCCAACTTTGGTTAGTTGATTATCTACAGCACACTTACTGGCAGCAATTCTTGAACGGTGTAATTCATAAATTGCCCCTCCAGCAACTCGAAAAAGCCCGCCAATCTCTCCTGAGTTATGCTCAACCGCGACTTGTCTGGGAAGTAACGCTATTAGAAATGATTTAAGCCACCATTTGAGAGGAAAAAATTGCCTTAACTCTCTTCAGATGAGGGCTTAAATTCAGGGGAATGGGGGCTTTTAATTTTTTCTTTTGCGTCTGGTTGCTGGCAGGCAATCATGGTTGTGATGTGTTCCTTCTCGTCATTGCGGATGGCAACGAACACATCGTAAAGATTCTCAATTTTTGGGCGACGCTCCCTCGGTGTATGAGAGATTTGAAAATCATCAAACATATAAAGATCGCCCTCGTGGTAGTAATCAATCGCTACCTGTGGAGCTGGCTGAGTTTTGAGTTCAGCCTCATGCTCTGTTAGAAATTTATCGTAAGTGTGGTATGCACCTTCTTCGACTAACTGATTAAAGTAGTAAGCCGATTTGGGGGCAATCATGTATACAAAGACTAGAATCCAGTAGTAAACCAGGACGCCAATCCGAGAAATCATGCGATCGCTCCACGATTTCCCCCCACCCAATGCTTCGATGATGCGGAGATGATGCAACTCATTCCAGGACTCAGCAAAGTGAACCTTGATCCAATCAGCATAAGGCCACGCGCCGAGACTTTCATAGAGATGAAGAACCGATAAATAAGCAAAACAAGGAACGCGAGCGATCGTTTCCAAGACATAAAATCTTGCATACCATCGCTCTTGGTAAAAAGTTTTTAAAATAAATTCTAAGAAACTAACGAGTAAACGAATCATTCTCCTAGTCTGCTTTTAAAACGACTAATAATTATAAACTCATGGATTAAGTATAAATAAATGTAAAATAATTGACAAACCAAGTAACCCGATTGATGTAGTGCAGGGGGTTAGCTGATATTGAATTTTTATACCTACCTAATACTCACCTACTGAGACTGCCGGACATCTACTGTGCGGACAACACTTATTGACCAGATTGTTCCACTAATTTTTTCAGACGCAGATATGCCTCTTCTGGGGTGAGCGGTTCAGATTCGGTTTCGTTAGGAATATAGAATTGGCTGCTATCTGGAAAGTAGCGGACGACAAAACTAGGGATAAGACCTAATTTTAGAGCTTTTTTTCCAAATTGCTCTGCTGTTTCCGAAAGGGTCAATTCATCATGGAACTGAGGTTGAGTCATAATCTTTTTGTCTCCTCAATAGTGTTTATAAATATAAACTAATAGGGACGCTAAGTTACAAAAGCTCAGGCAATAGCGCCACCAAGTGTAATTTACAAACATTCCCTTAAAAGGGAAGCTGGGAGTTTACTAAGCAGAGGGTTCGACAAGGAAGGGTTAACAAAAGCGCGATAGCGTTAGCGAAGCGAGGCGTTAGCCTAGCGCTGACTTGTCAGTTCGCCATCCGACTTAGCGTTTCCGGAGGATAATCGCTGTTTCCCTGACCGTGTAGTACCGTGTAGAAACTCCCAGAGGGAGATTGCCATTCATTTGTTGTCCTTATTAACCAAGTTAATCCCTACCCCTTCCCTGAACTTCTACCGGAGGAGTGGGCATTACGTTAAATCTCTTGGTGATCTTATATACCAACCACTGAATGGTAGATTTCGGACAGTTTTCTTAGTTGACTTCTTCCTCGCACATCGTCAACACGCTTGGCTTGCAGCGTTTGATGGTGACTTCGATCCCGCCAGCTTTTTCACTTTGGATATCTTCAATATAGCCAGGGCACGCAGTTGCTGCTTCAGCGGAGTTGTGAAAGGGACCAAAATAGTAGATACAGCGAGGCTCAGTAGTGGCAATTTCCACCCACCAAGACATTCGGAGACCTTGTGCAAATCCTGTCAAGACCTCTTTGATTGTTTTGAGCAGTGCCATAGGAAGTGATAACTAAGAGAATTAGGGATTAGACAAACTAGACAGAGGCATTGAAATTCTCGTTTGAACTGAATGACAGTTCTGCCCAGCTCGATAGGATAACCTGGCAGTCGGCTCATAGTTGTACGATTCTGCTTTCATACAACTGCGTCACTGTACTCAGATGCGATCGCCAAATTGATATTTTATATCTTTTAGAAAACCTCAAAGAATATCAAACACAAAATTTGTTCTTGAATTCTAGTTTAACGGATGCAACTTGGCACAAGTGTATGCAATACAACCTTAAAGTTCAAGATATTGCTGAATAATCAATAAACCCTGACATTAGCAGCGTAACTGTTGACCATCACTAGCTTTCTGTTTTTGGGATATTTGCTCCCACGCCTAGTTCTTTTTTACTTGTCTTTAACTGCTTCCACAGAGACTTAATATCCTTGTATGCCTGTTCGGAAGAAATCTTACCTCCGGTTTGCAACGCAGATATATAAGAAATTTTTTGTGCAAATTCCTGTAAATTCGCATTAAAAGCTAGCTCCTCTGGAGTGAAACGACCCCAATAACGACTCTGGGGGTAGAGAAAGCTTAATTTATTGATATTCTCTGGCATAGTACAACCCTCTGAATTAATTTTATAGTTAATCAACAGGTAGGCTAATTAAAGATTACTTGCCTGCACTCAATTATTTATAAATCGGTCATAAAAAACCATTACTTATTCCCATCATTCACAAAACATCTTGCTTTTTACAGCATTCTTTAAGATTTTAGCTTTATAAAGTCTACTGTTATTTATACCCCTAGTTTTAGTAGTCTAGGAAATACTGATATTTCGCGAACGCGACAGTGGCGAGGTAAGGTGGGAAGCTTCCAAATACAAAGCGAACTGTAATCTGGGTGTGGGAAGGTTAATCGCTGGCGTTGATTGGTATCTTCCTCTGTGGCTAATGATGAAGAAGTCTGGAAGTTTTTCAAAACGCAATGGGGCGATGACACAGATAGAGAAACTTCTTGTTTTTGCATACAAAAACTGCTAGGGCAGTTTGCCCAACTCCGTAAGAATGCACCTTTGGAACTTTACCCGTTACTGTTTTACCAAACTTCTACCACAGGGCTGGGTTGAATGTTAAATTTACCTGTGATTGGAAGCACAAAACCTATGTTTAGGAAAGATAGCGCTATCGTGGATAGAACAGTAAAGTTGTCAAAACAAGCGTAAGAGCTACAGCTTTGAGACATCTGTTTTATAAAATATAAGCAGTTTTAAACGGCGAGCGCGACGATTTCCTTGCACTTCTAAGATAGGATGAACAGAAGATAAAATTATCAAGCGATCGCGCATCCAAAAAAACCTTTTATTGCAGTTTCTCCGGAGTTTTTTATTTGTGTTTGCGATAGATTACAGCTCAGAGAACTTCCAGAAGACGCTGCTACGCGATCGCATACATAACGGTTTCAGTATTTCTAGCAGAGTTTTTAACTGTTTAGCTAAAATTGTATCGCTAATAAATAAACGAAATTATTCTCATTTAACCTGATTTTTCGCTTACACTAGAGGAATCAGCGAACCTTAAATCTATTTGCAATTTTGAATACAAAAAGCCCCTATCAGTTGCTTTCTAGGGGCTTGGTGTTGTCTGTCAGTATATCCCGTTGCAGCTTCTTGCGGCAGGATAACGATTATCTAAGGCTTAACTTTTGTCCTCTTCGCCTGCATCCATCTGAAGAAATAGATTGATGTAAACTCATTAAATACTTGTATTAAAAATCACAAGCAATTTTAATTAGGTTCTTTCAAAACATGTCTTTTCATACCCCGCGTAACTGAACTCTTGATTGCGTTCGTTAACGAAGCGGTGCTTAGTGCAAAGCAACTTTGTGAAGCGATCGCAAAGCGTATGCACAGAGTGATAGAATCTCCCTTGTGCTTTACTCAGATTGCGCTCGGTTCCGTACTACAGGGTGTTGTACATCAAAGATTTTCCAATCGCTAAATATTTAGTTAGAAAACCCTAATTATTTCCATAATCTCAAAAAATAAGCTTGAATATATATTAGTTAAATAAAATTTACTTTTTGCCGCTATTTGCATATTTAATTTATTCATTTAATAAATAGATAAATAGGGGGAGCAAGGATTGCCTCTTTTGGAAGGGCGCAATTAGAGAAAGGAATGTTAAAAGGAAAAAAGCAGTGAACTTGATAGAGGGTAAGAAGTTCTCAATCATGCCCTTAGTGAAGGTAAAACTATGAAAAATGAAATAAATGTGAACTTATTTGCCCAACAAATTCAGCAAATTAACTGGCGATTAGCTGAGCTGTACAAAGGGGCAACCATCGCTCCGCCTAAAGAGCCAGAGCTACTGCCAGTCGCCTTCAAGGAGTTGGGCATCGCCTCGGAAACGCTACAAGTGGCGCTAGAGGAACTACGCCAGCAGAATGAGGAACTTGTAGCCGCACGACAGGCGTTGGAAGCCGAACGCCACCGCTACCAGGATCTGTTCGAGTTAGCACCGCAAGGCTACCTGGTGACGGATGCAGAAGGGACAATCCGAGAAGCCAACCGCGCTGCTGCTAAACTGCTCAACGTGTCGCCAGAGTTTTTAGTGGGCAAACCGTTTGTCATCTTCATTCCTCAAGAAGAACGTCGAATCTTTCGTAACGAACTGACTCGGCTGCATGAGCAGCAACGAGTATATGAGTTGACAGTACGCCTACAGCCCCGTAAAGGTGAGATTTTTGACGCGGGGATAACAGTCGCCACTACTCATAATAATGGGGAAGGCAAAGCCGTCACATTGCGTTGGCTGATTCGCGATATCACTGAGCGCAAGCGGGTAGAGAAGGCGCTAGAAAAAAATAACTACGACCTCAAGCAAGATCGCCCTGTACAGGCTTACTCCAAAGGAGAAATCATTCCCCTCGACCCTCAAAACCTGTGGTTAGTGTGTCGGGGTTTGGTGAAGCTGAGTACGATGAGTGACAATTGTGAAGAGGTGCTGGTAGGGTTAGTCGGTCCTTCGATGCCTTTTGGCTCTTGTTTAACCGCCCTGTCAACCTATCAAGCAACTGCCGTCTCGGACGTGCAGATAGTTAACATTTCCCTCTCAGAGATAACAGCCTCCCCTCATCTTGCCCAGACTATTTTACCGAAAATTAATTTGCGGTTGCGGCAGACAGAATCGCTTTTGGCGATTTCTGGTCAGCGACGATTGCAAGACCGCTTGCAGAATCTATTGTTGCTGCTGAAACAGGAAGTTGGCGAACCTGTGCCGCAGGGAACTCGTTTGAGCGTTCGTCTCACCCATCAAGACCTTGCCAATGCCTGCTGCGTCACCAGAGTGACAATTACCCGTTTGTTAGGGAAGTTACAGCAAGAAGGAAAGATTTCCTTTGACTCCAAGTACCACATTATCCTCAAAGAGGGAAGCTTCTAGAGTAAGCGGTTAGGGGTGAGTTATCAGTTGTTGGTTGATTAACAAGTGACAGTGGGTAGCTTGAAATCAAGTCTGAAGACTGTCTATGCCAACGGCGTCAGAGAGGGACGCTAAGCTGTGTTCCTGCAATTTTTGCAACAGACCCTCCAGAATGCGGCGTACCATCCAAGGACCTTCATAAATCCAGCCAGTGTAAACCTGGATCAGGCTAGCACCCGCCGCGATTTTCTCCCAGGCATCTTGGGCAGTGAAGATGCCGCCGACGCCGATAATGGGCAGTTGACCTTGCGTTTGCGTGAAGATAAAGCGAATGACTTCGGTAGAACGTTCTCTTAAAGGGGCACCGCTGATGCCACCGGCTTCTTCACTCACGGGTTTACCAGTTGGGGAAAGTATCTGGGTTTTTAGATGATCGCGCCGGATAGTGGTGTTAGTGGCGATGATCCCAGCCAGTTGGTAATTTTTAGCAAGTTCAATCACAGAAGCGATCGCTTCCCACTCCAAATCTGGGGCAATCTTTACCAGTAGAGGTTTTTGTCCTTGATTTTCTTGTTGCAGGGCATCTAGAATCAGACTCAGCTGATCCGAAGACTGGAGACTTCGCAATCCCGGTGTATTGGGTGAGCTAACGTTAACGACAAAGTAATCTCCCAAATCCTTCAAAAGGCGAAAACTACCCAGATAGTCAGCAGCCGCAGCCTCTAGTGACGTTATCTTAGATTTACCTAGATTAATTCCTAGGGGAATGTTGAAGGTTGAAGGTTGAAGGTTGGAATTTTCAGCTTTTAACTTTCCACTCCAGCTTTCCAACCTTTGCGCCATTGCCGCTGCCCCTTGGTTATTAAATCCCATCCGGTTGAGGGCGGCTTTGTCCATCGGCAAGCGAAACAAGCGAGGACGGGGATTTCCCGGTTGCGCGTGTAAGGTTACGGTACCGAGTTCCGCAAAGCCGAAGCCGAGACTAGGCCAAATCCCAGCCGCGACGCCATCCTTATCAAATCCAGCGGCTAGACCCACTGGATTGGGGAACTTTATCTTCCACAGAGTTTGTTCTAAGCGAGCATCTCTCTTGGCGTAAGATTGCTGTAATTGTGCAACAATCCAGCTTTTGGGGGGATGAGAAGGCAAACCGGCAAGAGCGCTGAACAGATGGAGCGTTTGTTGATGCAGCCATTCTGGATCGGCTTTCAATCCGGAAAATAATGCCGGACGAATTGCGAGTTGATAGATATCCATAATTTAATCATTCGTCGTTAATCATTAGTCATTGGTAAAAAAGAAAACAAAAATAACTAATAATTGACAACCGACTATCCTCAAGTAAGGGCATTCTAGATATTACAAGCTTTGCAAGAGACACCCACGAACAAAGTTCATACCAAAAACATGAAAGTCTCTTTCCCGCACGCCCGACTTCCGAGTTTTAAGACACTCACCGATGAGCAAAGTTTCACAACGAACAAGCTGAAAATCTTTCTTTTTGAGACGCTCTGGTTTGTTCGGGCAATCCGGGAGTAGAGCGCCGCTACGCTAACAGTCCTACTTTCAAGTGAGAAATCTGACAAGCGACAAGCGATCGCAATGAGTCGGGTCGCGGTTGAATAACATGGATCAACACCACACTCCAGACCAAAGTCCAGCGGACTACGAAAACCAACTTGTTGCCTTGGGGCGCGTCCTTCAGACCATGCGGGAAGAGGAGAATGTTGACGTTCTCATCGAAACCACCCTGAATTATCTCGCCTCCGAGTTTGACTATCGCCTGATTTGGATTGGCCTCTACGATCGCTTAGATCACCGTTTATTTGGCAAAGGCGGCGTCACTCCCACCGGCGACACAAAATTTCTTAAAAGTAAGTTTACCCTAAGTCCCGGCGACCTTCTGGAGCAGGTAGTCATCCAGCAGCGCTCCTTAGGCGTCCCAAATCTCAGCGAAGAAGTGCGGGCTGGAGAATGGCGTCGAGCAGCTCAACAATTTGGAATTCAGGGTGCGTTTTTTTATCCTTTGCGCTGCAAAGACCGTTGTTTTGGTGTCGTGCTACTAGGATCGTCCTTGTGGGGTGCCACTCCTCGACCGGGAGAAAAAGCCCAGATGTCAATGCTATTTGGGGGATTAGCTGCTGCCCTGTACCAGATTGAACTTGACTGGCAGCACTCCTCGACCAAGCGCCCCGACCAGCCACTATTTCAGGTGCTAGACCAGATGGCGCGGATGCCTGCGATGGATCAACGCCTAGAGGCTGTGGTAGCCATGACGCAGCAATTTATTGGACCAACTCGCACCAGCGTCTACTGGTATTCCCCAGAGCGACGCTACTTTTGGCACCGAGTTGGCAACCGCCAGACATCTAGGGGACTCGCTTCCTCAGCCGCCAGTGCTGCTGCTGGTCTTACCGTCCAAGAAGTCAGCGAATTTTATCTAGCTCTGAATGAAAATCGGCTGATTGCCATTGGCGCGGGTAGAAGCCCCCTAAAAGCCGAAGTAACCGGGCGCTTGCTCTCCAGGTTGCGGGCACGCTCCCTTTTGGCTGCGCCGATTCGGGTAAAGCAGGAACTGGTGGGCTTTCTGGCAGTGGAAGGCAATGAAGCTCGCATCTGGGAAGAAGCGGAAAAAAACTACATTCGTGCGGCTGCTCAGTTGATCTCCCTAGGGGCAGGAAGTGAGGAGATAGAAGGAACGCTTGAGCGTACCCAACAGGATGCCCAACTGGTAGCAGAGTGTGCCCGTATCCTCGCCGACAACACAAACGCTGAGAAAGCCTTAGATGAGTGTGCCCAACTGCTCTTGAAGCGGCTGGGGGCAGAACGTTTTTTGGTACTGCAACAACCCAGAAGTGGTCATGGGTCATGGTTCGGGAATGGGGGACAAGACTCATTCCCGATTACTCCAGGTTCAACTGAAAACTCAAAACAGAAAGCTGAAAATTATTCGGTTGTTTACCAGCGCCAGCCACTGAATAGAAGACCCCTAACAACTTCCCTCAGCGCTGTTACAGGTGCTGACCGGCAGCTAATCGAGGAAAGTCCTGAAGCCGTGGCGATTGAAGATTGGGAACAAGACCCGCGACTGGGTCGCTGGCGGGAGAGCTTGGCGGGTTTAGGTGTGCGATCGCTTTTAGTCTGCCGGATGTCCAGTCGCGACACCTCTGAGCTTGACCCAGACTCGGAAGAGAAGTTACCCCTTGTTGTCATTGGTCATAACACCCCCCGAACTTGGAACCAAACCGAGCGCCAATTACTAGGCATCGTCAGCCAACAATTAAGTTTGGCAGTCCGCACCTTGGAGATGAGAACCTCTACCCAACTCTCAGAGTCAGCCCAATCCTTCTTCCAGGCTGGCTTAAAGATTCTCTTATCGGCACCGCCAGACCCAGCCG
Organism: Trichocoleus sp. AS-A1; assembly: GCF_039962015.1. Classification (NCBI taxonomy): domain Bacteria; kingdom Bacillati; phylum Cyanobacteriota; class Cyanophyceae; order Leptolyngbyales; family Trichocoleusaceae; genus Trichocoleus; species Trichocoleus sp. AS-A1. The sequence continues at coordinate 82,110 of NZ_JAMPKG010000012.1, read as the reverse complement.
GGTTCGATCGGGCTTGGGTGGAATTCCTCTCTGAGATGCTGCAATCTCCTCTAGCGCTCTTGCTTACTTGGGGAGGCACTCGGAAAGATTCTCGGATTGAAAACGCCAAGGTAGCGGCGGCGGTGATGGCAAACTCGCGGTTTGCCCTTCCCCCCGACCTTTCGGTTCCACTCAACGATGCATTGATTCAGGAAGCTCTAACGACTGAGGGTCTTCTAGAAAAGCGGGGCACGCAAATCCCCGGTAGATCCCGGCAATGGCTGAGCAGCGCCAGTATCGGCTGCTTGCTGGTCATGGCTCTCCCCCAGGATGAAGGAGGAAGGATGAAGGAGGAAACAACTCCCCTTCATCCTTCCGGTGGTCTGGTTGTGCTGGCAGACAGCCCCCAGCGTCAGTGGCCCGAACACTTACTTCCGGTTGTGGAAACCTTGATAGGACAGTTCGCTCGGATTCGCCAGTACACCTTGGAAAACGCCGCTCTCTATGGGCAAGTCAGAAACCTAGAACAGCTGAACTGGTATAAACATCGTTGTATGGCAAGCTTGCATTCCTCTGCCGCCGATCGACTTAACCGCCTGAATCAACTTGTAGGGGGGGGATTATCAGACATCCCGCTGGGAGAACAAACCAATCGTGCAGACAGTTCTGTACCTTCTAAAGGGCATCCTCCAGATAAATCTTTAGCGCGTATGCACTCCTCACAACTCATCCGCGAGCTAGGGAATATCCTTGGGGAGTTCGCCCCGCTCGTGGAGGAGGAGCAGTGGCATCTGAAGCGCCGACTGACAAAGGTGCCGTTAGCGAATGTGTTGAAGCGATCGCTCTGGTTCGTTCAACCTCTCTACCATCAGCGCCAGATTCAAGTATCCATCGGAGGAGTGGGTAGCAACCTTCACGTATATAGCGACCTGCTTAAGCTGGAATGCGTCCTCTCCGAACTGTTAGCGATCGCAGCTCGTAAGGCAACCGCAAACAGCCGGATTCATCTCAAGGCTGAAGTCAAAATTCCCCAAGAGGACAGCGCTTCCCTCGTGGAATTGTTAATGACCGATTCGGAACGTTTTGATTTGACAACACCCGTAGGAGCGGGTTTCCATCTCGAACCAACCTTGAAGATTTGCCAACGCTTCGTGCGCTCTTTTGGCGGCGATCTCCAGTTTTACCAGATGGAAGGACACCGCTACTTAACTCGGTTGTTACTACCAATGGTCTAATTAAAAATTAAAAATTGAATGCCCAATTTTTAATTTTTAATTCTTTTACACCGCTTGCGGCTGAACCTGCGGCTGGAACTGGAACAACGAATAAACCACATTCCGGCGGATATCCGTCATCATGTCCAGAAACATCTCATATCCTTCCTGCTTGTACTCAATCAGCGGGTCTTTTTGACCGTAGCCGCGCAAACCTACCGACTCGCGCAAGGCGTCCATTGCTTGTAGGTGTTCCCGCCAAAGGGTATCAATTTGCTGCAAGATAAAAAACCGCTCGGCTTGGCGCATCAAACCAGGCTGAATTTGATCGACAGTCGATTCTTTGAGGTCGTAGGCTTTTCGCACTTCTTCTTGCAAGAAAGTTTTGATTTCCCCAACGCTCATGTCTTCTAGATGGGACGGCTCCAAATCTGCCAACAGATTGACAAATTCCTTCACCTTGGCGACAAGGCTGTTTAAATCCCATTCTTCCGAAGGTAATTCTGGATTGACGTAAGCCTCCACAATGTCATCCATTGTCCGCTCGGCATACTGAATCACCTGTTCTTTCAAATCCAGCCCCTCCAAGACGCGGCGGCGTTCGGCATAGATAGCGCGACGCTGGTTGTTCATCACCTCGTCGTACTCAAATACCTGCTTCCGGATGTCGTAGTAGTAGGTTTCGACTTTTTTCTGCGCCCCTTCCAGACTCCGGGTTAGCATCCCGGATTCAATGGGCATATCCTCCTCTACCCGCAATCGATCCATCAATCCTGCCACGCGATCGCCACCAAAAATCCGCAACAGGTTGTCTTCCAAACTCAAGAAAAACTTCGTCGAGCCTGGGTCTCCTTGCCGTCCGGCGCGACCCCGCAACTGGTTGTCAATCCGGCGCGACTCGTGGCGTTCTGTGCCGATAACGTGCAAACCGCCCAACTGGATCACTTCTTCGTGTTCGGCGCTCGTAAATTGTTCGTACTCTTTGTGAATTAAGTTGTAAACCTCCCGCAGCCGTTGGATGACCGCGTCATCCGTCGGTGCTTTTTCTGAGGCAACGGCTAGCTTATCCTCTGCCTCCAACTCTGGCAGGCTCCGCTCTCCATATTGCTGTACGGCAAAATCTACCGCACTTTTCAGCTTTTGTTCCGTATCCTTGGATAACTGAGTCGGGAAAATTTGCGGGCTAACCTTCCAGCTTTTCACCTTCTTACCGGGAGTAAACCCCTGCGCGGGGGCACGTCCTGGCGCTCCTGCCACCTGGCTTAAGGCAAAACTATCTTCTTCTTCCGGCTGCACAATCTTGGGCATCAAGTATTCCCGCAGCTTCAGGCGTGCCATATAGTCCGCATTCCCGCCCAAAATGATGTCGGTTCCGCGACCCGCCATGTTCGTCGCAATCGTCACTTTCCCTTTGCGACCGGCTTGAGCGACAATTTCCGACTCCCGCTCTACATTTTCCGGTTTGGCATTCAGCAGGTTGTGCGGCACTTCTCGCTCGCTCAACAGAGTTGACAGGAGTTCTGATTTTTCTACGCTGGTTGTTCCCACAAGGACGGGTCGCCCAACTTTGTGCATTTCCGCACACTCTTCAGCGATCGCCCGCCACTTTCCTGCCTCTACCTTGTAGACCACATCGGGCATATCTCCCCGTCCGCTCGGTCTATTAGTGGGAATTTGCGTAACTTCCAGTTTGTAGATTTTTTCAAATTCGGCTTCTTCTGTCTTTGCCGTTCCGGTCATCCCGCCGAGCTTTTCATACAGCAAGAAGAAATTTTGATAAGTAATCGTCGCGAGCGTTTGCGTTTCATTCTGAATTTCTACCCGCTCTTTCGCCTCAATTGCTTGGTGGAGTCCGTCACTCCAGCGACGACCGGGGAGTACCCGCCCCGTAAACTCATCCACAATCACGACTTCCCCGTCGCGGACGATATAGTTTACATCTTTTTTAAACAGCTCTTTTGCCTTAATCGCATTAAAGATATAGTGCGCCCAAGGATCGTTGGGGTCGTACAAATCCTTGACTTCCAGCAGCTGTTCTGCTCTGGCAAACCCTTCATCCGTCATCAGAACGTTACGAGCTTTTTCATCTACCTCGTAATGCCCTTGCTTATTCCCGTCGCTCTCAACTTCCTTTTCCAGCGCCGAAGCGATCGCTGCCGCCTTCATGTACTTCTCGGTTGGGCGCTCGACTTGCCCGGAAATAATCAGCGGCGTCCGCGCCTCGTCAATCAACACCGAGTCTACTTCGTCGATGATGCAATAGTTCGGGGGACGCTGTACCACATCCGCCATTGAGGTTGCCATGTTGTCGCGCAGGTAATCAAAACCTAGTTCGCTGTTCGTGGCGTAAGTAATATCGCAGGCGTAATTTTTCTGGCGTTCGCTTGGCCCCATTCCCGATTGAATCAGCCCTACGCTCAAGCCCAAGAACCGATGCACCTGACCCATCCACTCGGCATCGCGCCTCGCCAGGTAGTCATTGACCGTGACTACGTGGACTCCCTTGCCAGTCAGGGCGTTGAGGTAAGCCGGTAGGGTTGATACCAGGGTTTTTCCTTCCCCAGTTTTCATTTCGGCGATTTGACCTTTGTGCAGAACAATCCCACCGAGCATCTGCACGTCAAAGTGGCGCATTCCCAAAACTCTCCGCCCTGCTTCCCGCACGACTGCAAAAGCTTCTGGGAGCAACTCATCCAACAGTTCTTGGCGTTCCCGCGCTGTCTTAGTTTTCTCCAGTCGCTGTTTAAATTCTGCGGTTTTGCCCGTCAGTTGTTCGTCGGACAGCGCTTGGATTTCTTCCTCCAAGAGGTTGATATCTACAACATAAGGTTGGTATTTTTTGAGCTTGCGTGCGTTGGGGTCGCCCAGTAATTTTTTAAACATAGCAGCAAAAGGAAACTTTAGAAGGATGAAGGATGTTAGCGATTCGCTGTCGCGTATAGCGGTGCTTTCTTCGCAGGATGAAGGATGAAGGATGAACTTAGGAGTCAGAAGTCAGAAGTCAGCGGAGAAGTCCTACTTGATTCATCTTTCTGCCTAGCGGTTTTATGCCTCCAACGACCTTCGGCATTTATCAATCATCGTATCATTTCCACTTAGGCTGAGATGGTACGGGCATCCCGTCTAACTTTAGGGTGAATTTTCCCATTCAGCAGTCAGATCCCGGAAGTTGTATTGATTAGCGCCAGGGTGACAGGTGACGCAACTAGAGAGTTTTACGGGCTGGGGCAGTTCGACGCGAGGATGAAGTGCTTTTAAATAGCGAGATTCTGTAACCCGATAGGGCACGGTTTCTTTTTCTAGTTGGGGACGAGAGTAAGTCCTCACGTAATCCCAAATCAGTAAAAGTGAGGGAGTGATGATGCGCGGCAACTGCGTCCCGTAATGTTGGTGCGTTTCTTGCAGCAGATTTTTCCAGGTTTCCATCGGCAGAACGGCTGGGGGGACGGCAATGTGACAGGTGGAACAGTTATCCCGGTAGAGTTGTTGTCCCAATTCGAGGCGACTGATAACGGGATCGACGGTGCCAATTGTTTCTGTCTCTGGACTATTTTCTGTGGCTGTTGATATTTGGGCGATGGGTACTTGGCTCTGAACGTCCATTGCCATTGCCATTCCCCATCCCAGGATGATGCTCCAGACTAAGAGCAGTAAAAACAAAGTAAAAAGCGATCGCTTGCGGATGCCCCTAGGCGCGGCTTCTCGCCCTGGGAAAGCGCGGGAGCGGGTTTTTGACCGGACAAGCTTTGGCATAACGGATGCTTGGGTAATGGGTAATGGGTTGTGGGTTGTGGTTTGTGAGTTACACCGACTACCTGCTACCTACTACCTACTACCAAAAGACAACTGACAAGGGACAAAAGTCTATGGAATCGGAATCGAGCGCAGCAGACGCTCCACAATCGTCTTAGCACGGCGACCGCCCGATGGAATGAGACGATGGGAAAGGACGTGAGGTGCCAGGAACTTCACATCATCGGGAATAGCATAATCTCGCCCTTCCAAAAAAGCCAGTGCTTGGGTACTTCGCTGCAAGGCAACGGTACCGCGAGGACTGGCACCCAGGGTAATTTCTTCATCTTCCCTCGTCGCCCGCACCAAGTCGAGAATGTACTGTTGCAAAGACGCCTCTACCTTCACGCCGCCACACAGACGCCGTAACTCCAGCACGTCTTCCAGGGAAATACAGGGCTGTAAATCTTCTACCCTAACGCCTTCAGCAAGCCGTTGCAGCATTTGGAGTTCTTCTTGCTCGCTGGGATAGCCCAAAGTTAAGGAAACTGTGAAGCGATCCATTTGGGCTTCTGGCAACGGAAACGTGCCTTGATACTCAATTGGGTTCTGAGTTGCGATCGCAAAAAACGGATTGGGTACGGTGCGAGAAACCCCATCGACGGTGACTTGTCGCTCTTCCATCACTTCTAATAAAGCCGATTGGGTGCGAGGCGTAGCGCGGTTAATTTCGTCTGCCAGCAGCACATTTGCAAACACGGGTCCCGGCAGAAATTCAAACTCGCGTCCGGCGGGATTCCAGATATTCGTGCCGGTGATATCAGTGGGCAAAAGATCCGGAGTACATTGAATGCGTTGAAACTTTCCGTCAATCGAGCGTGCCAGCGATTTAGCCAACAGGGTTTTACCAACGCCAGGGACATCTTCCAACAGGGCGTGACCACCGGAAAGGAGGGCTACTAGCACTAAGCGAATGGCATCTGCTTTGCCGACAACTGTGCGACCCAGATTTTGCGTCAGCTGCTCAATACGTTGTCTCATAGTCGTTATTTTTTAGTCATTCGTCAGTAGTGAATTCGTCCATTGTCCGTCGTCTGTTGCCTGTTGTCTGCGAACAGTAACAATGACTGATGACGACTGAGGATGGATGAATAAGACCGCTTAGCAATTCACGCTTAAAAAGGCTCTTGCTGCCTCGCAGTCTGCCTGTATTTGTATCTCACCTCACTCTATTGCAGTCCTCAGTCCTCAACCCTCACTCTTTGGCTCCTCACTCTTCGACTCCTCAGTCCTCAGTCCTCAGTCCTCAGTCCTCACTCTTTGGCTCCTCACTCTTCGACTCCTCAGTCCTCAGTCCTCAGTCCTCAGTCCTCAGTCCTCAGTCCTCAGTCCTCAGTCCTCAGTCCTAAATAAGGCTCTTGCTGCCTCGCAGTCTGCTTGTATTTGCGTCTTTAGCGCGTCCAGGGAAGCAAATTTTTGTTCGGGGCGCAAAAACTGTTCCAAGCTCACAGTTAAGGTCTTTCCATATAAATCTCCGACCCAATCTAACAGGTGAACTTCTACGGTGGAGGTGGTACCGTCTACCGTGGGGCGATTGCCAATATTCATCACGCCGATGCCCTCTATTGGCAAGGAACAAGCGTCCGCCGCTACTTTGGCTTCCCCGTTCCCTGTTTCTGTTTGCCCGGTGGCTTCCGAACCATCCTCGGTTTCGCTATAAACTCTGACACAATAAACGCCCTGTCGGGGTAAAAACTTTTCTGAAGGAAGTTGTAGGTTGGCGGTAGGAAATCCGATGGTTCTGCCTAGTTGTTGTCCTTTCACGACTAATCCAGTGAGCGTGTAAGGACGCCCTAGTAGCCGGTTTGCCTGCTCTAAGTCTCCTTCTTGGAGCGCCTGACGGATGACTGAACTGCTAATCCGTTCGCCCTCACAGGTTTGCAACGGCACTAAGATAACACTGATGCCATAAGAGTGCGCGATCGCTTTTAAGTCCGCCCCCGTACCCGCTCTTTGGCACCCAAAGCGAAAATCCTCTCCGACACTCACACTTTGCGCTCGGAGTTGTCTCACCAAAATCTTTTCTACAAACTGCTGCGGACTCAAAGCAGCCAGTTCCCTGTCAAACGGCAACAGCACCAGCTGTTCCACACCCAATGCCTCTAGTTGTCGTACTTTTTCGGGTCGGGGTGTTAGCAGTCCTCGGCGTTGACCTGTAAAAAACTCTCGCGGATGCGGATTAAACGTCACCACTGTAGCGATGGGATATTCGTTGGAACTGAGAATTTTCGTCTCAGGCGACCGTCCCGTGTCCTCACTTTGGCTTTGCCAATGGTATTCTAACCGCCGATGCAGGGACGATGGAGGAAGCGTTGGTACACCCGGAACGTCAGAAGCCTTCAAAATTGGTTTGACGACCTGTTGATGCCCGCGATGCACACCGTCAAAGTTTCCCAAGGCAACAGCGGTTGGTTTTAGAGCAGTGTCAGGAGAAGAAGTTACCCACACGCTTTACATTTTTACATAATTTAGTCGTTCGTCATTAGTCATTAAGGATTAGCCAATGACCAATTTAGGCAGAAACGCCCGCTTCTTGGACAGCGATCGCATTTGGCAGATGATTCTGTGGCACTAGCTGAATTGACAAGCCTTCCCGCGCCATTATCGCTTCGGGAAACTCTTGCGCCACCTGTTCGCCAACCCGATCGAGAAAATCATCATTGTGCAGCGGATCGTGGTGGAAAATTACCAGTTTTTTCACATTCGCGGCACGAGCTACTTTCACGGCTTCCTGCCAGGTCGAATGTCCCCAACCTACTTTAGAAGATTTGGGTGAGTCGTATTCCTCATCCGTGTAGGTAGCATCATAAATTAGGACATCTGCATTCCGAGCCAGCCACAAAACTTTTTCATCCATGCGAGTCGGGGAGTGTTCTGTATCGGTCACGTAGGCGGCAGCGCAACCCCGCCAGTTGACGCGGTATCCCACAGCTTCCCCAGGATGGTTTAACAGGGCATTTTCGACTGTAATTTCTCCAATTTGTACCTTTTGCCCGATTGGCAAATCGTAGAATTTCAAATCGGCTCCCATGATTTGTAAAGGCACGGGAAAATTTGGGTGGAGCATTTGGTCGCGCAGGCGCTGTTCAATCGTCGAACCATTCGGAGCAACCGTTCCATGAATATGAAACCGATTCCCCTTAATAAAGGCAGGAACAAAGAAAGGAAACCCTTGAATGTGGTCCCAGTGGGAGTGGGTGAAGAACATATAAGCTTCCACCGGCATTTGAGATAGCAGGGATTGCCCTAACACTCGCAGGCCAGTGCCGCCATCGAAAATCAGGCGTTCACCACCCACTCTCATCTCAACACAAGGCGTATTGCCTCCATACCGGACTGTCTCCGGCCCCGGACAGGCGATACTTCCTCTTACTCCCCAAAAGTGAATTGTGAATAGGTTTTGCATGCTAGACATGGGTGTTGCCTGTAGGATTCCGATCGCGGGTCATCAAAAAGGTTTTACTGATTGTTCATATAGTTTGATGCCAGAAGCCTGCACGAGATTGGGACCGTGCCTGCTTGAGGAAAGTCCAGCCAATCTCAAAAAGCCTTGGTTGCTCAACCAGGCTCAACAATTCAGCGGCTGACGTAGAGAGTGATCCGGCAGAAGACCCTATTCTTCTATTTGAGTATGACTCAAAACTGCTCCCTGGCATAATTACAGATGCCGCTTTTGCAAGCGTTTTTTACGGAAACTTTTTAAGTTACGCTATTGCCTCTGGTAGGACACGCATCCAAACTAGGAGGACGCTAGCTTTTGGATTAATTTAAAAAGCTTAGCAGTTTAGTTGTAAAAACGTCTGGCACTTGTGCAACAGTAATCTGTGATCCAGCTCACCTTCAAAATATAAACAAGTTGCTAAAGGATAAAACTTGCCTTGTGTAGACAGATGAAGTTGCACACCTGGAGAGCAAAATGTCCTAAGAGGAGCGGATTACCTCTCCCTCTCTATATGGATCTTACCAAGTCTGAGTCTAGATTGCCTGCCGCTTAGTTAAGTGAAACTTTTTTAGTGATTGACTGAGAATCACAACGCTCTCCTGAACTCGTTGCCCACATATAGATTGAGGGGGATTGAGGGCGTTCTTTGGGAATGCAGCTCATCTATATCAGAATCTGAATCAGAGCAAAATATAAAGCCATCAAAAAAGCGCTTTTTGTGACGGGCACTCTGGCACTCAGGTGCTTTCATCAGTCACCTCCTCCACTTCTGGCATCACTGATTATCTAGCGTGCGCCTAGAATATCTGGTTCAACAACCTTCGTCAGCTCGGTATACACAGCCATATTAAGCAAGGAAAGATATCTACCCGCTACCAGCCTCTGCCAGGTCTTGTAAACTCTGAATCATTGTATTTATTGCTTGCCTAGTACCGAGGGGCACCCAGATGACTACTACGATTGCCTTTAACAAGATTGCTCAAGTCGGTAGCAAGACAATAGCCCTTCTCCGTTGAGTACACGCTGGAGAGGCGAACAATTATTTGTCCGAACATCAGCCTTGCAGGGAATACCAGCGAGAACCGCTATAACTGCGCTGTCTCATCCCACTTTAGATTTTGGATTTCAGGTTTTGAATGGCACAAGTCCTGACAGCAACGACTTTCAGCAATTTACTTGTGGCGACATTCAGGTGAAATAGTCTCAAAACTTGCTTGAAGCGTTGTTTATCTTAGCTAAACCGAATCTCTGTATAGCAGTAATACCACTTCAGGGCTTCGCATACTTACCCTTGAGAAGGCTGCTTTCCTTCGGTAAATACTCAAAGCAAGCAGGATTGATTTAGCTAATCGCGAAATCAATCCGTATTGATATCAGTGCCAAAAAGAATTTACTTATGATTTTGGCGGTAAAGTAACCTGCCTAAAATATTCAACCTCGTGTTTCGACTCGGTAAATACTGAAAATGGCTTTTATAGGATTTGTATCACCCAAATAAGTGCGTAGTTCTGCTGAAGACGTTACACCTATAAATGTGAAACACTTAATATTGAAGCTCGATATTTTGCGGTAATTGCAAAAGTTGAAACCTTGCGATTGCTGCCCAGAATGATTGGTTGGAAAGAATTTCAAGGCGCAAGCATCAGTTTTAAGCGTAGTGTCTCTTATAGGTAAATGCCTAGAGAAATGCTCGGAAATCAGCAAAAAAAATACTCATAATTTGAGTTTAAATGAAGATACGAAGAAGTTTTAAAAAATCGATAGACAATCAAAAGAATACTCTCTACAGTAGAAGTAACAATAAATTAAACATGATTGATTTTCAGGAAAATCAGGGGAAATCTACAAGTTCAAGGCATTTCATTGATGTTTAAACATCCTGTGATATACAACCTTGCACTGTAGTGCAAAGATCGCAGATTCCATAGCGCAACTTCAGTTCACTCTTAAATTGGTAAAGGTTTTAATTACGATGAAAAGGACAATCCCAACTCTACTTAGTTATTCCTTCGTGGCTGCTGGTGTTGCGATCGCATCTTCTGCATTTTCCCCAGCCAATGCTGCCTCTATGACTTTTAGCGCCTCTCCCTTCACAGGTTCTGCTGCTAAGGTCAACTTCACTTTGGATGATGCAATAGCAGGAGCAGGGAACGTTCAGTTTAAAGTGGATGTTGACAAGAGCGTATCGCTTGCCGACCTACGCGGAGTCTTCTTTAACATTCTTGATAACTCCCTCCTAAGCGGTCTGAGCGTAGTTGGTCAGAACCAAACAGGTAAAAACCAATTGATAACGGAGACGGACTATAGTACCAGCGGCAACCTTAGCACTGTTGGTCAAGCTAATTTGAATGGCGATGGAGGCAATCACTCATTTGAATTTGGCATAGAAATTGGTGAGCAAGGTCTGAAGGGCGGTAAGGACGACTTTCAAACGGCCGTTTTTACTCTGTCCCATGCCACAACAGCTTTAACCCTCGCTCAGTTTTACAGTCAGGACTTCGGAGTTCGCGTGATGAGCGTAGGCACTGGAAACAGTCGTGAGGGAAGTAGCAAACTAACAGCAACCGCCTCACCAGCACCTGCGAACCAGACTGGCGGTACAACTGGCGGTACAACTGGCGGTACAACTGGCGGTACAACTGGCGGTACAACTGGCGGTACAACTGGCGGTACAACTGGCGGTACAACTGGCGGTACAACTGGCGGTACAACTGGCGGCACAACTGGCGGCACAACTGGCGGCACAACTGGCGGCACAACTGGCGGCACAACTGGCGGCACAACTGGCGGCACAACTGGCGGCACAACTGGCGTTGATTACAGCAATGGCGGTACGGGAGTTGACTACGGTTCCGGCACCAACCCCAGTACCGGCGGCACTAAGAGTAACCCTAGACCAGTACCCGAACCCAGTACAGTGGGCGCACTCATGCTGACAAGTTTTGCAGCCATGCGGTTTGGCAAAAGACGGAAGACAAGCGCACAGTAGCGTTAGGAGCTAGTTAAGCGACTGTTTTACCTCCAGTAGAGATACATATTTCAAAAAGAGCTTCTCACTTCCGATACGGTGAGAAGCTTTTGCTCAGGGTGAATTGTACTTCAAGCCAAAAAAACTCAATGCGATAGGTATGTGAAAGTAGGAAAACTTATAGAAACATCTGTTGAAGTCAAAGAGATAAAAGTCAAACTTCTCTTGGCAGGGGGACATCAATACACTGTCTTGTTAAAATCAGACGCCCCTTTACTGGAAAATCTGGTAAAAACTGTTGTGGCTCGCTCTTACAAGCAAGAAGATGGTTTTTACGGGTTGTTCCAGATTCCGATTGACGAGGGTCGCGCTTCTCTGTGTTTTCCAAGCGAACATCTAGTTGGTGTAGTTACCGAACCCTCAGTTTTTGTCATGCAACAGGAACTGAAACCTCAACCAACGGATGTTTTAGCGTCTCCCTACGTGCAAATTGACAATTTTCTGACTCAAGAGGAACACAAACAACTACTCGACTATGTGTTTAAAAAAGAGCCAGCCTTTGTACCTACCAGCATTTCAACCGATGCGACTGATTATCGTCGGTCTATGGCTCTCTACTCTTTCCCTGAGTTTTCAGAACGGATAGTCAATCGCCTGCGAGCAATTTTACCGGATATATTTAGTAAATTAGGGATTCCATCATTTCCTGTATCTCAAATTGAGTCACAATTAACCTCTCACAATGATGGAAATTACTACAAAGTTCACAATGATAATGGTAGTCCTGATACTGCTACCAGAGAATTAACCTATGTTTACTACTTTTACCGAGAACCCAAAGCTTTCTCTGGTGGAGAGCTACTAATTTATGACAGCAAGATTGAAAATAACTTTTACGTGAAGGCTGATTCCTTTAAAACAGTTGAGCCTCGTAATAATAGCATTGTGCTTTTTCTCAGTCGTTATATGCATGAAGTATTACCTGTGCAATGTCCCTCAAAAGCCTTCGCAGATAGTCGCTTTACGATTAACGGATGGGTTCGACGTTGATATTTTTGCGCCTTCAGCCAGATTTTTTTCTCTAGCTTCAGCGCTAAGCAATATTAAATGGCTCTTTTTCCCTTAAGGATTGATTTCTGGGAAATTTCCACAAGAAGCTCTCCGCTTTGATTAAGCGGGGAGCTTTTTAGGATGGAGTGGGACTTCCGGTACGGGACGTGCTAACTAAGCGAACTAAGATTTTCAGTCAACTCTACTCGGAAAACAAGATATAGATGGGTTTGACTAGACTAAGATCAAGAAAAATTACTTAATATTTGAGGACAAGATGGCTCCTAAAGTGGAAATTTATACCTGGAGCAGCTGCCCCTTCTGCATCCGTGCCAAGGCTTTGCTCGATAAAAAAGGGGTTGATTATATCGAATACTGCATTGATGGGGATGAAGCAGCACGGGCGGAGATGGCAAAACGCGCAAATGGGCGGCGTTCCGTACCTCAGGTTTTTATCAACGATCGGCATATTGGGGGTTGCGATGATACCTATGCGCTAGAAGCTCAAGGCAAGCTCGATCCACTTCTACAATCAGCATAGTCATTCGTCATTTGTTATTCGTCCTGAGCCACTGTTTGCGGACAACGGACAGCGGACAACGGACAATGGACAAAAGACAAAAAGCTGATAGCTAACATGAAACTTGCTTTTATTATTGACCCCATCGAACGCCTAGATCCCGGTCACGATACCAGTGTGGCGCTGATGGAAGCAGCACAAGCACTGGGACACGAAGTTTGGATTACTCAGGCGAATTTATTGAGTGTGGGGGATGGCAAGGCTTGGGCGTTGCTTGAGCCGGTGCAACTGACGCCGGTGCAACTGGTGGAAGGACGCTGGGTGGCGGAGTCGCGATGGTTTTCTGTCGGCGATCGCGTCTTGCAACCGCTGGAGGCAATGGACGCGGTTTTCATGCGAACAGATCCGCCAGTAACCGTTCCTTACCTCTACGCCACCTACATTCTGGACTATATCGATCCAGCGAAAACATTGGTCATCAATGCCCCCAATGGGTTGCGGGCGGCAAATGAGAAGATGTACGCACTCCAGTTTAAGGAGGCGATTCCAGAAACGATTGTCAGTGCGGATAAGCAGGTGATCCGGCAGTTTCTGGAGGCAAAAGGGGCAGCAATCCTGAAGCCGTTGGGAAATAAGGCGGGGGAAGGAATTTTATTTTTAGATCCGAGCGATCGCAACTTTAATTCCCTGATAGAACTCAGTACCCTTCAGGCACGAGTTCCGGTGATGGTGCAAACTTACTTACCCGCCGCTAAAGAGGGAGACAAGCGAATTATCCTGCTCAATGGCGAACCGATTGGATCTGTGAATCGCATTCCTACAGGCAAGGAATTTCGCGGCAATATGGCAGTCGGGGGTAGAGTGGCTCAGACAGAAATTACCCAACGAGAGCGCGAAATCTGCGCCCAACTGGCTCCTACACTGCGCCAGGATGGTTTAATTTTTGTCGGGATTGATGTCATTGGCGGCTACCTCACGGAAGTGAATGTCACCAGTCCTACTGGCATCCGAGAAATTGACCGACTTGATGGCACCCGTCTCGGCTATCAAGTGATTGAATGGGTGGAAAAGTTTAGATCGGAAAACCCTGCATGACATTCAGCAATTCAGCCCAAGCATCGAACCCGATTGGCGTAGCAGTGGTGGGGACTGGATTTGGTCAAAAAATCCACATCCCCGGATTCCAGACACATCCGCGTACTCAGGTAGTTGCAGTTTACAACCGGGATTTGGATAAAGCGATCGCTCTCGCTTCTGCCCAGAATATCCCCCACGCTTGCGACACCCTAGAAGAAATCGTCGCCTTACCGGATGTCGCCGCTGTCAGTATTTCAACGCCGCCCTTTTTGCACTATGAAATGGCGAAGACGGTGTTGCAAGCTAGGAAGCATCTATTATTAGAAAAACCCACAGCCCTGTCAGCGACTGAGGCACGTCAGTTGTATCAGTTGGCGAGAGAAAACGGCGCGATCGCTACCCTCGATTTTGAATTTCGCTTTGTCCCCGCATGGCAGCGATTCGCGGAACTTTTAGCAGAAGGGTATGTAGGGCAACAACGCCTAATCAAGATTGATTGGCTGGTGTCGAGTCGTGCCGATGCCACGCGCCCGTGGAACTGGTATTCTCGGAAAGACCAGGGAGGAGGAGCATTGGGAGCCGTCGGTTCTCACGCTTTTGATTACATTAGCTGGTTGTTTGCACCTGTGCGGCGACTGTGTGCCCAGCTGATTACAGGAATTCCTTTTCGTCCAGACTCGAACACGGGTGAAATGAAGCCGGTGGATGCGGATGATACGTGTATGCTGATGCTGGAACTGGCGGATGGGACGCCTTGCCAACTGTGTATCAGTTCGGTTGTCTATGCATCCCGGACACACGGGATCGAAGTTTATGGCGATCGCGGTACATTAGTCTTGGGCAGTGAAAATCAGAAAGATTACGTACATGGTTTTCGCCTCTGGGCGGCACCTGCGGGTAAATCCCTCGCTGAGGTGGAAATTCCGCATCGGCTGGCGTTTCCCCAAACCTATACGGATGGGCGTCTGGCACCCTTTATCCGAGTTGTAGACAACTGGGTGCAGGCAATTGACGCCGGGAAAGCGATCGCGCCATCGCTGCGAGAGGGAGTTTATTCCCAGCTGTTGATGGATTTAGCCCATGAATCCCATCAGACGGGTTGCTGGGTGGATGTGCCAAGTTTGGACACTTTCCTGGCCAGTCGCTCATAGCGACAGTCAACGTAGGAGATTAAGCTTCAAATACAGTTAAGTTAACGTTTTGAGGCAACCTATTTGCACCCCCTTCGCCTCCTGAAAAAGGAGATTTTTTTCTCATCGCCCCCAATTTATCAGCGGGTTGGGGGATCTTCTTTCAAATACTGATTTATCTAAACGTATTTAACCCGAACCGGATCGCGTTGCAACTTTGCCATTTGCCTCGCGGCTGAGTTAGATTAAAACATCTTTTCAACCGCTTTTCCTCAGGGTGGGCAGCAATGTTACCTGTCGCAGTTTTCGTCTGTCTTGGCTGGATCGTGTCTGTTTGTATACACGAGTTTGGTCATGCGGTAGTTGCTTATTGGGGCGGGGATACCTCAGTTAAAGATAAGGGGTATTTGACCCTGAATCCCCTCAAATATACCGATCCAACTTTGAGTTTGGTTCTGCCCGTCGTCTTTCTTCTCATCGGTGGGATTGCCTTACCGGGTGCCGCAGTTTACATCAATCAAAGCCAATTACGCAATCGTTGGTGGAAAAGTGCTGTCTCCGCAGCGGGTCCCATCGCTAGTGTAATCGTGACTTTATTGCTCACGATTCCCTTTTGGCTGGGTTGGGTGACGCCATTCAGCCAACACTGGATTGGCCCAGCTTTAGCATTTCTAATTATTCTACAAATCTCCGTTATTCAGTTCAACTTTCTGCCAATTCCGCCGCTGGATGGTTATGGCATTATCGAGCCGTGGTTGCCGAATCAAACTCAAATTAAACTGAGAAAGCTGAGCAAATATGGAATTATTGCCCTCTTCATTCTGCTTTCATTCGTAAAACCGTTAAATCTGCTTTTTTGGAAATCAGCTTTTACAATTGGGGCACTGCTTGGTGTTCCAATGGAATTGGTATGGAAGGGATACGCATCTTTCAACGCTGATTCCGGCATTTTGTTATTAGCGGCGATTGGTGTTTTTTTGCTAATTCGTAGAGTCATGAATCCGCATCATGCTTGTTATGAAAAAGGCAATCAGCTACTTAAATCTCAACGGTACGAAGAAGCGATCGCTTCCTATGACAAAGCCATTAAACTAAAACATGATTTTTGGGAAGCGTGGCACCATCGAGCCTGGGCGTTAGGAAGCCTACAACGGTATAAAGAAGCGATCGCTTCCTACGAGCAAGCAATTGTCCTCAAACCAGATAACCCCGCTATCTGGACGGACTGGAGTGGGGCACTCGCTGCATTGCAACGATACGAAGAAGCGATCGCCTGTTGTGACAGAGCCATCGAAATCAATCCTCACTACCCTTATGCTTGGTATAACAAAGCTTGCTTCTGTGCCCTACAAGGCAAAGCTTCTTTAGCGCTTGATTCTCTAGAACAGGCAATTAATCTCGATCCCAATACATTTAAAACTTATGCCAAAAATGAATCAAGTTTTTATCGAATTCGCCAACATGAGCGGTTCAAAAAAATGATTGGTGAATTGTAGCTAGTAGGATAATAGCCATTGCCTACCTTGCTGCTAACTAATGAGCCGCTAAAAATGATCTGGCATCCACGGTTCGGGACTGGCAAAGAGCAGCATGGCGGTCGATAAAGAATCGGCATCCCCTTCAATTTTCCCAATCGTTTGTAACTGATGAGCTGTCAGTAACCCTGTGAATAAAGGTGATAAGCCTCGCACATCTAACCGTAATTCACCGCGTCCGCCTCTTGTCACTTCACCGCGTCCGCCGGAAACTGCCAAAACAAATTTTCCATTGTTATCGGGCAATACATTATCTTGAATCTCAAGATGTAATTCGGCTTCTAACCCAATCGGATAGCCGCGCATTGATAGTGCTTTTGGCACATCAACGACTCGCACCAACCATCGTTCTAAATGGGCAATTTTGTAAGTTTGTTCTGTGAGTAAAGACAAAAGCGGGTCTCCTGCCTGACCTTGCCAAATCACCTTGTCTGCGAGAGAACGGTGATCGGCAAAGAAAGTCCACAAACGACGTGCTGCTGCTGGTGTTAATGCCACCATGTCTCTGACTTCAAGGTGATAGCTTGTGTCGCCCCTCTTTTGGCTGAAAATGATGTAACCTTCTGCTTTGTCTTCAAAGCCAATCCGGTAGGCGTAAATCACGTCTTCTGGGGACTCGACAATGCCTTGCCAAATGGCTTGGTGGCGATCCAAGTTGCCACTGGAAGCGATCGCTCGTTGACGGTAGAGTTCGTGAAATTCGTGGTGAGTCGCTTCCACGCGCTGCATCGGCAAAGTGCGATCTTTGAGCAGAATCGTCTCTGTCGGCACCGTCAAACGGCAATAGTTCCCAGCTTGTTCGTAACCTACTTTCCGATAAAGGGCGCTGGTAGAGGCGTAGAGCGTCGATAGGGGAATTCCCTTAGCGTGACACTCCTTAACAATATTAGTCATCAGCGCCGCCGCTACCCCTGTGCCTCGATACTCTGGCGCAATGCCCACGGCGGCAATTCCGGCGATTGGTACGCGAGAACCTCCGAACCACTGACCCATGTTGAGAATGCCTAAGCCCCCAGCCGCCTGCCCTCCTTGGAGGATGACGCGGAAGTTCTCCAACCCAATCCGATTTAAATACATCTGCCAGCTATCTGGCGGTGAATTGAAGCACTGGGTTAAGATTTGCCCAAGCTGTTTAGCTTCTTCAGAGTTAGAAATCGTGCCGAATTCAAAGTTAGTTGTCATATTAGGCTGCTAATTGCTGATTAATTTTTTACGATCAGCCATCATTATCTGCGTCTGTGAAATCGAAGCGAACCGAAGGTCGTCCTTGGAGGATATCGCGTTCTGGATGAACTGCCTGAAACTTCATCCTATTCTCTGCCACGATGGGATTGAACTCACGCGCCACCACCTCCCGATAGGTAGAATCGTGACATCAGGGTTGCATCGCCACCGCCCTACTCATTCCAATCCCCCGCGTGTCTGCTAGCGATCGCAGCGAAATAGTCGCCGTATTCGCTGGTTTTGTAATCGCACCGTGCCCAAGAAAAAGCATCAAAACTGTAGCCGTCAGAAGCATTAAAGCTAATAAAAATTGGCGTTTCATGCTTGAATTCTACAGAGAAAATTGAGGGGCACATTTATCATAGACTCAACCAGATGTTGCATCTTCTACCTATGAGCTGTTGCCTCAACCCTGATTGTCAGAATCCTCTAAATCCTGATACGACAAAGTTTTGCCGAAGTTGCGGGGCAAAACTCATGCCGTTGCTGAGAGGACACTATCGCATTATCCAGCTTATTTCCAATGAGGGAGGATTTGGTAGAACTTATCTGGCAGAAGACATAGATAGGATGAATGAACCCTGCGTTGTCAAGCAATTTAGACCCCAAGTCCAAGGAACTGCGGCACTCAACAAGTCTATTCAACTGTTTAAACAAGAGGCAAAGCGTTTGCAAGAGATGGGACATCATCCGCAGATTCCCACGCTCTATGGCTATTTTGAAGAAGGAAATTATTTATATTTAGTGCAGGAGTTTATCGATGGGCAGGATTTATTGCAGGAGTTGCAACAACAAGGTGCTTCCAGTGAAAAACAGATTCGAGAGATGTTGCTGGATATTTTACCTGTTCTCAAATTCGTTCATGATAAAAATGTAATCCACAGAGATATCAAACCCGAAAATATTATGCGTTGCCGCTTAACAAGGGGAGGAAAGCGGGAGTTAGTACTGATTGATTTTGGTGCAGCTAAGCAGATAACAGCAATAAAGGCAACTCAACGAGGTACAAAAATTGGTTCTTTCGGATATACTTCCTACGAACAAATGCAAGGGGGTGAAGTTTATCCAGCTAGCGATTTATTTAGTTTAGGTGTAACTTGTTTTCATTTGCTAAGTAATGTCAATCCCCACTTATTATTTCTTGATTATGGCTACGATTGGGTTTGTCAATGGCGGAAATACATAAAATCTTCAATTAGTAGTAATTTGGTTAATATATTAGATAAGCTATTGCAAAAAAATGTTGATTGCCGCTACCATTCGGTAGACGAGGTTATTCATGATTTGATGCGGAGTCCGCAAAATTTAACGCCTAAAATATCTGTAGCGCCGCCTAGAAGTAATAACCCTTTTAAAATTACGTCTTCAGCGGTTACACTGGTTAGAAACAACTTTTTAAATCAAGTTTTAGCAGGTAGTACCACGTTAATATTATTGTTATTTGGATATAGTTATTTTAAACACGCCAATCTAAATAATTTTTCAATTAGTAATCTAACGTTAAGTCCGAATCAACCAATTTTTAGAAAAAAATTTGCTTTAGCGAACACTTTAAAGGGACATTCAAAGTCGGTTGCTTCTGTCACCATCAGTCCAAATGGAGAGATGCTAGCTAGTGGGAGTTTAGACAATACGATTAAATTGTGGAATCTGAACACGGGGCAGGAAATTTACACTTTGAAGGGGCATTCAAAGTCAGTGGGTGCTGTTGCCATCAGTCCAGATGGACAAATTCTGGCTAGTGGCAGTTGGGACAACACGATTAGATTGTGGAACCTTAAAAAAGCAGATAAAGTTCGCACGTTAATCGGGCATTCGAGCCAGGTTGTTTCTGTCGTATTCAGTCCCAATGGAGAGATTTTAGCGAGTAGCAGTTTAGATAATACGATTAAATTATGGGATTTAAAAACAGGTCAGGAAATTCACAATTTAAGTGGGCATTCTAACTGGGTTGTTTCTATTGCTTTTAGCCCAGATGGACAGATGCTAGCGAGTGGCAGTTGGGATAATACGGTTAAATTGTGGAATTTGAATAATGGGCAGGAAATTCGCACGTTGCATGGGCATTCAAACTATGTTAATTCGGTTGCCTTTAGCCCGGATGGACAGATGCTAGCGAGTGGCAGTTGGGATAATACGGTTAAATTATGGAATTTGAATAATGGGCAGGAAATTCGCACGTTGCATGGACATTTAAAAGCGGTTTATGCTGTCAGATTCAGCCCAGATATGCAAACCCTTGCCAGTGGTGGTATGGACGATACGATTAAATTGTGGAATCCAAACACTGGCAGGGAACTCTACACCCTTAAAGGACATTTTAACAACGTTGTTTCCCTGGCTTTCAGCGGCGATGGACGGACGCTGGCGAGTGGAAGTCAGGACTTTAGTATCAAAATTTGGCGGGTGCAGTAGCAATTTAAGATATTCGATTTGGGATTGGTAAGGGTAGCGATCGCGCTTAAGATTTCTGATACCTCATCCCCGGCAATTGCGACACTAACCCCATGAGTTCTAACTGCAACAGCGCACTGGAGACTGAGTTAGCTGGCTTACCCGTTTGCTGCACAATTAAATCAAAAGCTGTAGGTTCTGAGGAAATTGCTTGCCAAATCTGTTTGAGTTCTGGTTCCAAATCAGGTACAGGAGGCTGATTAAATAAGTCTAGCTGTTGCACTGGATCGAGTTTTGGAATCGCTCCCAGCATCTCTAATAAATGATTTTCATCTAGAAAAGGCGTCGCTCCCTTACTGATTAATTTTAAACAACCAAGGGACTGCCGATCGTCCAACCTTGCAGGCAAAGCATAGACATCTCGACAGAATTCATTGGCATAATCAGCAGTAATTAATGAACCGGATCGCGTAGGCGCTTCCATTACCAGCACCGCACGACTCAACCCGGCGATAATCCGATTGCGAGGGGGAAAGTGTTCGCGCTTCGGTTGGGTGCCAGCAGGATACTCACTCAGCGCTAACCCGCGATCGCATATCTGTTCGTATAGGGACTTGTTGCGCCAAGGATAGACGACATCCACGCCAGTACCAAAAACTGCCAGCGTCCTTCCCCCAGCTTCTATACAGACGCGATGCGCTTCCGTATCAATGCCATCTGCCATTCCCGAAACAATCGTGAAGCCGCTTTTCGTCAAAGCAGCGGTAATTTTGCCAGTCCAGCGTCTGCCATACTCAGAGGGTTGACGAGTACCGACAATGCCAATCGTTGGCGTAATGCCATGATTCTCCTGGAGTTGCACTTTGCCGCGATAATACAGCACTGGCGGCGGGGTAGGCGTCTCTAGGAGTAAACGCGGATAGTCAGCATCCGCAGGCGTCCAGAAACAGGGATTTTTTACCAAGTGTTCTTCTAAAAATTGTTGGGGATGCAGGCGCGATCGCTTCTCTACCACCCCTTCAATTGTTTGACGCCCAAAACCCTCCACCTCCCTCAAAGCGGCTGGATTGGCTTTCCAGGCTTCACTGAGCGTGCCAAAATGCTGGTGCAAGCGCCTGAGCAAAATTGGGCCAATTCCAGGGATTTGCGACCATGCTAGCCAGAAGGCACGTTCTTCCATGACAGTTAAATGATTGGCAATACAGGAAACCTAACTCCCCTCCTTTAGTAGATTTTGTTGGCGAATTTTCGCTTTAACGTTTCCCTGCGAGGGGAGAGGCTAATGATTTCCCCTTCCCTCGCAGGGAAGGGGGTTAGGGGGTTAGGTTTTAATTCGCCAACAGCTTCCTAGCAGGGGAGGAGTTGGGGAGAAGTCATTTTATTGGGTTGAATCGCTTTCCTCAAGCCTTCGCCGAATGCTGTTGTTTGAGATAGACAAACACCGACTTATCACCAATATCCGGTGGAATTTCTTGCACAACCTTACGCAAGGCAAATATGACAAATAGAATTGCCCAAACTGCCAATAATCCCCGTTCTACTGACACTGGCAATACACCCGTCAGGTGTCCCAAAAGCAACATTGGCAGCAAAGGCGTGAGAACTTTAGTTTCTAGACGGTTGAAGCAAAAGGCTTCTTTGAAATAAATTCCCGTTAATGCCGCAAAGGTGAAGCCGACTCCAAAAAGGGTTATTGGGTGATTGTAGACAAATAGGGCGAGAGGTTCGCTACTTTGCAGCGCCAGGACTGTGGCTGATAAAACACCAATTGCCCAAAAAGCTTGAAGGAGTCGGTGTAGCGGTTCTAGGTAAATATGGATGGTAAATAAACTGACGCCCAATGCCAAACAAAAACAGCCGTACAGCGGGGTGAGGAGTGACAATCCCATGTTTGTCTTTAGCACCAGAAAGCTACCTAAAGCAAAGCTTAAAGCCGCTACCATTAAGCCGCTACGGTAAACGATCACGCCAGTGCGATCGCTCTCGGTTATCGTAAATTCGCCAAACTGACCTTGGTAAACTGTCGAGTCAGACACATTTAACTGAGTCATAAAACCTATCCGAAAATTGCTATACAATATCAGCGATGCGGATGTATAAATCCCGATTAGGAATTGAATTAATCCAGATGAAGAAGCACCTCATCTCCCCAGTCTAGTTGCAGTTGCGACTGAGCATTGCCTCCGTTGACAGCAATTTCGACCCAACCGTGACTGCCAATTAAAGCGATCGCTTCTCCGGTTGGACTGTCGCTGTAAGTCTGGCAACTGGGTAGCCTAAATCCCACAACCACAGACCAGATTTTTCCTTGGACGAAGGTACCTGGAATATTTGTAATTAAGTTGCCAAAGCGATCGATATACTGAATGCAACCCGTGATACCCGCCTCTGTCTGGCTGCATTCAGGGATGGGCAGTTGAACTACGCTGGCTGGATCGATAGCGTCTCCCAGTTGTTCTAGTGGAACGCCGCTGGCAAGATGGGCACCTACGGGGGCAAAGATATCTCGACCGTGAAACGTTGAACTGGCTTCGTTTGTGCGCCAATAGTCGGGGTTCGTGAGTTCGACAGCGGCAATTTCTAGTAAGGACGGAGAAACCCCACTATTACTCAGAATGCCACTAAATAGCCCATTATCGGGTCCCACCAGGAAACCATCTGCAAGTTTAACTGCGATCGCTCTGCGGCTACTTCCCACTCCTGGATCGACAACAGCAATATGCACTGTCCCTTTCGGGAAATAAGGGTAGGCATTCATCAAACAAAACCTTGCGGCTGTAATATTCTGAGGGGGAATCTCATGGGTGAGATCCACCACCGTCAGCGTCGGGTTGATTTGAGCAATCGCGCCTTTCATCACCCCTACATATACATCGCTTAAGCCAAAATCGCTCGTCAGAGTAACGATCCGGTTTTGATACATCTTTGTTAAGAAGGATTCTTTGTGCCAAGCGCGGGTGCGATGCTGTTGATGCAACCAGAACGCGCGGTGGTTTGAACGTCTTTTTTGAACGTTTTCAGAGTCTAGCTTACCTTCAGCAAGGGCAATCGCTCTCAAACCCGTATTCGTTGCAAAGCTTTAACCCTTAACGCTAGCTAACAAACTATGAATATTCTGTAACAAAAACTACCATTTTTTGGGGATTTAGGCTATATTAGGAAAGTAGCAGATACCTCAAGTCGGTTAAAAATAATGTCCATTATGAACGGAAGACGCCAAGATAACCAGAAAAATGCGGCTGCGGCTCACCGCGAAAACATTCAAAAAAGCTTGCAGCATCGTCTAGAAATTGCCAGAGCCAAAGGTGACGAAGCTTTGATTCGCCAGTTGGAAGCGGAAGCCAACTACTTCCACTAAACCTGAATTAAGTGATACTCTCAGTCTCAAATACCGAGCCTTCGGAGTCTGCTGTTTCCGTGCAAGTGTACTGGGGCAAAACCGCCACAAATGCCATGCTATGCACGTTAATTAAATAAAACAAAAGGGGATGCCGTTTACTAGCGGCATCCCCTTTTTGATTAGAGCGTCTATCGATTCAGATCCCCGACTTCCCTAAGAAGTCGGGGATCTCGCGTTCACGAATCATTTAGAATTGCTATACGGTAATGGGTCATTGGAGAAAGGGAGAGAATTCTTCATAGCTTCCCGGTTCCTCCTAGCGACCGCCCACCACGACATTTTTAATTCGCAGATGGGGACCCCCCACACTCACGGGTAGAGGCATTTGTCCGCCTTTCCCGCACCCACCATTAATATAGATGGAGTCGTTCCCAATCGCCTCAATATCTTTAAGCGTTTGGAAGACATTGCCAGTCAGACTGACATCAGTCACTCTTTCAGCTATCTTGCCATTGCGAATCATATAGCCTTCAGCAGCGGCAAAGGTAAACATCTCGCCGTTGGTTTGTCCGCCAAGCATCCGCACCGCATAGACGCCTTCCTCGATATCCCCAATCATGTCATCGAAGGAGTGTTCCCCCGGTTCAATGCCGGTATTGGTCATCCGCACCAACGGAGGATAAGTCGCGTTAAGTGCCCTAGCGTTGCCAGTCGGAGCTTCGTGCAGCTTGCCAGCAGTTTCGCGGTTATGCAAGCGCTGGGTGAGGATGCCGTCTTTAATTAAATATTTGCGTTGAGCGGGGACGCCTTCATCGTCATACTTGAGAGAACCAGGTAAATCGGGCATCGTGGCATCATCAACCACATTCAGTTGTTTGATGGCTAAGGGTTTGCCTAGAGTAAGCAATTCCTGCATCCGGGGGTTTTCGTAGACAAAATCAGCTTCCGAAAGATGTCCAAAAGCTTCGTGAATGAAGACACCCGCGAGATATGGGTCGAGAACGACGGTATATTGTCCGCCTTTGACTGATTTGGCTTCCAATTGACCGACAGCGCGTTTGGCGGCTCCCAGTACCTGGTCTTCAATTCCTTCGAGAATGTTATAGTCTGTGCGGGAATGGACAGATTCAAAGCCTTGGCGGGGGGCAGAACCTTCTTCCCTAGCGATCGCCCCAAATCGACCCGACACATCCAAGCGTTCTTGGGCAATACAGGTGCCGAGAGAATTGGCAAAATAGGTGATGCCGAAGCGATCGCGCAAATTCACCATTGTCGTTTGAATTCGGGGGTCAAAATCTAGCAGCAGTTGGTTATATCCCTCCAATAACCGCCGCTTTTCTGCCAGAGAAACCCCACGTGGATCGCGCCCGATTTCCACCGCCACATAATCTTGAATGGGTTCCACTGGCGCTAGCATCGTCGTTTCTTTTCCGACCAGATGCGCTTGAGAAATCGCTTCTTCAATCCGGTCTTTCAACTCAGCTAAACCATTGAAAGTGACAAAACTCCAGCCGCCCATGTGGCAAGCGCGAATGCCCCCAGCCAGGGTAAAGTTACGATCTACGGCATCCAGCTGATGACCGCGAAAGGAGATAGAGGTAGACTCACTTTGTTCTAAGCGAATTTCTAGATAATCTACCGCTGTGCGATAAGGAGCGATCGCTGCCTGCAACCGATCTTGCATAGAAGTTTCCACTTTTTAATCCTTTTATTTAGCCCCTGATAGGGATTCTAGGCGATTGTTAGGGCAGGCTGCTTAAATCGATTGGCACTGGATTATTGCTTAATTTGTACTAAACCGAAGGTGAAATCAGATTAATTATCGGATTTCTCCCTTCAGTTAAAAATTTGTCTATATTTACCTTTGCAACATCTAGCTCAGCGGATTATGGTTGCAAGGAGAAAACATCTCGCATTTTGAACCCCTAAACCGCCGTATTATGTCCCAAACTCGGCTTTGGCGATACTTAGCCAGCGTCGCCATACTGACTGCCATCTACATTGGTGCAGCAAAACTATCACTGGCGCTTCCGGTGTTGAATAAGTACGTAACGCCGGTTTGGCCTCCGGCGGGGATTACCCAAGGCGTGCTGTTTATCGGGGGGCGAAAGCTTTGGCCTGGAGTCGTGCTAGGTGAATTTTTATTTGCCAAAGTAGTTCTGCACGTACCCCTATCTGTTGCCATTGCTGGCAGCTTGGCTACCACCTTGCAGGCTCTAGTCGGGGTCACGTTGCTTCTTTCGATTCGTTTGCGCCCCTCTCTGGATCGCCTGCGAGATGTTTTCGGTTTTCTCGGCTTGTCTGTGATGCTGTCTACTCTAGTCGCTTCCACTCTGGGTTTGACGACTCTTTGCTGGGCAAATCTTATCCCTTGGAGCGACTATGCGACGACGTGGTGGACGTGGTGGTTAGGGGATGGCATGGCAGTTTTAGTGTTAGTCCCGGCGATCTTGACTTGGAGTGTCCTTCCTCGCTTAGACACAAGACGAGAGCGAATCATCGAGGCGATGCTTTTGCTGACTTTGCTTGCAACCGTCACCCAGTCAGTTTTCTTCGCCAAAACTGCTACAGCGATCGCTCACTATCCCCTTGCCTACATGCCCTTCCCTTTGGTCGCTTGGGCAGCCCTCCGATTTAATCAGCAAGGCGCTGTATTGGCAACTCTACTTGTCTCCTGCATTGCTATCTGGGGCACCGCCTTGGGGGATGGGCCGTTTGCGGCAGTTGCCATTAATACCGACCAAGCTTTGCAATTTTTACAAGCCTTCATGGGCGTTATCGCAGTCACTGCTTTGGTTTTGGGGGCGGCGGTTGCGGAACGCGCCTCAGCTGAAGCGTCACTGCGCTCTAGCGAAGCCAGTCTCGCCAACGCCCAACGGATCGCCCATCTCGGTAACTGGGATTTAGACTTGGTTAAACAACAACTGCGATGGTCGGATGAACTTTATCGCATCTTGGGTTTTTCCCCAGCAGAATTTGAGCCAAGTATGGAACGATTGCTGACATCCGTTCACCCAGATGACCGAGAACGGGTCAGAGAATTGATAGACGCCGCATCGTATTTCAAGCAAGCCTTCAGCACTGACTTTAGAGTTGTTTTATCCGATCGTTCTGAGCGCATTGTCCACGGCACTGGCAAAATTATTCAGGAGCAAGGAGGGAAAGCCGCTCGACTCATCGGCACGATTCAAGACGTTACAGAACAAAAAAGAATCGAGCAAGCACTGCTGCAATCGGAAGCTCAATTACTCGAACTTGCCCACAATCTCGATCGGAAAGTAACCGAAAGAACTCTGGAGTTAGAAGAAAAGAATAATGAACTCGCGCGATCGCTCACCTCGCTCAAACAAGCCCAACAGCAATTAATTCAAGCTGAAAAAATGTCAAGTTTGGGGCAATTAGTAGCAGGAATTGCTCATGAAATTAATAACCCCATTAACTTTATCACTGGCAATATTAGCCATATTACTGCTTATATTCAAGACCTCCTCGACATCCTGAACCTTTACCAGCAAAATTATCCCACCCCACCCCCGGCGATTCAAGCGTATAGCGAAACGGTTGAACTGGACTTTGTGATTGAGGATTTACCGAATCTTCTAGAGTCCATGAAAACGGGTGCAGAACGTATCCGTCAGATTGTGATATCCTTACGCAGCTTCTCCCGTCTGGATGAAGCCGATATGAAGCCGGTGGATATTCATGAAGGCATCGATAGTACGTTGCTAATTTTACAGCGTCGCCTGAAAGCGCGTCCGGGACATCCAGGCATCGAAGTGGTTAAAAATTACGGTGACTTACCCCTCGTGGAGTGCTATCCGAAACAACTCAATCAGGTGTTTCTCAACCTGCTTAGTAATGCCATTGATGCCTTAGAAGAAAGAATGAAAGAGGAAGAAAAGGTCAAGGATGAAATTACCCTTTCAGGATTTTCATCTCAGCCGTTTGCGATCGCCCTCACCACCCAAATTTTGTCACCTACTCAGGTGCAGATTGAAATTTCCGACAATGGCATCGGCATGACTCCGGAAGTCAAAAACCATATTTTTGAACCATTTTTTACCACCAAACAAGTCGGCAAAGGCACCGGCTTAGGTTTATCGACTTGCTATCAAATTGTGGTAGAAAATCATCAAGGACAACTCATCTGTCTATCGCAGCCAGGATTAGGGGCAACATTCCAGATCGTCATCCCCCTGCGGCAGAGTGGTCATCCCGGAATCAGTAGTTATACTGGTAGCTTCAATGTGAACTCAAACTGCTGATTCAACAATGAGACAGCGCGTATGAAATTTGAGCTGATTCGCTGGACTTCACATATATTGCGGGTTTTGTCCCGCAATCTGGACTGGATGACGTGGAATCTGTTTCTGGCGTTTATCCCTCTGCTGTTGAGTATTTGGCTATTTCGCAGCAGGCAAAAGCGATCGCTCATCTGGTGGGCGGGAGTCTTAGTTTTTATCGCGTTTTTGCCGAATGCGCCCTATTTGTTGACAGATATCATTCACTTGATTCATGATATTCGCGCTAACTACTCGGTGTGGATGATTACGCTAGTTCTCATCCCCCAGTATTTGCTAGTTATCCTGGCTGGCTTTGAAGCTTACGTTATATCTTTAATTAATCTAGGTTACTATTTACATCGCCACGAACGTAGTAAATACATTCTTTGGATGGAGCTAACTTTGCACGGTCTTAGCGCTGTTGGCATTTATTTAGGGCGATTCCTACGCTTCAACAGTTGGGATTTTGTTACTCAACCGGATGCCGTATTTACTAGCGTGCTGGATGACTTGGTCGGCAAATGGCCTGTGGTGGTCATGGTTGTCACCTTTGTCATAATTTCTGGCTTGTACTGGCTGATGAAGCAGGTGACTTTGGGGATAATTTTGCGAAGGCGGTTAAAAGCTATCCAGTCGCCATCCAATCACAATCATACGGACTCCCCGACAGCTTAAGCGTTTGTTTCTTTCAAGCTGAGCCGAGAATCAATTAATTTAGATATCAATCTCATCAGCCGCAAATTGACGAACTGCTTTCACCAGATCCGCAGGGGTGCCGATATCCAGGTAGGTTCCATCCGCAAATGTTTCGGCTTCCACCCGCAAGCCGCTGTCAATCGCTGCCTGAACCACATCGCTAATCGGTAACTCTTTCGCCTGTGGCAGTTGCCCAGCTTGGATTGCAGCGAGATACTCGTGCATAAATTGGGTAAATACTGGCGTCCAAACCGCGATCGCCCACATATACTTTAAATCGCTAATCGGCGGTTTTTCGACCACGAAGTGGACTCGTCCTTGGGCATCAAAATCAACCATCCCGGCTTTATGAGGTTGATCGTTCGGAAATAATCCCAAAACCGCATCGGCATTACCAGCCGCAAGCCGTGCCAGCAACCGCACAAAGGCGTCTTCAGGCTGAAAAAGGATGTCGGGAAAGCCCAGTGCTACCACTGCGTCTTGCACGAAGGGATAGGCTTGATCCAAGGTATAAGGAACGCCATAAGGCAACCCCAGCATCAGATAGCCGAGGTTCATGTCTAGCAGGGTGCCGTCCCCAAAATAAGCCGGAATATCCCATTTTCCCGGACGCAGTACGGTGTATGCCTTCTTAATCCCTGCCAACCGCATTTTCTCTAGTAAGTAATGGCTCACGACTTTGGGGCGTAAGGTGCCGCTGCCGCTATCCACCGGGCGAAATCCAATCGGGTACAACTCTTTGCTCATCGGTAAGGGGCTGATGCGCGTTGCTTGCCCTCCTGCTGGTAGCAGTCCAATGACTTCCCGCTGGTGAATGCGATCGCTATCAATCATAAAAATGCCGATTGCGGTGGAATGGAACAGGGAAACCCTCAATCTTATTATTCTCCCTGAATCTTTTTGACAGATAAAGACTTGCTGGGATTTTTGCTGGGATTTTGATCAGGTGTGAGCCAAAGTTCCTATCAAAAGAAAGATGGCATCGCACCTGTCTTAGTCTGAAATGAATTTAGGTTGGGTTTTGCATTTAAGAATTTCCCGCAGCCGCAACCATAATTATTTCCCTAGAAGGGCGGATTTCCTGTATGGCCTTTTCCGCCATATCTTTCTTTAGAGATTGCCAATTTTTGTCGTCCTTTCTGAATATTTTTGAAAGGAGTCCAATCAGATGCCGCTATTGTCTACTGATGAATTAAAAAGTTTGATAGAAAATTCCGCTAGTCCCTGTATCTCGATTTATATGCCGATGGAAAAGGCAGGGCCAGAGATTCGACAAAACCCGATTCGCTTCAAGAATCTCATGCGTGAGGCTGAGCAACGCTTGGAGGAAATGGGGATTGACCACAATCAGGCGATGACATGGCTTGAGCAAGCGAATGCGATTGATAGCCCTGAGTTTTGGGAAGAAAACCAAGGCGAGGGGGTAGCAATTTTTATCTCTCCCGAAGTCTTTCGTTACTACCAGCTTCCGGTTGATGTTGAAGAATTGGTAGTGGTTAGCGATCGCTTCCACATTAAGCCGCTGTTGCCTATCGTCAACAACGATGGACGGTTCTACATCCTAGCGCTTAGCCAAAAGGATGTCCGCCTGCTTCAGGCAACCCGCACTACTGTCAAAGAGGTGCATATTGAAAACTTGCCGAAAAGCAAGGATGAAGCTCTCCAATATGACGCGACTTCCAAGGACGGTCAGATTCGGATTGCCACATCAAAGGGGGGAACCAACAATACTTTTCAGCAACCCGGTAGTTTCCACGGGCAGGGAAGCCCGGATCAGGATGATATCAAGAAGGATCTCCTGCAATTTTTCCATCAGATTGATGGTGCATTGCACGACTTCTTCCGGAATAAGAAAGGCCCTTTGGTGTTAGCGGGAGTTGAGTATCTTTTCCCGATTTACAAAGAGGCAAATACTTATCAACATTTGGTGGAGGAAGGAATTACTGGAAATCCTGAAATATTCAAGCCAGAAGAATTGCACGAACTCGCTTTACCGATTGTGGAGCCTCTGTTACAAGAGAATATTGAGGGGGTTGTAGAGGTATACAAAGAACTGGCTGGAAACGATACGAGTAAAGTATCCCACGATATCAAAGAAATCATCCAATCTGCTTATTATCACCGGGTTGATTCTTTGTTTGTCGCGGTCGGCGAGCAGCGCTGGGGTCACTTTGACCCTGAAACCATGACCGTAGATTTACACCCTGAACCACAGGCGGACGACGAAGATATGTTGGATTTTGCCGCTACTCATACAATTTTGAACGGTGGTAAAGTCTATGCAGTGGAGCCGGAAAAAGTACCGGATGAGGCTCCGGTAGCAGCAATTTTCCGCTATTAATCAGCGATTGACTGCGATCGATCGTAGGGTTTCAAAATTGCTAAGTTTGTCAACCCCCCCGCTTCCCCAAGGACGGGGGGTTGAATATAAGTTAGGTCACTCAAGAAATCGTTTGGATCGCAATTAGGAGGAAAAATAAAAATTTCCTTTCCCTCTTTTAGTGCATTCTGGTGAAACGCGATCGCTTCTACCAAGGGACAAAACATAATTGGAATCCATCTGCCACTGTAAAAACAGACAACGACGCGGCTCATTGTGTACTCTTCCAGCAGGAGTGGATTTCGCCAAGGTGAAACCACACGAATTCTATGATAGGTATACTCTTTAGTTGTTCACGATTAGAAGCAAAAGCGCAACAGCCTTAAGTAGTATCTATTAACCTTTCTCGGAAGGGAATTATTAGAAAAATCGGTTGGCAGACACCCCTTGAAAGACAACCCTTGAAAATAGGATGACTTAAGACAAAGGGCAAAAAGTGGGTGTGGATTTGAAACCGTCTCTACCAGATTTTTGCCGATCGCTACTTATTGATTCAACTGACGACGGGCGGCTGCTAAGAGAAGGCGTTGTTCGGCACGAGCGATCGCGTTATAGGTTCGCTCAACGGCATCTAGTTCCACAGAAATTGAGGGAATGCCCCACTGCACAAGCCGATCGATCAACTCTGGATATTGAGCCGGTGCTTGACCGCAGATGCAGCAGGGAATTCCTGCCTGTTTTGCCATTTGGATGAGTTGCGCGATCGCTTGCGTGACTGCTGGATGACGCTCATCAAACGCCGCCGCCATCTGCGCTTGGTCTCGGTCAACTCCCAGCAGCAGCTGGGTGAGATCGTTAGTGCCAATCGAGATTCCCTGGACGCCCGCTTTCACGTAATCAGGTAGCAAAAATAGAACCGACGGCACTTCAGCGACGATCCAGAGTTGGAATTGAGGCGATTGGCTGAGTCCGGCTTGTTCAACGCGGCGGCGACAGAAGGAAAACTCTTCCACCGTGCGGACAAAAGGCAACAGCAAGCGGACATTGGTATATCCCAATTGCTGCACCCGTACTAAAGCTGCCAGTTCTACATCGAACAAGGCGGGATTGGAAACATAGCTGAATGTTCCCCTCATCCCTAGCATCGGATTGGCTTCCGGGTGCCCCAAAGAACCACCAACTAAGTATTGAAATTCATGCGATCGCAAATCTAGAGAGCGATAAAATACCGGGCGAGGCGCAAATGCCTCGGCAAACTGGCACAGTTGTTGGGCAAGAATTTCCCTCAACTCGTCTTCACGCTGCTGCTGGAGCCATCGTTGAGGATGTTGTCCCTGCAAAACTTCCAGCAGCATCAGCTCAGAGCGCAATAATCCTACTCCATCCACCGGCATCTGAGCCGCGCGTTTGATACTGCTGGGTTGACTGAGGTTGACCAGCAGTTGAGTTGCGAGGACTGAGGACTGAGGACTGAGGACTGAGGGCTGAGGACTGAGGACTGAGGGCTGAGGACTGAGGACTGAGGGCTGAGGACTGAGGGCTGAGGGCTGAGGACTGAGGACTGAGGGCTGAGGACTGAGGACTGAGGGCTGAGGGCTGAGGGCTGAGGGACGAGGAGTGGAAAGTGCAGCGTGTGGAGTGGGGAGTCCAGAGTGCGGGGTGGAAAGTGCAGCGTGTGGAGTGGGGAGTCCAGAGTGCGGGGTGGAAAGTGCAGCGTGTGGGGTGGAGAGAGAGGAGTGCGGAAGAATTTTCTCCCGATCGCCTGCTTGAGCCTCAACGCGATAAACTGCTCCCTTGTCGCCATCCACTAGCACGGCGTCGCCGGTTTGAATGAGCCGGGTGGCACCAACAGCACCCACAACCGCTGGGATGCCTAATTCCCTGGCAATAATGGCAGCGTGACAAGTCATCGCACCCTGTTCGGCAACTACAGCGACAGCCTGTTTTAGCAGTACCAGCCGATCGGGAGTAATGCTTTTGACGACTAAAATTTTCCCATTAACAGGCGAGTTTTCATCTCTATCGGCATCAGGGAAGTGGAGATGATTGGAATCGGTTAATACATGAGCGATCGCAATGGTTCGTCCTGCTGACGCTCCCAGCCCTTCGATCAAAGGCTTTAGGTCTGGTTCTGGCACTGTAGGCACTTTCCCTTCCTGTAGGCGGTGCTGAGTCTGGGGCGAAAAGAAGGATAAAGGAGCGAGCATCAAGGAGGAATGACCGATCTCTACTGAGTGCTGTAAGGATTCCTTAACCGCTCCTACTTTAATTTTGGACTCCTTCAAGCTCATTGCTGAGTGCCCAACGATGACTTGTGTGAGATACAACTGGTTGCCTTCATTTTCTTTTCCTGGAGAGAGCGTCCACTCCAAAGTAAAAGTTGGGCCGAGTTCAGTCCTCAGTTGCTTCGCCAGTTGAATAAGAACATCTAAGTGTTTTTCTTCCAGGGCGTAATAATTTTGTTGCTCTTCGTTGAGCAGATAAGCTTCTAGACAATTATCTACCCTTAATCGAGAAGGGTGGGTGTTTGTGAAATTCTCCGTGCTGTTTGTGTTGGTTTGGGCGTCCCTAAAGTTCTCAAGACGATAAGCACGGGTTTTACTGCCCAGATATCGAGTTTGCACTTCCCCCGTTTCTGGTTGCACCTGATAGAAATCTGGAACCACTTCTCCCAAGACTAGCGCCTTGCCCAGTCCCCAAGTTGACTGAATTTCCCAGCACTCTGGAGTTGCTTGAAGAGTCCCGGAAGCGATCGCATCTAAGACGGGTTGCACTAAAATCGCCAAGTTCAGCTGAGCAGTCTGAATACCCCAACAGTGCCAATAAAACAAACTTCTGGCACGAAACAGCTCTGCCCAAGCCAGCTTCAAGCCCATCGCCAAGCTCTCTGGCGTCGCCAGACAAACGTGGGATTCTAAAAGCCCAGACTCTGGTAAAAGCACCCCGGTTGCCTGGACTTTGGACGCCGGATCTAAAGCCAAAGAGGGGCGCAAAATCAGCACCTTCGTTTGCCAATGCGCTTGTGCCGATTCTATCTCCGACATCCAAGACGACGGTAGCGTAGCGGCTGTAATTTCCTGCCGAATCGTTTGAGCAACGCTCTGTAGTTGGCGGGGATTATCTACATCCAGATGTAGCGAAGAATAGGGCAGGTCTAAGCCAAGCGGTGCCGACCATTGAATGCTTTCGAGAAATTGACGGGCTGCGGTTGCCGGAACGACAAAACCGGGCACGACCGGATAGCCACGCTGTATGACTCGGCTCAAGGAAAAAGCTTTGTCACCTACCAGGGTGCGGTCGAAGGGTTGAATTTGGTCGAGCCAGTGGAGTTTTTCCACTCAGGTGAAAGGGTAAATAGGGAACAATGCATCATAACTTAATTATTTATTCATCATTCTGAATTTGACCCGCAGATTTCCAAAGATTCGCCACGACTGCTACCAACTGGGCGGTTTCCACCGGCTTAGAAAGATGGCGCTGATAGCCAGCGGCAAGAGTTTGCAGCCGATCTTCCTCAGTGGTGTAGGCGGTCAGCGCGATCGCGGGAATCTTGCCTCCGCGTTCGGCTTCTCGATTCCGCAGTTGGCGAATCAGCCCATAGCCGTCCTCTAATGGCATTCCGATATCGCTAATCACCAGGTCTGGCAACTCTCGATCCAGCGCTTTCATGGCTTCTGGCACTGATGCCACGGCTCTCACACTTGCTCCTGCCTCCTCTAGAGTGGTGACAACGACTTCGCGGATATCGGCATCATCTTCCACTAACAGAAGGCGCAATCCGCTGAGAGCATGAGGATTGAGGGAAGAGGAAGAGGACTGAGGGCTGAGGACTGAGGACTGAGGATTCAGGGAAGGGGATGAGGAAGAGGAAGAGGACTGAGGGCTGAGGACTGAGGACTGAGGATTGAGGGAAGGGGAAGGGGAAGGGGATGAGGAATTTTTTCTTTCTTGATTTGTGTCTTCTACCTCAGTCGGCACTTCGTGCTGGTGCGCTAACAGTCCTGAAGTTTTCAGCCCTACTTGCGTACTCTCTAAAAGAGGTAGGCGCACTGTAAAAGTGGCTCCGAGTCCTTCGCCTGGACTTTGGGCGCTGACGGTGCCGCCATGCATTTCTACAAGATAGCGGACAATCGCGAGTCCTAGCCCTAGACCGCCATGCGATCGCGTGGTTGTGCTATCAGCCTGACGGAACAAGTCAAAGACATGGGGCAAAAAGTCAGGAGTAATACCCACTCCGGTGTCGCTGATTTGGATTTGGGCATAGTGAGTCATTGGTAATTGGTAATTGGTAATTGGTAATGGGTGAGATTCTTCCGGATTAGCCATTACCGATGACCTATTCCCCATAACGATTGACATTCGCACCGTCACTTGTCCGCCGTTCGGTGTGAACTTGAGAGCATTCGAGAGTAGATTTGACATTACCTGCTGCAATCGGACGGGATCGCCTTGGACACGTCTGCCAGAGGGGTCTAGCACTGTCTCTACTTGAATTTCCCGTGTCTGAGCTGTTGCCAGTACAGAATTAATGGAAGTTTGAATCACCGGCACTAGGTCAACTGGGAGGAGACTGAGGGGCAAGTTCCCCCGGATCATGCGCGAGACATCCAAAAGCGACTCAATCAGCTGCGTCTGTGCCTTGGCATTGCGCTCGATAGTTTCCAACGCTTGCGCTGTGCGCTTTTCATCAAACTTGCGGCTGCGGAGCAGCTGTGCCCAACCCAGGACGGCGTTGATCGGAGTTCGCAGTTCGTGGGAGACAATCGCCAGGAACTGGTCTTTCATGCGATTGGCTTCTTGAGCTTCGTGGTAAAGTCGCGCATTGTCTACCGCCAGGGCAGCGCGGTGAGCTAGTTCAGAAGCCAAGGAGAGATCCGCCTGATTGTAGTGGCGACCCGATTCGGCAGTAATAAAGGCGATCGCTCCCAAGATTCGTCCACGGGCAATTAATGGTAGGCACATATAGGATTTGAAATCTGCCTTGCGGAGGATTTCCAAGTGTTCCGGATCGCGGGCGATCGCGACGAGCAATTCATCGGAAACCTCCGGAGCGAGTTTTGCCTCACCTGTATGCAACACTTTCGCCAAACCACGGGGCACCTTGGGATCGAAGGGATAACGACGCTCTACCTCCCATGCCAGCTCAACCTTTGAGGCGTCTGCATGGGCAACCGCTCGTTGGCGAATCGTGCCATCCGGCTCAACTGTATGGACGGCGCACCAGTCGGCAAGGTGCGGCACCGCCAGATGTACGAGGCGTTCTAACGTAGCTTGATAATCCAGCGAGTCAGCCAGCACGACGCCAGCTTCCGAGAGGAATTGCCGTGACTGTTCCGCGCGCTTGCGATCGTCAATGTCGGTGCAAGTCCCGAACCACTTGACGACCCATTGATGGCGATCGCGTAGCGGCAATGCCCGAACCAGATGCCAGCGGTAAACGCCATCTGAGGCTCTCTTAAAGCGGCATTCCGCTTCGTAAGTCTCACCCGTATCAATAGCATTGTTCCAGCCGTCTACCGATGCCTGCAAATCGTCTGGATGGAGTATAGGCTGCCATCCCCAGCCTTGGGCTTGCTCCAGCGTCGTTCCCGTGTAGTCAAACCAGCGTTGGTTGTAGTAATCCACAGACCCATCTGGCTGTGCCGTCCACACCATCTGTGGAATCGCCTCTGCTAGGGAGAGATAACGCTGCTGCGCCTCTTCAGCTTGGGCACGCGCTTCCTGTTCGCGGACGAGCTGGAGCCGTTCTTTCTCAGATTTTTTGCGGTTGGTGATGTCCTCAATCACATACGCAAATTTCGGATGCAAACTGGAAGCTCCCTCGATGGGACAGACGCTAGCAGACAGCCACTTCTTACCCAAGTCAGTCTCGTGAGGGTATTCAAAGCGGATGGTTGTCTGGGTGCGTTGAGCCAACCGATATTGATGAATCCACAATCGCAGGTATTGCGGCGGGACTCCCAAACTGCTACTCAGTCGATTTTGCATCGCTTCGGGAGTTAGCCCAAAGAACTTTGCTGAGGTGGAGTTATCAGAAATATGCCGGATGTCATCTTCCACCAATTCGACAATTCCCATCATCAAAGAAGCGCTATCGAAGAAGCTGCGAAGGATGGATCTTTCCCATTTGAGTGCTTGAAGTGCTTGGTACCGTTCGGTGATGTCCTGAACGAGAGCCACGAAGTAATCAATTGAGCCGTCAGTACGGCGCACGCAGCGAGTCGAGATGCTGGCGTGGATCGTTTGACCATCTTTGCGGATAAACCGCTTGTCCATTGAGTAGGCTTCAATTTCGCCTGCTAAAATCCGCTGGAATTGCTCTACATCGGCTGGCAAATCATCGGGATGAGTTAATTGATCCCAAGTCATTTGCGTGAGTTCTTGCCGGGAATAGCCAAAGATGTCGCACAATTTATCGTTGGCGTCTAGCCAACCTTTGTCTGGCGAACTAATGGCGATCCCGACTAAAGGAAGTTCAAAGTAGCTGCGGAAGCGTTGTTCGCTCTTCCGCAGCTCTTGTTCGGCTTGTTGAGCCAGGGCGATTTGTTCTTGAAGTAATTCATTCGCTGTTGCGAGTTCGGCAGTTCTTTCCCGAACCCGAATTTCTAAATTTTGATGGGAAGCCTGCAATTCGCGCTGGCGGGAGGTGAGTTCTTTGGCTAAGGTGGCGAGGTCTATATCCAGAGTTTGTAACTCCTGCTGAAGAATCTCACGGGTGCGTTTCATAGCGATCGCATTGCCCACCCGCGCTCGGAGTTCCTCGATATGAAAGGGCTTCATCAGGTAATCTTGTACCCCTTCTCGTAACATCTGCACCCGTAGCTCGTCGTCTGCTTTCGCCGTCAGCAGAACAATCGGGATCGTATCGAGTTCCTTGATGGCTCTGACTTCCCGCACTAGCTGGTCGCCGTTCATTTGAGGCATCATCATATCGGTGAGGATTAAGTCAGGATGCAGGGCGATCGCTTTGTCCAATCCTTCCTGCCCATTCCGGGCACTTACGACCCGATTCTCTGGCGCTAAACTCTCGACGATGAAGCGATTCATTTCCGGATTGTCTTCAACTACCAGCACGAGTGGGGATTGAGAATTAGAAATTTCACCTTGAGGATTTTGCGCGGACTGTTCTGATGGGAAAATTTCTGATGACTGGTAATTTAATGCCGATTCCAAATCGTTGGGTTGATGCCCCAGTTCTGCCATTACAGAAAGGGCAATTTCCTTGTAATTTGTGGATGTTTTCGCCTGGGGCGATCGCGTCGAATCGATTTGAAGATTTGTCGAAGTCAGCTTGTCGGAGTCTGTAGCAGCTGGTTGCGCGATCGCAATCGTCTCCCCATCCAGATGAAAATCGCGATTCCCATCGGGTACTAGCAACCCTTCTGTATTGGTACTTAGAACGTCTGAGGGTGCTCCTTGCGGCATCCAGGTCGTGAAAACTGCCCCGCCTTTTGGAGCCTGGTTAACTTCTATGGAGCCGCCGTGCAATTCAACGAACTCCTTAACAATGGCTAGCCCCAGACCAGTACCGCCAAATCCTTGCTGAGTAACGAATTCCTCTTGGCGATACGGCTCAAAAATGACTTCCCGGAGTTCTGGTGGCACGCCTGGGCCAGTATCTTCAATGGTGAGGGTGAAGGATGAAGACGACAGGGAGTCCAGGGGGAAGATTTGCGCCTCTGTGCCTCTGTGCCCTTGCTCCTGAGGACTGACTTCCGCAAGGATGCAGCAGATACTACCCCCGATCGGGGTGAATTTGAAGGCGTTGGAAAGTAGATTGAAGCAGATGCGCTGCCACTTATCTGGATCGACACTCGCCCTAAGAGATGGAGGAGTTTCGACAACGAAAGATATCTGACGGTCTTCTGCAATGGTTTCAAAGTTGGCAGCAATCAGCCGCACCAGCTCAGCCACGTCGCTGAGCGCGTAGTTCACTTCCATTTTGCCTGCCTCCAGCTTGGAGACATCCAGCAAATCGTTGACCCGTTTGAGCAGGGTACGGGCGTTACGATCCACCAATTCTAGGTTTTGACGTTGTTCTGGGTTGGTCAGATTCGGCTCGGAGAGCAGTTTCTCCGTTGGCCCCAAGATCAAGGCAAGTGGTGTCCGCAAGTCGTGGCTAACGTTGGCAAAAAATTGGGTTTTTAATTGGTCAAGTTCCTTAAGTTTTTGGTAAAGCGTCTCTAACTCAACGTTTGCCGTTTCTAGTTGGAGTTTACGATCTTCAGAGGTTTTTGCAGAGGCAATCAGGGTCAGGACTTGAGGAACTAATGGCGGGATTACCAAGGCTGTCGTCACTGAAGCGATCGCTGTAATTAATTTAATCGTTCCGGATAGCCAATAAACGGGCATCCATAGTGTCCACACTTCTATAAAATGCGTGGCACCGCAGGCAATAATGAAAAATCCAAAGGCGATAAATACTGAATGAAAAGGAATATCTCGACGAGCTTTGTGGACTAAATAAACTAGCGTCACTGAAATCGAAACATACGCCAGTCCGATTAACGTATCGGTGGCAACATGAAGTGACACCAACCCTGGTTTCCACAAATAGCAATGTCCATGTGGGATAAAACCATTCGCTGCAAAAAGATTGTTTAATAATTCCGGCCCTAGCCACAGACCCAGCAAAGTACAAATAGATACTACTAGCCCGTAGCCGAGAGCGGCCCAAGGTATGATATGCATAGATTGCTTTTCCCCTCCTGATACTATTTTGAGGGTTAAATCCCGACTTTGGGGATCGCGCCGCTCTCGTTCTTTCAGCCAATTGAGCAAGCAGTGCGTCTAGCGAATAAGCTTAGCGATCGCTTCTGCTAACAGGGATGGCTCAACTGGCTTAGCGATGTGTCCATCGAAACCCGCAGCGCTCGCTCGCTCGGTATCTGCCTTACTGGCATAGGCGGTGAGTGTGAGTGCTGGCAGCCGCCTCACTCGTTCTGCCGAATGGTTCCTGACTTTGGCAATTAGCGAATAGCCATCCTCCAAGGGCATTCCGATGTCGCTGACAAGGACATCCGGCTGAAACTGTTCGAGTGCTTCTAAGGCATCGAGAACGGATGCCACAGCAAGTATCTTTCCTCCATACTGTTCCAAGGCTGTGGAAAGAAATTCTCGTGCGTCTGCTTCATCATCTACAACCAGTATCCGCACTCCACTCAGAATGTTCAGGACAGGAGGAGTGAGGGAAGAGGAGGGAAGAGGACTGAGGGCTGAGGACTGAGGACTGAGAGAAGAGGAGGGAAGAGGGCTGAGGGCTGAGGGCTGAGGGTTGAGGGTTGAGGAGTAAGAGGAATTTTGAGTTTTCTCATTTGCTTGTTCTAGGTCAATCTGCACTTCCTGCCGCTGCGCTAACACTCCTGAAGTTTTTAGTCCTACCTGTGTCCTTTCTAAGAGGGGCAACCGCACTGTAAAGGTCGCTCCGAGTCCTTCTCCTGGACTCGTCACCTCAACGGTGCCGCCATGCAGTTCCACCAGTTGGCGGACGATGGCTAACCCTAGCCCCAAACCCGCTTGCGATCGCGTCGTTGTACTATCCGCTTGCCGAAAGCGCTCGAAGACGTAGGGCAGAAAGTCAGGACTGATGCCCAATCCGGTGTCGCTGATTTCAATTTGGGCGTGGTTGGGAATGGGGAATGGGTTCGATGGGTTGCTATTCCCGATTCCCGATGACTCATTCCCCTTAACCGTTGACAACTTTACCGTGACTCGTCCGCCTTCCGGTGTGAACTTAATGGCATTGGAAAGGAGATTCCAGACGATTTGCTGCAAGCGTTCTGCATCACCCATCACAACGCCAATATCAGGAACGAGCATTGATTCTAGAGCGATCGCTTTGGCTTCGCAGGAAGGTAAGACGGTATTGATGGATGACTCAATTACCGATATCAGGTCAACTGGACGAATATTCAGGCGGATTTGCCCGCGAATTAGGCGCGAGACATCTAATAAATCCTCAATCAGTTTTACCTGTGATTTGGCGTTGCGCTCAATCGTCTCTAGCGCCCGCGCGGTGGTGGTTTCATTGAGTTTCCGCGTCCGGAGCATCGTCGCCCAACCCAGCATCGCGTTTAAGGGCGTCCGCAGTTCGTGGGAGACGATTGCCAAAAATTCGTCTTTGATCCGGCTTGCTCTCTCTAATTCTTCTGCCTGTTGCCGCAGAGTCGCTTCTAACTGCTTGGCGCGAGTGATGTCCTCGGCAATGCCAACAATGCGGTAAACCTCTCCCCGATCGTTTTGGATCGGAAAAGCGCGATCGCGTATCCAGCGCTCCTCGCCGTCGGGTCGGGCAATCCGATACTCTTGATCGTACTTTTCGTAGCTCTGCTTTTTCGCCGCAGCGATTACCCGCTCTCGATCTTCTGGATGGATGGAATTCACCCAGGATGAAGGGTCTTCGTAAAGGCTTACGGTCGTGCGACCCCAGATTTTTTCATAGGCGGGACTAACATAGAGTAACTGTTTCGGAGCGTCCGAACGAATCCAGAACACTTCATCGATGTTTTCTGCCAGCTGACGGAACCGCTTTTCACTTTCTTTGAGTGCTTCCTCTGCACGCTTGCGTTGGGTGCGGTCGAGGACAAAAGCAACGCAACTATCGGGAGATTCTTCCAACCGAGCCAACCCGACGAGAACTGGAACGCGGCTGCCATCTTTACGAACGTATTCTTTTTCCCAAGGCGTACACGTGCCGGAGTTCAGCATTTCTTGGTTTTTGTGCCGATCCAAATCGTCGAATTCCTCCGGGGTCATGATATCCCAACGCACTTTGCCCGTTTGCAGCTCTTGGCGGGTGTAGCCAAGCAGATTCAAAAAGGCGTCGTTGGTATCGGTGACATTGCCGTTAAAGTCGGCGAAGACGACCCCGATGATATTGGATTCCACCAGACGCCGAAATCGGGCTTCGCTTTGCCGCTTTGCCTCTTCGGTGCAGTGACGCTCAATGGCGATGCCTGCCAGATTGGTCGATATCTCAACCAGTTTCTGGTCGTGCAAACTAGGCTGTTGCGGCTTGCGGTAATACATCGCAAAAGTGCCTAAGATATCTCCATTCGTGGCAAAAATCGGGACTGACCAACACGCTTGGAATCCATGAGACAAGGGCAAATCTTTGTATTCTGCCCACAGGAAATCGTTGGCAATATCCGACACAACTACTGGTTCGCGCCGATAAACCGCCGTACCGCAACTGCAAGCTACAGCACCGATGGGAATCCCGTCAGGGACTGCTTGAAAGTAGCTGTTTGGAATGCTGGGTGCTGCACCGCGATAGAGTTTTTGCTTTTCTTTGTTCATCAGCAGAATGGAACACAGAGCGCCATCCGACTGTTGTTCGATCAACCGGGCGAGAACATCCAGTACGGAGGGGAGGGCGGCACCTTTGGCAATCATTTCCAAGACCGTGTTTTGCGTCGCTAACAAAGCTTGGTTTGAAGAGCGCTGGGTGATGTCGAAAAAGGTGACAACAGCAGCGACGAGTTTGCCCGCGCGATCGCATACCGGAGAGGAGCTGACGTGCATTGTGCCCCGCGTATCATCCCCCCGCAAAAATTGAATTTCTTCATCAATGACGACTTCGCCGGTGCTGATGGAACGTGCCAAAGGCCATTCCTGCGGCTGATAAGGTCGCCCGTCGGCGTGGAAGCCTTGGTACTCGCGGTACTCCTCAATATCCCTAGATTGCCGAAAAGGATGACGCCAAATCCGATCCACCTGCTCGTTGCCGAGGATCAGCTTCCCGGAGGGAGCTTCCGCAACAATCGCGCCGACTGGTAGCTGCCGCAGCACCGCTTCTAGGAGGGCGCGTTCGGTTTCCAATTGCGAATGAGCGCGATCGCATTCGTCTTGAGCAATTCGGCTTTCGCTGATGTCTAAAGTACAGCCAACCACGCGCACTGCACGCCCATCAGCATCTCGCACGATAAGCCCTCTATCCCAAACATATAGATACCGATCGTTTTTGTGGCGAATCCGATATTCAACGGTAAAACTACTACTGGCGGCGATCTTGCTGTTTATTTCCTCGTGTACCCGCTGTCGGTCATCCGGATGAATCCGCTCCATCCACCACTGAACAGTTGTTTGGGCTTCTTCAATTTGATAGCCTAGAACCTCACTCAGCCCTTGTGTCCTTTCTATCGTGTTCTGAGTCAGATCCAATTCGTAGATAATCCCATTAATTGCCGCAGCCGCTAGCTCAAAGCGCTCGTTTGCCCTCCTCAGCTTTTCCTCGACCTGTTTGCGTTCGCCCAGTTGCTGATTCAGAATGTCGTTAGTCGCCTCTAGCCTCAAAGCTTGTTCTGCGCGGCGCTTTAGAAACCCGACCATCAACACCAGAGCTGGTGTGGTGAAGGCTAGTACGAGCAAGTGACGGGCATTTTCGTCTGTGTACTCAAACAAATGTCCGGGGTTGGAAAAGAAGCCAAGGGCATACACCAGCGAAATCGCTGCGCTAATCAACCCAGCCCAAAAACTGCCGCTGAAGGTAGCATAAACAACCGTGGTGAGGGAAATCGGGCCTGGGTTGGGGATGGCAAATTTTGTCTGAGACAGCACCTCAATGGCGACAAGCGTCACCACTGTTAGGATGGGGCCAATGACCTGCGACCCGAAGCTCGTGTTCGACGACTTTTTTCTGACATGATTAGAGTCAGCCATTATTCTGGAACTTCAGCTATTTTTTGGTGTAATTCGGTGTGAAAGTTTAAAAAAACTCTGATTCTTAAAGTTAAATTCATTAATTTTGTAAAAAATTAAGCTAGACGTTACTTGCGCGATCGCTTACAAACCTACTTGTATTTTAAAGAAATCTCCCCAAAGGAGGAGGTACTCAAAATGGGGCATTGGAGCCAGACTGTAAAAGGTTTGCTAAATCTATTTCTGAAGTCCAACTGCCCACTCTGCCAGCGCCCGACTTCTCAAGAATTTTGCGAAGACTGTCAGCGGCAACTGCAACGCTGTCAGATGTCCAATCCTAACCAATTTTGGCAAGGGCAACTACCCGTGTTTGCTTGGGGCGGATATGGAGGGGCAATGAAGAGAGCGATCGCTGCCCTAAAATATGAAAACCATCCCCAACTGGCTCGTCCGTTGGGTCATTGGCTTGCTCAAGCATGGCTGAATTCTCCGGTATCCGCTCAGCTCAAATTAACCGTAGTGCCCATCCCCATGCACCCCTCCAAAGTGAGTCAGCGAGGCTACAATCAGGCAGATTTACTGGCTCAAAGCTTTTGCGATTATACCGGCTACCCCATGCGATCGCTGGGTTTGGAACGGGTACGGGCGACAGAGGCTCAGTTTAGCTTATCTGGCACCGAGCGAGAAAAAAACTTAGCTGGCGCTTTCTCCCTTGGAAAAGAATTTCT
Source organism: Trichocoleus sp. AS-A1 (assembly GCF_039962015.1). NCBI lineage: Bacteria > Bacillati > Cyanobacteriota > Cyanophyceae > Leptolyngbyales > Trichocoleusaceae > Trichocoleus > Trichocoleus sp. AS-A1. The sequence goes on along the minus strand of NZ_JAMPKG010000012.1, from coordinate 37,779 downwards.
TCGTAGCCGTCCATCTACGCCAGTGTTGTTATTAGATGACATTTATACGACAGGAGCGACGGCTCAATCTGCGGCTCAAACGCTCGCACAACATGGCATCCGAGTATATGGTTTGGTTGCAGTCGCTACTCCTAAAAGGGTGAAGGATGATGGTTGATACGAACCAATTAGCAATTACTAATGACACCCGGTGTGCAACTTTCTGTATTTTCGCCCAATCAATAGGGGTTAAGAAAAAGTGGCGCAGGGCGTAATGCACGAAATTTAATTTTTCCAAATCACTAACACCACGCCGCTGATAATCAGACCCAAACCCACCACGCGGCTCAAAGGAATCGCTTCTCGGAAAATAAAATAACCCAGCAGCACAGAGAATACATAAGTCAGACTTACCGCAGGGCCAGCGATGCTGAGATTCACCCGCGTCAGTAGCAAAATATAAACAAAAGCCCCTAAACCATAGCAAGCCAGACCCGCTAGAAGTTCTGGTGTACCGAGAATGCTGAAAAGATGACCGATCCAATTAGCTGCATTGACTCTGCCTAACTTCAAAGCTCCAGCTTTGAGCAAAAATTGCCCTGCAACGCTCGCTAGGATCGAAATCAGGAATAACCCAAATTCTGGTGAATTCACAGAAATATCAATAAAGTGAGGAGATCCGTCTCTAAGTTTACAGCCATCCGAGGCTGAGCCAGAGCTAGAATCGACTCAAAGGGATCGCAACGTAAATTCAAGCAAATCAGAGTGTTATGACGAGCGTACTTCAGTCTCCCTATACCAGCGAGCAAATGGCGGTTTGGATACGCGGCTTGCTAATGGTTGCTTGGGCAGACGGCAATTTTGACGCCGAAGAACAGAAATTAATTTCATCGCTGACTCAGAACCAAGTAGCGCCCACAATGGATTTGGGATCGCTCGAACCGATTACTGCCGATGAATTAGCAGCGGCTTTTAAGCAAGATGCCAGAAGCGCAGAAGATTTCCTGCGTACCGCTGTGATGGTGGCAGTCGCAGATGGCGTTTATTCCTCCAGCGAGGATGAATTGCTATTCCAGTTTTGTGAGGCATTAGGACAGCAGCCGAAAGCGCTTTCATTGCTGCGGCAAACGCTGATTCCTACCTCAGAAAGCGAGATTTCCGCTGACTCAGACAAAGGAGCAGCGGCTCGCATTCGGCAGCGGGATGTGCTGCGCCCAGTACGGGTATGGCTTGATGGGCTAGAAATTCACGATCCGCGATTGGCGAGATTCTTGTGCAAAATGATTCCTGCCCAATGCCCGTTTGAGCGCGATGTCAAGCTATTTGGTCACAAAATTGTCCACATTCCACCGCTGTGTAAGCTCAATCCCATCTACGAACAGTTAGTAGGTTTGCGCTTCCGCGCTTTATCCTATTTGGCGGATGATTGTGGTGAAGATGTGTCACCGTATTGTTAGTGGAAGACTGGCTAATGGCTAATGGTTCATGATTCATGGTTCATGGTTCATGGCATCCCGGAGCAAACGATCAATCAGTAACAATTAGCAATTAGCAAAGGAAATTTATGCAATTTATCGATCAGGTAGAAGTTGAAGTGGAGGCGGGGAAAGGGGGCGATGGAATTGTCGCTTTCCGACGGGAAAAATATGTGCCAGCTGGGGGGCCATCTGGGGGGAATGGCGGTCGCGGTGGTTCGCTGATTCTAGAGGTGGTTGAGAATTTGCAAACCTTGCTGGACTTCAAGTATACCCATCGTTTCAAGGCTGAAGACGGTTCGCGCGGAGGTCCCAATAATCGCACGGGTGCCGCGGGACGCGATCGCGTGATTCATGTTCCCCGTGGCACGATGGTTTATGATGCCGAAACGGATGAGTTGCTGAGCGATTTGGTCGAGACAGGGCAAACTTTCTGTGTGGCGAAGGGTGGCAAGGGGGGTTTGGGAAATCAGCACTTTTTGAGCAACCGCAATCGAGCGCCGGATTATGCTTTAGACGGATTGCCAGGTGAAAAACGGCAGCTGCGTTTAGAACTGAAGCTCTTAGCTGAGGTGGGGATTATTGGTTTACCCAATGCTGGTAAGTCTACGCTAATTTCGGCGATTTCAGCGGCACGACCGAAGGTAGCAGATTATCCTTTTACAACCTTGGTGCCGAATTTGGGGGTGGTACGCAAACCCAGCGGTGACGGCACCGTATTTGCTGATATTCCAGGTTTAATTGAGGGTGCCCATATGGGTGCCGGGTTGGGACACGACTTTTTGCGTCATATCGAGCGTACCCGATTACTGCTGCACTTGATTGATGGGACTAGCGAAGATCCCATTGTTGCGTATCAAACGATACAGCAGGAGCTGCACTCTTACGGTCGCGGACTAGCAAATCGTCCGCAGATTGTGGCGCTGAACAAGGTGGATGCTATCGATCCCGATCGTGATGTGGAAGCGATCGCGCAACAGCTTCGTCAGTTAAGTCATGCACCCGTATTCCTGATTTCAGGGGTTGCTGGCATTAGGCTAGATCAAATGTTGCACGAAGTTTGGCAGACCCTCGCTCAACTGGATGAACTAGCCACCATTAATCATTAATAACTAAAAATTAAAAATGCAAGAATTTATCTTTCATTTTTAATTTTTACTTGTGACTTTTGCTGGGGATTAGTCCTAATAACGCTTACAAATTACTGAATTCTTAGCTTCGTTTGAGGTTAGAAACCTAACCAGTGTGAGTTTTTTCTCAAAACAAGCTAACAATTTTCAGTAATTAATCTCATCCTCCGCTTACTTGAGAAATACAAATTATTTCGTTGCGACTACAGCAAGATTCCAGGCAAAACGCTTCATTAAAGGAATCTTTTTCAAAACGCCATCCATCTTCTCTAACCGTTGATAATTGGGTGCCAATCTTTCATGTTCAATAATAATTTTCTTCCAGTAACGTTCCTTATTCGGATCGATTTTTTCAATTAAATAGAAGCGTAGAAAAATCCACAGCGTTGCCAACCAAAACGTATCGTAAGACGTTTCTGAAAACTGGGATTTGACAAAATTAACAATATTAATATCCAGCGGCGTTTCATCTTCAGTCCGCACTTTCGTCGCAATCCGGCGGTACACATTAATGACTGGATTGTGTTTCAGAGGGTCCCAAAAACAAGCTTTTCCACCCGGTTTAAGCACCCGGTGCATTTCCCGAATGGCGAGTTTCGGATTGGGTAAATGGTGCAACAAATTCGAGGCGTAGACAATATCAAAACTATTATCGGGGCAATCGAGCGCGATCGCATTCATGGTTCGCCCTTCAATCTCGACGCCGTTCCTCTCTGCCAGTTGCAGCGCTACTTCCACCATACCGGGAGAGTAGTCAGATGCCACGCACAGCGCCCCTTTTTTGGCAAAGTAAACGCTATTTTCCCCAGCACCACACCCTAAATCGAGAAGCTTTTTGCCTCTGATATCCCCTAGTTGTCTGAGGATGAAACGATTTTCAGGGGAAGTACAAGCTTCAAAATAATCTTTAACTTTGATTCCATCTACATCAATGGTAGATGCCCATTGATCGTGGAATTTTTTCTCTTTGTCAAAAATATCTTCTTTCATGCTGGGTATTCAGAATTAAATAAAAAGGTACGCAAAGGATTTTCTCACTTTGCGTACCTCTATTGCTGTTTGCGGTTTATACTTTTTGAGAAATTACGGCTGATCGCGTCTCATCTTTTTCCAAGACAACATACAACCGATTCAGGGCGTTGACATAGGCTTGGGCGGAGGCGACGATGATATCGGTGTTGGCAGCATGACCGGAGAATACTCGATCTTGGTGCCGTAGGCGAATCGTAACTTCTCCGATGGCGTCAATTCCAGCCGTTACCGATTGAACGGAAAATTCAATCAGTTGGTTGGGGACGTTGACGACGCGGTTGATTGCCTTGTAAACGGCATCTACGGGTCCCGTCCCGATGGCGGCGTCGGTGAGTTCTTCGCCTGCGGGAGTGCGAAGGGTAACGGTTGCGGTGGGCTGAGAGTTGCTGCCGCAAGAGACTTGCACCAATTCTAAGCGGAAAAGTTCTGGGGCTTGTTGGATTTCATCGTTAGCGATCGCTTCCAAATCCCAATCGGTGATTTCTTTCTTTTTATCCGCCAAGTCTTTGAACTTCAGAAAGGCTTTATTTAACTCACTTTCTGATAGTTCAAATCCCAATTCTTTCAGTCGAGCGCTGAAGGCATGGCGACCGGAATGTTTGCCCAGTACAATCTGATTATCGGTTAAACCGATAGATTGGGCATCCATAATTTCGTAGGTGAGCTTGTTTTTCAGCACCCCATCTTGGTGAATGCCAGACTCGTGTGCAAAAGCATTTGCGCCCACAATTGCTTTATTCGGCTGCACCAACATCCCTGTTAAGTTGGAAACTAACCGAGATGTTTTGTAAATCTGCTTTGTGTCAATATTCGTGAGGGGTTCTTCTGACTCCTCTGGGCGTCCTAAAAATGGATTGTAATACTGACGCCGAACATGGAGTGCCATCACCAATTCTTCCAGCGATGCATTCCCCGCTCTTTCGCCAATGCCGTTAATGGTGCATTCTAGCTGTCGTGCGCCATTTTTCACGGCTTCCAAGAAGTTCGCCACCGCCAAACCTAAGTCATTATGACCGTGTACGGAAATAATTGCTTGGTCAATATTCGGCACATTCTCTTTAATTCCCTTAATTAAGTCACCAAACTCGCTGGGAGTCATGTAACCAACGGTATCGGGAATATTGACAGTTTTGGCACCCGCCGCAATTGTCCGCTCTAGCACTTGGTAAAGGAACTCTGGATCGGAGCGAGCGGCATCCATTGGCGAGAATTCTACATCGTCCATGAAGGATTTAGCGTAGGCGACCATTTCTTCTGCGATCGCTAACACTTCAGCCCTTGTCTTTCTTAGCTGATATTCTAAGTGAATATCAGATGTTGAAATAAATGTGTGAATCCTACCTTTTGCAGCTGGTTTTAGCGCTTCTGCCGCGGCTTCAATATCTGCTTTGATCGCTCTTGCCAAACTACAGATAACCGGGCCATCTTCTGTCCCGACTGTCTTGGCAATTTTCTGAACTGCCTCGAAATCTCCTGGGCTAGCATAAGCGAACCCCGCTTCAATCACATCCACGCCCAAACGAGCCAATTGTCGCGCGATACTCAGCTTTTCGTCTACATTCAGAGTTGCGCCGGGGCACTGTTCCCCATCTCGAAGGGTTGTATCGAAAATAATAATCCGGTCTTGGCTAGGTTCAACGTTCATAGGTCAAAAAAACACATCCTTCAACTTTGATTCATTCGCCGTTAGTCATTAGTTCTTGCTAATTAGTTATAGCCAAAAAACTAAGGTTTGAAGACTAATATTCAGTTTTTTCAATAAATTCCCGAATTTCATTCAGGTCTATGTAGCGGTCTGTAGCGTTTCTTAGCTCTCTCGCTATCATTCCTTCTGTGGAAACTACTGTAATATGCGTATTTTTAGAACGTAACAGTTCGATGGCTCTTTCAAAATCGCCATCTCCACTGAATAAAACTACTCGATCGTACTGTTCTACTGTATTAAACATATCAACAACAATTTCAATATCTAAGTTCGCTTTTTGCGAATAGCGACCGGAAGTGTCATCGTAATATTCTTTAAGAATTTTTGTACGGACGGTGTATCCCAAACTAATTAGTGCGTCTCGAAATCCTCGCTGATCCTGCGGATCTTTTAGCCCGGTGTACCAGAAGGCGTTGATGAGATTTGTATCGGGCTGTTCCTTTCTAAAGTATTCCAATACTCGCCTAGGATCGAAAAACCAACCATTTTTTTGTTGAGCGTAGAACATATTGTTCCCGTCTACAAAAATAGAAAGACGGTTCATTAAGAAAGCCATAGAAACTAAAACCTAAAATTTGTAGAAAAGAATTTTAGTGGAATGATTTATTCTAGCAATTTGTTACGAATAATTATTCATAAGTACTTTAGTGCAATCCCTATTCTTTTTTATCTTTCCGGATCTCCCCAAAACCTGCTGGCATTCAGGAGGTTTTTAGGGCAAAATCGGCGATTAAAGTCGAAAAAGGGGAACAGCACCGATAAAGTCAAACATAACTTCTTCTTTAAACTCTACCTTAGTTGAGGACTCTATTACTGTCCTAGTGGACACTATCGTATAGTTAGGGCAAGTACTTAAGCACTGCCTTTATAGTATTTACAGGTAAGAACACCAATCACTCCAACTACCAGCATATAGCTTGCCCGTATGAACTCCCGCTATTTCTAAAGACAACAGATTTACGCAGGCGGTAACGCCAGAACCACAGTAGACTAAAACCTCCTCAGCTTGCTCTAAGCCTACCCATCGTGCGCGTTGTTCCGTCATCGGTCGTAGGTAAGATTGACTACTCGATACTTCCTGCCAAGGATAGTTTACGGCTCCGGGGATATGACCGGCAATTGGGTCAATGGGTTCTTGTTCGCCAGAAAAGCGATCGCCTTCCCGCGAATCTACCAATACCACTCCTGGCAAGTCTTTTCTAGCTTTGACGGTTTCAATATCTACTACCCAGTCTTGTCGCACCTGAGGCACAAACTTGCCTTTGTGTGGCGTTGGAAGAACGTCTGTAACCGGATATTCCTCTGCCTGCCATCCCGAAAAGCCGCCATCTAACAAAGCCACGCGATCGTGCCCTAGGTAGCGCAACAGCCACCAGAGACGTGCAGCAAAGGCAAATCGGGAATCATCATAGGCAACAACCAAGGTTTCCTGAAAATTTACCCCAATGGCTGCTAACTTCTTGGCTAATTCATCGGGATTGGGCAATGGATGCCTTCCCCCGTGCTGTCCGACGGGTGCAGAAAGGTCTTTGTTGAGATCCCGATAGTAGGCACCGGGAATGTGACTGGTGAGATACTGCTGGTGTCCCAATTCCGGATTGGCAAGGGAAAAGCGACAATCCACAACGATAACTTGCGAAAGCTCCGGAGCCGCTGCGCTAAGGTTCAGGTGTTCGGAAAGCCACTGGGCGGAAACGACAAAAGGGGTATCGGTCATTGACTTGACTGTTTGCAATCAAAACAGTGTACAAGTCTTCAGGGAGCGATCGCATCTGTGTTGCCACGGCAATAGTGGAGAAGCGATCGCGTTTCTGTTTAGAATTCAACTCCAAGTATCCATGCGACTCACTTACAATTTATAGAGTTAGCTGAGTGTTAGAACCAATAAAATAGATAGCAAGACACGAAATTATCGCTAAGCTGTAAAGGTTACATTTTGACCAAAACTAAACCAGTTTCACCAAATAAACTGCAACCTGTTGGTAATGCATTTAATCAGCGGTATGATAAACTTTTAATTCGCTTATTAGAAAGCTTTCACGAGCGGTTTTCAAGAATAAATGACCGAAAATTTCTCACTTTAGAGCTTCCATAAAGCAGCATCTTGGTAATCAGGGCTTCATATTATCTCGTATTAAAGAGGCTGAAGTGATTGATGCATTATGTAAAAAGTGGGTTCAGGAGTGGGCAAGCGTAGCCGAAGTCGTGCAGTTTGCCTAAGAGTCACTCGTCATCTGGAAAAATTAAATTTAGTTTCAACTGAGCTTAAGCAGTTTTTGCAGTGCTTTATTAACCTGCCTTCCTCTCTAAAAAATGCAAGACATAGGCATCTTCACACCTCAACTCACCGCTGATGGCTCATTCACCTTCTTTTCAGAAGAGTTTGGCGAAACTTTTCATAGCCAGCAGGGTGCAAAGAAGGAAGCCGAACTTAAGTTTGTCGAACCGACTCAACTTAGGCAGAAAGCACAGCAACCAACATTACATTTGTTGGATATTTGTTATGGTCTGGGCTACAACACCGCGGCGGCTTTGGAAACGATTTGGGAAGTGAATCCAAATTGCCGAGTGGAGTGGGTGGGGCTGGAATTAGATGCATCGGTACCAAAAGCAGCGATCGCGCATCATCTTTTGAACCACTGGAACCCAGAAAACGCTCAAATTTTCCACCAGCTAGCCACTTCTGGCAAAGTTCAGACCGAACGCCTCAATGCTCAGCTAATCGTGGGAGATGCCAGAGCCACAATTCAGCAGATATACCACTCAAACTTCCGGGCAGATGCGATTTTTCTCGATCCTTTTTCACCCCCCCGATGTCCGCAATTGTGGACGGTGGAATTCTTAAGCTGGGTTGCCAAGTGCTTAAAACCCGATGGGAGACTTGCTACTTATTCTTGTGCGGCGGCGGTGCGGGCTGCTTTAATCGCCGCTGGGTTACAAATTGGTGCGACATTCCCGGTGGGAAGGCGATCGCCTGGAACGGTCGCTAGTTTTACAAACCTAGATATAGCGGCGCTTTCAGTACAAGAACAAGAGCATTTGCACACCAAAGCTGCCATTCCCTACCGCGACCCTCATCTGTGCGAACCTGCTGATGCGATTTTGCAGCGTCGTCAAATCGATCAACAAGCCAGTGCTTTAGAGCCAACCTCTCATTGGAAAAAGCGTTGGTTATTTCAATCTCAGCTCAGAATTCAATAGCTCTACAAGCAAGTGCTTTAGAACAAACCTCTGCTTGCAAACAGTGCGGGTTATTACAGTCCGCGATCGGGATTGAATGGGATCGCCGCAATGGTCTAGGTCTCAAACGGCGGTGTATAATCGTAGCATTCTTTGCAATCGCTCAAGTGAAAGATTATTAACTTTTAAGAACTGCCTGACCGAACCCGGACAGCTAAAGAATCTCCGAATTTTGTAGGTTATCAGAAGATTAAATCGATGCCTGATGCCAGAAGACGGAAGCTGCAATCAAGATGTCTGCTAAGTGCTGTTAATATCCGTGAAAAACCCGATTCCACGGTTAAGCTATTCGCTCATACTAAAAACAAATTTATGTTATAAATCATGCTCAATTTATCAACGGCTGCTTCTTCTCAAACAAGGTTGTCTTCAGTGAGCTTTCTAGGTTCGGAGTTGCCCAAAATTCTGGTGGTTGACGATCATCCCTCCAGTCGGATGACGGCGGTAGCACTGCTATCGGTGGAAGGCTACGAAGTTTTGGAGGCAGAAAGTGGGCCAGATGCATTGAAGCGTGTAGTCGAGTGCAACCCAGATTTAATTCTGCTGGATGTAATGATGCCGGGGATGGATGGGTTTGAGGTATGTCGGAAGTTAAAACAAGACGAACAAACCCGCCTGATCCCGGTCGTTTTTATCACGGCGCTAAATGATAGGCGATCGCGCATTCTGGGCATTGAAGCAGGTGGAGATGATTTTCTGACCAAACCCTTCGATCGCTTAGAACTCTCTGCCAGAGTCCGGTCTCTCGTCCAGCAAAAGCGTTTGAATGAAGACCTGGATCACGCCGAACAAGTCCTGTTCTCGATCGCCCGTAGTGTTGAAAGCCGCGATCCGGCGACAGGCGATCACTGCGAACGGCTGGTGGAAATGGGTAAAGCTTTTGGTGAATTTCTGAATCTTTCTCGCAACGAAGTTCGGGATTTGATGTGGGGCGGTTATCTCCATGACATCGGTAAAGTGGGCATTCCCGACGCCGTGCTGCTCAAAACAGGGAAACTCAACGACGAAGAATGGGTAATTATGAAGCAGCACGTCCTGATTGGTGAGAAAATTTGTCAGCCGCTGCGAACCATGCGGGGCGTCATTCCAATTATTCGCAATCACCACGAACGCTGGGATGGAACGGGTTATCCCGATGGTTTAGCTAATGAGGAGATTCCCTTTTTGGCGCAGGTTTTTCAAATTATTGATATTTACGATGCCCTGACAAGCGAACGTCCCTACAAACGCGCGTTTACATCAGCACAAGCCTTAGAAATTTTTGCAGAAGAAACGGCAAAAGGTTGGAGAAATCCTCAATTAGTAGAGAAGTTTACTGAGTTTATTCAATCAGCTCGCGTTACTGAGGCGATGCCAGAAGCCGTGTAGGGGCAGATCGCATTGACTCAAAAATTTAGTCGGATGCTGGCGTCGGCTGACTGAGCCAATGTTTCACCCGGAAAGAACCACGAACGCTCTTTCATGGTTCATGCTTCATCCTTTATTCTTTTAGCTGGTCTGATAACGCGAAAAGCTGAATATGGTAGCAGTAGCAATTCTTGCAGCGGGACGTGGGACGCGGATGAAATCGGATCTGCCCAAGGTCCTACATTCCTTGGGAGGGCGATCGCTCGTCGAACGGGTTCTCCATAGTTTGTCTGAAGTCGAACCATCGCGGTGCCTCGTCATCGTTGGGTATCAAGGCGATCGTATCAAAGATGCCTTGGTAGAAGTCATCGATCGATTGCCCCCACTTCCCAATCTGGAGTTTGTTGAACAAACCCAGCAGTTGGGCACGGGTCATGCCGTCCAGCAATTACTCCCCCATCTGGAAGGCTTCACCGGCGATTTGCTGGTTTTAAATGGGGATGTCCCTTTGTTGCGATCGCAAACGCTCAAAAATCTGCTGCAAACTCACCAAGAGCATCAGAACGCCGCCACCCTCCTTACCGCCCAAATGCCCAACCCCAAAGGCTATGGGCGGGTTTTTTGTAATGGTCAAAATCTGGTCAAAGAGATTGTAGAAGACCGGGACTGCTCGCCGGCTCAAAAGCAAAATCGCCGGATTAACGCAGGGGTTTACTGCTTCAATTGGCCTCAACTGGAAAAAGTATTGCCGCAACTGGTACCCAACAATGACCAGCAGGAATACTATCTAACCGATGCGGTTAAATTCATGGAGCCGGTGATGGCTGTGGATGTGGAGGATTACCAGGAAATTCTGGGAATTAACGACCGCAAACAACTGAGTAATGCTTACGAAATTTTACAAGAGCGAGTCAAGGATGCCTGGATGGCGGCGGGTGTGACTCTCGTGAGTCCAGACACGATCACCATTGATGACACGGTAGAGTTGCAACCGGATGTAGCGATCGAACCGCAAACTCATCTGCGGGGAAATACCACGATCGCATCTGGGAGTCGCATTGGCCCTGGTAGCTTGATTGAAAATAGCCAGATTGGGGAAAATGTGACGGTGGTTTATTCCGTGGTGACGGACAGTGTGGTTAAAAAGGGCACCCGGATTGGCCCCTACGCCCATTTGCGCGGTCATGTAGAAGTCGGGGAATCTTGCCGCATCGGAAATTTTGTGGAACTGAAAAATAGCACCTTGGGCGATCGCACTAATGCGGCCCACCTGTCCTATTTAGGCGATGCCACTTTAGGAAATAAAGTGAACATCGGGGCGGGGACAATTACTGCTAATTATGACGGCGTGAAGAAGCATCGTACCAAAATCGGCGATCGCACGAAAACCGGCTCCAACAGCGTTCTGGTTGCGCCAGTGACACTGGGAGAAGACGTAACCGTTGCCGCCGGGTCTGTGGTCACGAAAGACGTTCTAGATGATTCTTTGGTAATTGCCCGTGCCCGTCAAGTCGTCAGAAAAGGCTGGCGCTTAAAACCCCAGCAGGAGTAAATCAAGATGCCAATTATCAAGTCTGTATTCTATTTCGTCTTAGCCGGGTTATGCGAAATAGGTGGAGGATATCTGATATGGCTTTGGCTGCGGGAAAATAAGAGTATTTGGTTTGCTTTCTTAGGAGCGATCGCAATGATTCTCTACGGAATCATTGCGACGCTGCAACCTGCGAATTTTGCGAGAGTTTATGCAGCTTATGGAGGTGTCTTCATCGTTCTTTCTATTCTTTGGGGATGGCAAGTAGATAAGATAGCTCCAGACAAATTTGACTTGTTAGGAGGTTGGATTGCTCTGCTTGGCACGCTGGTCGTTATGTATGCACCTAGGGGTTAATATTTTTACACCCTAACTGCAAGTAGGCTGCAACCTGCCACCCTACTTGCACTTAAGAAATGAAGCCGGATAGGGTGTCACCCGTCCATTCCAAGGTATCGCCCATCTGTTCGCCAGTGTGAAAAGCAGCGAGGAGGACTTCGCTCGTTTTCCCAAATGCGATCGCTCCGGTTGCATCAATCCCAATCGCCCCAAAATCCCGCTGACGCCCACGCGCTTCCGTAAAGGAGCGCTCGAAGGCATCTGCAAGAGACAAACCATCCGTCACCCGCACCACAATCCGCGCTGCCAGACATTCATCAATAATGTCTTCTCCAATTCCCGTACAGCTAATTGCCGCTTGAGCGGTGGCGTAGTTCCCCGCAGGCATTGCGGAATCGCTGACTCGACCAATCCGCTCGAAACCCTTGCCTCCCGTCGAAGTGCCTGCGGCTAAATTTCCCTGACCGTCCAAAACCACAACTCCAATCGTGCCGCGTCCAGCCTCTGGGTCATCCACCAGCTCTTTTTCCGCTACCACCCCAGCGGCTTCTTTAATAAAATTCTCGCTCCGCTCTTGCAGCCACTCTTGCAAGCGAATCTCGATCATCGGATTGTAAATCGGAACCTGCAATTCCCGCACGAGTTCTGCCGACCCGTAATCTGATAGCACGCGATCGGGTGAAGCTTGTAAAGCTTGGGCCAGATCGATGGGATGTTGAATGCGGGATACATTAATCACGCCACTCAAGCGCTGAAATGCCCCATCCATCAGGGAGGCACTCATGCGAATTTGACCATCTGATTGCAGTACCGAACCTGTTCCCGCATTAAAGCGGGGATCGTCCTCCATCAAGTGGCAACCATGTACCACTGCTGCTTGGGCAGTTGCTCCTGCCAATAGTAGGGTATAAACTTCTTCCACGACTTTGTAGAGTGATTTGCGGACTGCGTCAGCCCCCTCTTGACTTTTGAGGGCGCTACCGGCACCACCGTGAATAATCACCTTGGGTTGCACCTGATTGAGTGACATATTTCAATCCTTTGTAATTTTTAATAAATACCAAGACTCAGCCTTGATTTCAGATTTTAGATTTGTGATGTTTTCAATCCAGTATCGAAAATCTAAAAATTGGGCTTTTACGCGGACTCATTGGCTTGGTTGCGGCGGCGGCGACAGCGCTCCGAACAGTATTTCACATCATCCCAACAATCAGCCCATTTTTTGCGCCAGGTAAAGGGACGCTGACATACCGGGCAAATTTTGCTGGGTAAGTCGGACTTGGATCGAACGCGCTTCATGTTAATTTGACGGTACATTACCAATATTCAATTTTACGAAATAGCTCGGAAGTCAGGTAATTATGTCCGCCCATAGAGAGATGCGCTTTTAGACTATTTTATTCTTTTTACTTATGGATGAGACTAGATTAGCTAAGGTGCGGATTGTATTGGTAGAGCCAGCAGGCCCGCTGAACGTAGGTTCTGTAGCTCGCGCGATGAAAAATATGGGGTTGCGGCAGTTGGTACTGGTGAATCCCCAATGCGATCGCCTCTCGAAAGAAGCAACGGATATGGCAGTTCATGCCATAGACGTCCTGGAATCGGCTCAGGTAGTCGCGACGATCCCAGAGGCATTACAAGGGTGCGTGAAAGCGATCGCCACCACTACCCGCTCCCGAACGTTAGACACGCCGCTAGAAAATCCCAGAATCGCTTTACCTTGGTTGCTGGAAGAACCGCTGCCATCAGCGTTGCTCTTTGGCCCAGAAGATCGCGGGTTAAGTAATGTGGAATTAAACTATGCTCAGCGATTTGTACGCATTACCACGAATCCGGAGTATCCTTCATTAAATCTGGCTCAAGCAGTTGGGATTTGTTGTTACGAGCTTTACCAAAATTGGTCAGCACTCAGCAGTCAGTCGCAAACTACTGACAATCAACAGTACGGGCATGGCAGTACCGTGCCTCTCCCAACTGAAAACCCACAACTGACCATTGACCCTGCCTCATTAGAAGTTTTGGAGGGGTATTATCAACAGATGGAAGCCGTGTTATTAAAAATGGGTTATCTCTATCCCCACACCGCGGGCAGCCGTATGGAAAAATTCCGGCGTCTGTTCAATCGAGCCAATCCCAGCAAAGCAGAAGTGGCAATGCTCCGAGGCATTTTCAGCCAGATGGACTGGGCGCTACAATTTTTGCCACATTCTGTTGCTAATGAACCAGAACAGCAAGACGCACCATAAAATAAGCAAAAGTTGCTAGGAACGTTAACGTTAACGCTCTTTTGTCCGTTAGCGGTGTTGCGATACGCAAAAGCATTCGTTCCCTGATGCAAGTGATAGACCCTGGAAAAGTAAAGCCAAGGCTTAGCCGGTACAGTGGTTAGTCACTCTTTTTAACAGCTAACAATTAACAATAACCATAGTGGTGGAGGAGTTAGGAGTGACTCAGCAGTCTGAAACTCAGTCAGTTGTGTCAGCGGTATCAGGAGGAAGTACGTTTAAAGATAATGGGCAAAGCCCAAATAGTTCATCCTCACCGAACCAACACAATCGTTCTGACATCCGCGAACGTCGGCGGGAGCAACAAAAAAGACAACCCGCGTCGCGGAATCGACGCGACGCACTCAAAACGACACCCTTGAGCGTGAGCCGTGAAGTGGCTGCGACGCCGCGAGGAAAGAATCAAAGTTCAGCAAGGATGGGTTTCGGTTTGAAAAATGCGCCCCTAGACACAGAACAAAAAAAATCTTCCCCGTCCCTACGTACTCGAAACTCCTCCCGCGCCAGTCTGTCACTGCGACAGGTGCAGTCAAATTCTGCTCCCAATCGTTCCTTAAGATCCACCACGCCAATGAGGAAATCACTCTCGCGATTCGCTTCCGATGTGAATCAGGGAAGGCAAGGGATAGAAGCACCTGCACCCCAAACAAGCCGCCGCGATCGCTCGCGTCAAGGCGGTTCAATCCCCAATCAAAGTCTGCGCGAGGTAGTGCGCCCTTCCCCTGTCCCGTCGCTGGGGAATGTGAGGCGCTTCCAGAAACGTCCTCCTGCCCAGCCAGCTCAGCCCACAGGCACGCATAAGAGCGGGGGAACTTTACCTCAGCGCCGGACGCGATCGCCCGGACGCCCGGTTTCTCCCTGGCTGTACGGTGCCCGTCTGCTCATCTTGGGAGTGGGAATTGGTGCGATCGCGGGAACTGTTTTATCTGCTTGGGACCCGGCAACCCGCCAGCTAGCAGGCGCTGCTAACAAGGATTCCGCCCTCCATCAGCAGTCAGCAGTCGGGGCGATTGGTCAAGCGCCGGGACAAAAATCACCAGCTCAAGCTGACGCGGCGATGGGTACGGCGGCGGGTACTTCTGTTCTGACGCTGAATCAAGAAATCCCAGCGCTGAAAGCACACGTACAGGCGCTGGTGACACAAAATTCCAAATTAAATCCAGGCGTCTTTTTAGTAGAGTTGGAGACGGGTGCCTATCTCGACTTTTCGGGTAGCGAAATCTTCCCAGCTGCTAGCACCATTAAAGTGCCAATTCTCGTCGCCTTTTTCCAAGATGTGGATGCTGGAAAAATTCGTCTGGATGAACCGTTAACGTTAGAGAAAAATCTGATGGGTTCTGGTTCCGGCGATTTGCAGTACAAAAAGCCAGGGACAAAGTACACCGCCCTAGAGGTGGCAACTAAGATGATTGCGATTAGTGACAACACCGCTACCAATATGCTGATTCAGCGTTTGGGCGGTGCTGAGGCGCTGAATCAGCGGTTCCAATCTTGGGGATTGACGTCAACTGTTATCCACAACGCCCTACCGGACTTGGAAGGAACGAACACTACGAGTCCTAAGGAGTTGGCGACAGTGATGGCAATGGTCAATCAAGGCAATGTGGTCTCGGTGCCATCGCGCGATCGCATCTTGCATATCATGCAACAAACGGTGACAGATTCGTTGCTGCCACGGGGACTGGGGAAAGGCGCTAACATCGCCCACAAAACCGGCGATATCGGCTCCTTGATCGCGGACGTTGGCTTGATTGATATGCCCACTGGCAAGCGCTACATTGCCGCTGTGATGGTGCAACGCCCCCACAATGACGCTAAGGCCTCAGAGTTGATTCGCCAGATATCTCGTACCGCTTATCAACACTTCAACCAACCGGCGACACCACCCAGTTCGACGGAAGCGCCTTCAGGCATCTCTAGCCCAATTCCCAAGCCGATTACGGCGGGAAATCCTACCAGTTTTATTAATTAGCTGAAGTTAAGCAGAGTGGTGAAAATAAACTGAATTTGTTGGGGCTGGTAATGGGTAATTGATAATCAGAAATTGTCAATAGTTAGCGATTAATTGCAACTGACCACCGACTTTGAGGGAAGCACAACAAACTGTGCTTCTCTCAAAGTCTTAATTGCCTTTTTTACATGAAAAATGTAGTCATGTTTAACTAGGTTTCGTAGGGAGAGATAAAAGAGCGATCGCTCTGAAGAATTACCGCTTTTTCACTGGACACTCTTCTTAATTTATCTGTGTCGCTCTAACCGCTCAATCACAATATCTTTCCCTATCATATAAAGGATTAATGAAAATAAAAGAAATTGCCCAAATTGTAAAACTGGATCTAAACGCCAACCTTGCAAAAATAAAATTATCCCAGAAATTAGCAGCAAACTTCTTATAATTACAGATACAAATTTATCTAATTTTAAAACTGAGTCACTCAAGTTATTTGTTCGTCTCGATGCTGCACTTCTAATTAAACTTAGGTAGGTGATAGCCAGAATAATATATAGTAGTCCTAAAATCGATGCTGAATTTAAACCAAAATTTATCATTTCATTAACTCCTTTATTATTTTAAATAAAATCAATATAAATTATCTTTAATAATTATGCAAATAATGACCCCTGTTAAAAGAAATTGTTCAAATTGAAGGATTGGATCTATACGCCAACCTTGAGACAATAACATTAAGCCACACCAGAACATTATTATTGGTAAAAGTAAAACTTGAATACCATAAAAAATTACCGATAAAGGCCTCATCTGTCTTGAACGTTCAATTATTAAAATTATAGTCATTATTGGATAAATAAAAGCAATAACCCAATACACTAAACCGAGTATCGAGGCTAAATTTAAACCGTAGTTAACCATTGAGGGCACTCCTTTTTAAGAAAAAACTAAAACAAACTACGTTATATTGCGCTAAAGCTTAATATATCTTATTGCTAAGATCAGCCACTAGAATCAATCCTATTTGAGCTGTAGATGCTAGCCTTTCAGATTCCCAATTTCGAGAAAGAAGTCGGGGATTTCTTATTCACGAATCATTTAGGATTGCTATAGAAGCGATCGCATCTACATACGAATGATGAATAATTCCGAAACAAAATCCTGGGAAGAAGTCCGCGTCGCCTTCAAAAAAATCTGGGGATATGATGATTTTCGACCTCCGCAAGGAGAAATTATTCGCAGCTTGTTGCAAAAGCAAGATGCTCTAATTGTGATGCCAACGGGCGGGGGAAAGTCGATTTGTTTTCAACTCCCGGCGCTACTGCAAACGGGACTAACGTTAGTGATTTCGCCCTTGGTGGCGCTAATGGAAAATCAAGTGCAGGAATTGCGCGATCGCAATTTACCCGCTGCCTTGTTGCATAGCGAAGTGCCAACTCCCCAGCGACGGCAAACGCTGCAAACTCTCGAACATCTGAGATTATTGTACTTATCCCCAGAAACGCTGCTGAGTGCCCAAGTTTGGGAAAAGTTGTGTCAACCAAAACTAAAAATTAACGGCTTAATTCTTGATGAAGCGCATTGCTTAGTGCAGTGGGGCGAGACATTTCGACCAACTTATCGACGACTGGGAGCGGTGCGACCGGCGCTGCTAAAATTAAAGCCATCTGGGACAAAAATCGCGATCGCTGCTTTCACCGCCACTGCCGATCCCGCAGCGCAGCAAACCATCCAACAAGTCTTACAACTCCAACAGCCAGCGGTTTTCAAAAATAGCCCGTATCGGCAAAATCTACACCTGAAAGTGCAAACCATTTGGACACCCAGAGGACGCCGCCAAGGGTTATTCAAGTTTATTCAGGAAAGACCCAAACAGGCAGGGTTAGTCTACGTCCGCACCAGGCGAGATAGCGAAGAATTAACTCAGTTACTTAGCGATCGCGGTTATGCAACAGCAGCTTATCACGCGGGGCTGAGTCCAGAGGAACGCCGCTCAATTGAAGCAAGCTGGCTGAGTGATGAAATGCCTTTTGTGGTGTGTACCTGCGCCTTCGGGATGGGGATTAACAAAAGCAATGTTAGGTGGGTTGTTCATTTTCACTCGCCTTTACTACTTTCCGAGTACGTGCAGGAAGTAGGGAGAGCTGGACGAGATGGTAAATTATCTGAAGCTTTAACCTTGGTGAGCGAACGGACGGGGTGGCTGAACCCGGAGGATAAGCAAAGACGGGAATTTTTTGCGGGAAAGATGCGATCGCAATATCAAGAAGCTCAGCAACTCGCATCCAAACTCCCACCAAAAGGGGAAGTAACCGCCGTAACTAAACAGTTTCGAGACGGTGCTATAGCGCTTGCTCTCCTCCACAGTGCTGGACAATTGGAGTGGCAAGATCCCTTCAATTATGTTCGGGGTTCGGTTGGAAAATCTCGCTCGTTTGGGGAACTCAGTAGCCAGCAGCAGCAAGTTCAGTCCCAGATGGCTCAATACCTGAACACACGACAGTGCCGTTGGCAGTTTTTGTTACAGGCTTTTGGCTTTACCCAAGAGGCATCTGGCTGGCGATGCGGACACTGCGATAATTGCGCTCGAAGCTAATCTTCGGAGTCTGTATCAGTTGTTAACCCGCTGCGAGCAACGTTGAAGATGAAGTAGGTTTTCACTTCGGAATTGAGTCATGTTTATTCAAACTCATCGTCTGCTGCTGCGGGAATTTACGGAAGCCGACTGGTCTGCCGTTTTAGCTTATCAATCCACGCCAGCATATCAACGCTTTTATCCAGAGGTCGGGCGCACTGAGGCAGACGCTCGCGCCTTCGTTAATCGCTTCCTCCTGTGGCAGCAGGAAACGCCCCGATGGAGGTATCAATGGGCAGTCGTCCGGAGACAGGACGGACTGATTGGTAATTGCGGTATTCGCAAAAGCGATCGCGATGCCTCAGAAGCAGAAATTGGGTGTGAATTGGCTCCCGAACACTGGGGGCGAAATTATCCTGTTGAAATGAGTCGTCCGCTACTGCAATTTGGCTTTACAGAGCTTGGACTGCATCGCATTTATGCACACTGTATTGCTGAAAATAGAGGGGCGGTGTCATTGGTGCAGAAGCTTGGGATGACCCAAGAAGGTCGGTTGCGAGAGAATGTCAGCATCCGGGGACGGTGGCATGACACGCTCGTATACGGGATCTTAAAGCAGGAATGGGAGGCGATGGTTGAATAACACCGGAACACGGACTAAGTTAAACTTCTTGAGGCAAAAGTCTTTTCTTTCTTCTTCATGGCTAGAGCCAAGGGCTTGAAACCCTGTCTGCTGAGGATGCCAACTTCTTTTTTACTGAGTCCTCAGTCCTCAGTCCTAAAGACTTTTTGCTCAAAAGGCAAAAGTAAAAATTTACTTTTGCCTTTTATAGACCCTAGACTTTAGTTGAGCGACGACGAGAGGGCTTATTCTCTCGCCTCTCCCGATCTTGGCGACGGCGATCGCGCCATTCTATCAGCGTCAGATAGATAATGCCCCCAGAAACCACCGTTAACAGGGCGAAGGTAGAAAAAGCCAGAACAGTCAGAACAGAAGTTTCCACAATGCTTTTAGAAGCCGTTACGACCCCAAATGACCATTGAAATCGACCAAGTAAACAAAACCAAAACTGAAACCCAACCGAGACTCAAAATATCCATAGTTGTATGTAAAGATAAGTGCCCAATAATCACTCCAGCGCCTATCATAATTCAATTTGAGGCATCTATGGCAGACCTCGGCGAATGACGAGGTCGCCAAAAAAACCTTTAACTGAACTAGGAGCGATTTTCACAGGATATTGCACGAGATGGTTGATCGGCTTGAGCGAATAGAATCTATCAAGGCAGGAACTGTTGCTGCTTTGTCTTTTTTCCTGGGTTATGGCATTGCTACCCTGAGCAATATTCTCGTGCTGTCGGAGCAGTTTGAGACACTCGCCAATCTGAAAGTCACGAATGGCGTTCACTTTCTAGTGAGTATGGCGATCGCTCTTTTGAGCGGTTTTCTGTTTGGCGTCACCTACCGCTATATTATTCGAGAAGACCCCAATCCACACCTCAGGACTGGCGCAGTGTTTGCCTTTGGGTTGGTGCGGGGATTAGGGCAAGTGGAGGCTGGGTTAAATTTCCCCGATGCCTTCTGGTCGTTTGGGATTCTAGGAGGAGAGAGTATTTTGCTATTTGCGATCGCTCGTCTCCTCCTCGACTGGACAATTCAGCTAGGCTGGGTAAAACCGTTTAAGTCAAGCTAAATTCCGCAAACTCTGGTTGCCCATACATCATATTTCGGTCAACCGCTGAGAGGATTTTCTGGTTCGCAGCATCAGAATTAAGACACTGGCAAGTCAACTGCGCGACATCCGCGCGATGAATCGTCCCCGCAACTCGCGGATCTTCCGTCAAAACGCCATTGCCAGTTGCTGGTTCAGACTTCAATCCGCCGGGGCGGATAATGGTGTAAGTAAGTCCGCTGTCAATCAGATACTTCTCGGCTTTCTCCTTTTCAATTAACACTGGCTTCAGCGTTTCTAAAGCTTGTGGAGGGATAGCCCCGACACTATCTCCACTTCCAATCGAAGAAATGAGGATAAACTTTTTTACCCCTGCTTTCACAGCGGCGTCAATGAGATTTTTGTTCCCCAAAAAATCAGCTCTTTCGCCGTCTTTGGGTAAACCGCCGATGGTGCTAATCGCAGCATGAATCGGTTCATCTCCTAAGATTGCCTGCTCAACTTCGGCAACGTTTAAAGCATCTCCCATCACCCCTTTAATTCCCATCGCTTCCAATTCGGCAGCAGATGCTGGCGATCGCAGTAGTGCCTTTATCTTCTGATTTTGCTTGGTTAAATAGTTAGCAATTTCTCGACCAACGCCCCGACTGGCACCCGCTAGAAAAATATAGGATTCACTTGTCATCTTAAATTTCTTACTGTCCTAACTTGATATTTCATATTTTGCCGTTATTGTGGCAAATAAAAATGTAAATTCCACATCTTCTTCAATTTGGCATTTTTAATTTTTAATTTAATCTTCTTATCGCCACTATCACCAGCCAAGATTGAGCCTCACAGGGCAATCCTGGGGGACGATAGTAGTGGTGGAGAATCTCAAAATCAGCTTGTTCTAGACAGGGTGCCAAAGTTTCATATTCCCACCCAGAAACAAAGCGATAGCCGGTTGGACGAACGCTATAGCCTTCGCTATCTCCACGACAAATAGAAATAATAATTGCACCGCCAGGAACCAGCGCTTGATGCAAATCCTTCAGCACTTTCACCATTTGGGAATGAGGAACGTGAAGTAGCGATGCATTCGCAAAAATCCCATCAAAGGTTTCTGGCGGCAGATCGAGATTGAAAAACGACTGCTGCCAAACCTCACAATCCGCAGCCTGTCGTGCCATTTCCACAAACGCAGGCGTTGCATCCAAGCCAATCACAGTATGCCCTTGGCGTTTGAATGCCAGCAAATCTCGTCCGGGACCACAGCCTATATCGAGGATTTTACCCGGATTTTTAGGCATCGCTGCTACTAAGGCATCACGATTTTGGGAAACATCGTGATCCCAAGTACCTTCCCGAAAAGATTCCGCCGTCGCTTGGTACTCCGCAATTGTCAGTTGCTCGTGTTCCTGCATCAT
The DNA here is from genome assembly GCF_039962015.1 of Trichocoleus sp. AS-A1. Lineage (NCBI taxonomy): Bacteria > Bacillati > Cyanobacteriota > Cyanophyceae > Leptolyngbyales > Trichocoleusaceae > Trichocoleus > Trichocoleus sp. AS-A1. The sequence continues at coordinate 16,108 of NZ_JAMPKG010000012.1, read as the reverse complement.
TCGCCTTTCTCAAACCTACTAGAATCTTACTATTCTCTATTTCCTCGTATTCTCTGTACCTCTGTGGTTTAAATTATGTTTCCTGGAGAAGTATTCGCTAACACCGCCGATTTTGACACTGGGATTCGCCATCTGTTGCCACGCTATGACGATATGCTGGATGCGATAGCGATAGCGCTGACTCGTCAGTTCGCTCTCTGTCTATCTCCTACAACCAAAACCATTCTGGAACTCGGCTGCGGCACCGGCGAACTCAGTTTAAAAATCCTCAACCGCTGTCCTGATGCCCACCTGGTTGCTGTAGATTACTCTCCTCGGATGATTCAGTTTGCACAAAAGAAAATCCACGCAGCAGGCTATGCAGACAGGTGGACGGGAATTGAAGCCGACTTCGGAGATTGGGCGAATCATGCGCTGGAGGTGGGAGAAAGCTTTGATGCCTGTGTCTCATCCTTGGCAATTCACCATCTCACCGACGAAATGAAGTTGAAATTATTTCAGCGGACTCGTGAAAGCCTCAACCCAGGCGGCGTCTTTTGGAACGCAGATCCCATCCTGCCGGAATCACCAGTGATGCAGGAAATTTACCAAACGGCGCGGGAAGAATGGACATTGCAGCAAGGAACAACGCTGGCGGAAATTCGCAACAAAATTGGTAAGAGCAATCCTCAAGGTTACTCTAGTCAAGATCAATTAGCGACTCTAACCTCCCACTTAGAAATGCTGACAAATTCTGGGTTTACTACAGTGGCTATTCCTTGGAAATATTACGGTTTAGCCGTATTTGGCGGCTTTGTAAGATAAAATTTTAACCCCAATGTATGGTTAGGAATCCTTATCTAACCCTGTCGAGGTGAGAGAAAAATCTGGTAAATCATGCCAATTTGGCAGTATTTTACCTTCGCGTCTTCGTGGTTTAAAAAACAATTTTAGAACTACGAAGACACAAAGCACGCGAAGAAACCCCTCGTCTGTCAACTGGCACATTGAGTGCGGTAACAATCCCAATCCTACTGCTGTAATGCTTGAGTGCCTTTCTCTGCCAAAATTGCTGAGGATAGGGCTGAACGCTTACTTAAGGAAAATAGGTAAGGAAATCTTATCTTTTTTGTTAGCTCATATAACAGGATTGGTAATATCAGACTAAAAATAGTTACCAGAATGATATGTAAAACCACATGATTGATGTGAAGACCTTTTTGGAGGAATATTCGAGTCGCTCCCATTGCTAACATATGAGCTAAATAAATGGGCATCGATAAAAAACCTAGGTAGCGAATAACATCTAATTTTTTTGTTTCTGCCAAGTAGAAAGATATGGCTAGAGTAAATATGATTCCTCCAGATGCCATAAAAAATCTAGTTCCTGGTTGTTCGCTTAAACCAAATTGTAAAAGGGTCATTTGAAAAATGACAAATATCAGCGCGATCGCGCCAATTTGCTGCTTGTTCAATTTATACAAGGTACTCGGAATATTTCTCAAGTCGTTGTGCAACCAGCGTGCCACAATTACCCCAACGACGAAAAACACAAACATACTCATGAATTTAGTCAGAATTTCGCTAGGCGCATAGGGATTCAGCAAGTAAATTAAAATAGAGAAAGAAAACAATATATATAGATTGATAAATTTTCGAGCGATCGCAAAGACTAAATAAGACGCAAATAAAACATATAAGAACCAAAGAGTAATTAAAGGAATGGGGTTAAAAGCCATGTAAAATGGTAAATCTTTAAACTGCAATTTAATGGGATTATTCGTATGGGTTGACATCAAAACCAAAATACTACCTTGGATAACAGACCAAAGTAAGTAGGGATACACAATTGTATTGAATTTATCCCCCCAGAATTTCTTCTTACCCTTCAATAAGCTTTTTTCTACAAATAAACCGGAGAGAAAAAAGAAAAGTGGCATATGAAAGCTAGAAATAAAATTAAAAGAGTAATCATGAAATAAATCATGCATTCCCATTCCAGCATTTTTTAAATTGGTCAAAACATGGACATAGACAACTAAAATGATGCCGATGCCTTTGGCATAATCAATCCAGTCAAGTCTAGTGCATGATAACGGTTCCGGCTTGCTTGGTAAAATTTGTAATTCTTCGACAGGCTTCATAATCTTGGTAGTTCCCCTTAATTGCAGTGCTGCATAATTCATGGAACCAGCAATGCCTGTTTTATAAAGTCAAGGATATAGCTTCCGTAAAGACTACAGAAATCCGATATTTCCGTTGTCATGCTACGTGCAACTTCTTTGCAAGTTCCGCAGCGAGTCAGACGAAAAAATCAACCCTCAGCTAGATTCGGGCAGACACACCTTCAGGTAACAGCACTTCTAAACTACTATCTTCATCAGGATAGTAGAGAGAGGTCAGCCCTAAGATAGATTTTTTTGTGAAGAAAGTATGGAGTCTATACCGGAGAATGATTTAATAAGCACTCCCAGCCAGTACCCTCGTATCCAAAATGGAAGCTTTCGGGATGCAGAATTTCGGCTAAGATTTCCAGAGAATCTACCAAACGGGGACCGGGACGGTTGAAGTAGGCGTTACCATCGGTGATGTAAACCCTGCCGGTTTGTACCGCTTGTAAGCTTTGCCATTCGGGATGTTGGAGTAGCGGCATTGCCTCAGCACGAGTGCGGTTTAAATCGAAGCCACAGGGCATGAAGATAATGGCAGCCGGGTTAGAGGTTGCGATCGCTTCCCACTTCAACCACGGCGAATGTTCACCCTCAACACCGAACAGAGATTGACCTCCAGCCATTTTGACTAATTCAGGAATCCAATTTCCCGCTGCCATCAGGGGATCGATCCACTCGATACAGGCAACTGTAGGACGGGCGCTGTCAGGAAGTGCTTGCGTCTTTTGCACGCAAGCGTCGATGCGAGACTGTAACCCAGCTAGCACGGGTGGCGCAGCGATACCCAAGGCATCAGCGACTCGTTGAATATCTGCCCAGACATCGCTTAAAAAATTAGGCTGTAAGGAAATAATCTGCGGCTGAGAGTGCGTGAGCGTAGCAACCGCTTGCTCGACTTCTGAGAGGCTGACAGCACAGACTTCACACTGAGCTTGAGTCAAAATGTGGGTGGGTTGCAACTGTTCCAGAACGTCGGTTTTGACTTGGTAAACACTCAGAGCAGATTGCAACAAATCTGTAACGCGATCGTGAATTTCCGGACTGGTGCCTTCGGGGTTAAATTTGGGCTGGGTGCAGACGGGCAAATTTTGGATTTCTGGCGGATAGTCGCATTCATGCGATCGCCCGACAATCGCCTGAGTTAGCCCCAAGATCGCTAAAATTTCCGTAGCGCTGGGAATCAGAGAGACAATTTTTAGGTTTGAATGAGTCACTTTTCCAACTCCTTTAGCAGCCTCGATCGAGAACTCATCATCAATTCTTGCTATCAAACAGTTCCAGGATGGCGCTGACGCCGTTAAAGAAAACAGCTCCTTTGGTTAGGGCTAAACCACGAATATGCCTCAATCTCATTCTCGTCTACTTTCTTTCCTGCAAATCGCGTCTCCAGCTGCGATCGCGATCGCGTTTCCACTTGGCTGTTTGGTGATGCTCGATTGGCTGTTCGAGCTTCCTTTCCTCAAGAATGTATTTCCACAGCACTGCCACAGCGACATCGGACTGGCAATTCTTGGAGTGATGAACGCGGTGGTTTTTGGCATCCTGGTTTGGTGGAATGATAAAGCATTAAAAACCATAGACTCCCAACGGCAACAAGCAGAAGAAGAACTGCGCCAACTCAATGCAGAACTAGAGGAGCGAGTCGAGCAGAGTACGGCACAATTGAGGCAAGCCAACGAACAATTGGCAAGCGAAATCGCCGAACGCAAGCAAGCAGAGGTGACACTCTCTCACCGCCAGCAGGAATTCAAAGCCGTGCTTGAAAATGCGCCCGATGCGATGATGCGTCTTGACAGACAAATGCGTTATGTATATGTCAATTCATTTGTCGAGCGGAGCACGGCAATGCCCGCGCAGGCATTCATCGGCAAGACTCCTGAAGAAGCTGGCTCACCCAAAGAGTTGTGCCAGCTTTGGGAAGATACCCTGCGGATGGTTTTTGAAACAGGTCAAGAACAAGCGATTGAATTCCAGACTGTCACGGTAAACGGATTCCGCAACTTTCAATCGCGTGTGGTTCCGGAGTTTAACCAGCAAGGTGAAATCGAAACTGCCTTGGTTGTGAGCCGCGACATCAGCGATCTCAAACGCGCCGAGGCAGCTCTCCAAAAAGAACGAGAATTCTTAAAAGTATTGCTAGATAACGTAGAAGCCGGAATCGTTGCTTGTGATGCCAACGGTGTCCTGACTCTGTTTAATCAGGCTTCACGAGCCTTTCATGGCTTGCCAGAACAACCGCTTCCGGCTGAGCAGTGGGCAGAATACTACGATTTATATATGTCCGACGGCAAAACGCCTATGAAGCGGGAAGATATCCCGCTGTTTCGAGCGTTACAAGAGGAGCATATCCGCGATGTAGAAATGGTCATCGCCCCAAATTCAGGCAAAGTTCGCACCTTATTAGCTAGCGGGCAGGCATTTTTTGATTTGCAGGGAACCAAGCTGGGTGCTGTTGTTGCCATGCACGATATCACCGAGCGCAAACGAGCCGAGGAGGCACTGCGAGAAAGCGAGGAACGGCTACAGGCAATCGTGGATAATTCCACAGCGCTGATTTATCTAACGGATATTCAGCACAGAATCCTGCTGATCAACAACAGGTTTGAAGATTTGTTTCACATCAATAGAGAGCAGCTCCTCGGTAAAAGCCTGTACGATATCTGGCCGTTTGCGATCGCTGATGCCTTTGTCAAGAATAACCAAAAGGTACTCACTGCCAAAATTCCGATAGAAATTGAAGAAGTTGCCCCTCACGACGACGGGTTACACACCTACATTTCGATTAAGTTTCCCCTTTATGACGCTAGTGGCGTTGTTTATGCCGTTTGTGGAATTTCCACCGACATCACCGAACGCAAGCAGATAGAGGAACACATTCGCACCCTGAACGCCGATCTTGAGGAGCGAGTGAACGAGCGGACAGCAGAGCTAAGGCTGATCAACCAAGCATTGCAAAGTGAAATCAGCGAGCGTCAGCGGGCAGAAGAAGAACGCGCCCAACTCTTGCTCCGCGAACAGGAAGCTCGTGAATTAGCCGAAGCAAGCGAACAGCGCTATCGCTTTCTCGCTGAATCCATCCCGCAGATAGTCTGGACTGTAGACTCAGATAGTGATTTCGATTACGTCAATCAGCGCTGGGTTGATTACAGCGGATTAACCCTCTCACAAAGCCAGGGTGACGGATGGTTCTCTGTCCTACATCCGGACGATCGGCTGGTGTCGATACAGCGGTGCCATCAATCTGCGGAGGCGGGCGAGAGTTACGAAATCGAAAATCGCTTCAAACGGGCTGCGGACGGACAATATCGCTGGCACCTAACTCGCGCAGTGCCGATGAAAGATCCTACCGGACGAATCGTTAAGTGGTTCGGCACCTGCACAGACATCGACGACCAGAAACATACGGCGGAGGCGCTGCGAGAAAGCGAGGCGCGGTTGCAGGCGATTCTAGATAACATTCCGGCAGTTATCTATCTCAAGGACACTGAGGGCAAGTTTATTTTTATTAATCACCAGTTTGAAATTCTTTTTCATATTGATGGAGAAAAGGTTAAAAGCAAGACTGATTACGATCTCTTCCCCAAAGAAATGGCGGATGTATTTCGGGCGAACGATCGAAAGGTACTCGAAGCCAGAACTGCTGTGGAGTGGGAAGAAGTTGTGCCTCAAGATGACGGACTACACACGTACATTTCGACTAAGTTTCCCCTGTGCGACGCGGCTGGAGTTCCTTATGGAGTTTGCGGCATCTCCACCGACATCACCAAACGCAAACGAGCCGAGGAGGCATTACAAGAAAGCGAAGCTCGGTTTAGGCGCGTCGTTGAATCCAACATGATTGGGATTCTCTTCTGGGATGTGTCAGGTAACGTTACAGAAGCCAACAACGCCTTCTTAGAGATGGTCGGGTACACGCGGGAGGATCTGCTTTTAGGGAAAGTGGATTGGAAAAAGATGACTCCTGTGGAATATAACTATCTCGATGAAAAGGGCATCCAGGAGCTAGCCGTGACTGGGATTTGTAGCCCCTTTGAGAAGGAATATATTCGTAAAGATGGCAGCCGTATCCCTATTTTGATCGGCGGTGCGACCCTGGAAGGACATCAAGATAAAGGTGTGTGCTTTGTCATTGACATCACTGAGCGTAAGCGGATGGAGGAGGCTCTCTTCAAACAAGCACAGGAACTCGCTCGTTCTAATGCGGAACTGGAACAATTCGCTTATGTAGCTTCCCATGACTTGCAGGAACCGCTGCGAATGGTTGCCAGCTACACCCAGCTTCTGTCTCGGCGCTACAAAGGGAGACTGGATGAGGACGCCGACGATTTTATTGATTTTGCCGTCGATGGTGCGAACCGGATGCAACGGCTGATTCAAGATTTGTTGGAGTATTCGCGCCTGGGAACGCGAAGTCGGGAATTTGAGATGGTGGATTGCGATCGCTCTTTTGAGGAAGCGATCGCGAATCTGCAAATTTCGATCGCCGAAAATAATGCCACCATTACCCGCGATCCCCTACCCTCGGTGAGGGGGGATGCGACTCAAATCGGGCAGCTGTTACAGAACTTAATTGGGAATGGAATCAAGTTTCGTAAAGATGCCCCCCCCCAGGTTCACGTTTCCGCTCAAACAAGCGAAAATGAATGGGTCTTCTCAGTCCGCGATAACGGTATTGGGATTGCCCCAGCTCATCAAGCACGAATTTTTGTCATTTTTCAACGTTTGCACGCACGCGAAACCTATCCTGGTAACGGAATTGGTTTAGCTATCTGCAAAAAAATCGTCGATCGACACGGTGGGCGGATCTGGGTGGATTCTGAATGGGGACAGGGAAGTGTATTCTACTTTACAATTCCCAGAACAGGAGAGAACCCAAAGTGAATCTGGGTAATAGACCCGTAGAAATCCTGCTAGTTGAAGACAATGAGGGTGATATTCGGCTCACCCAAGAAGCATTTAGAGACAGTCAGGTTGGGAATCACCTGAATGTTGTCCGGGATGGTGTTGAAGCGATCGCCTTCCTCAAAAGAGAAGAAAAGTATGCCAATGCCGTTCGTCCTGACATTATCCTCCTTGACCTCAATTTACCGAAGCGCAACGGTATTGAAGTGTTGGCAGAAATTAAGCAGGATGACCAGCTTAAAAGGATTCCCGTCATCGTTCTGACCTCCTCCCAAGCCGAACCAGATATTCTCAGCAGCTACGATTTACATGCCAACTGTTTCATCAGTAAGCCGATTGACCTAGATCGGTTCCTGCGGGTGGTGCAGTCAATCGAGGACTTCTGGCTCACTATCGTCAAACTCCCCCCAGAATAGAAAAAGCGAACCAAAAAATATTTTTCGGATCACTTTAAATTTCTCCTAAATTGGGCTTACAATGATAGTTTTGGTTAAAGTCTGAAGGGTACACAAGAGGAAGCTATATGTCCCGATATCGAGGCCCACGCCTCAGAATTGTGCGTCGTCTGGGCGATCTGCCCGGTTTAACTCGCAAATCAGCCCGCCGTGCATATCCACCAGGACAGCATGGTCAAGCCCGGAAGAAGCGCTCAGAGTATGCTGTCCGACTAGAGGAAAAGCAGAAACTCCGCTTCAATTATGGCTTAAGTGAAAAGCAGCTGCTGCGTTACGTGCGGAAAGCACGTCGCGCCACGGGTTCCACGGGTCAAGCATTGCTGCAACTGTTAGAAATGCGTCTGGATAACACCGTTTTCCGGATGGGGATGGCTCCCACGATTCCTGGGGCGCGTCAGCTAGTCAATCACGGTCATGTGTTGGTGAATGGTCGTGCGGTGAATATTCCCAGCTATCAGTGCCGTCCGGGAGAGGTCATCAGTGTCCGAGATAAGGAAGGATCTCGCCGGTTAGTGCAACAGAACCTGGAATATCCAGGTTTGGCAAATATGCCCAGCCATCTAGAGTTTGACAAAACCAAGATGACTGGCAGAGTCAACGGCGTGATTGAGCGCGAATGGATCGCGCTGCAAATCAACGAACTGCTGGTGGTTGAGTACTACTCACGCCAAGCTTAAGATAGTTTTGAGTTTTGAGTTTTGAATAATTCAGGACTCATTCAAAACTCAAAATTATTTTTTAGCCCCCAATTTGCGACATGGTGCGGCTATACGCACCAGTCGTGCCAGCATCTCTCTGCTTATAGTTAATCTCTGGTTTCATTAACAGCAATTGCTGCACTTGATTGCGGAGTTCGGCTGTATTAACACCGGCGCGGAGGGCGGTTTTTAGGTCAATTTGACCCGTCTCATTCAGCAGACAGGGACGCAACCAGCCATCCGCAGATAGACGCATCCGGTTACAGCGATCGCAAAAACACTCGGACATCTGACTAATAAATCCTAGCGTCCCTTTAGCTCCGGGAATCTGGAAGACATCGGCGGGACCGTTACCCCGAACAAAAGATTCTGTCAATCCAAAGATGTCGCGGATGCGTTGGCGCAAATCGGCGGATGCCACCCAACCATTTCCGACAAATAACCGATCGTTGCCAATTGGCATAAACTCAATAAACCGGACGTGCCAATGCCGGTCAATTGTTAACGCAGCGAGATCCAGCACTTCTTGGTCGTTCACACCGGGAATGACCACCACATTCAGCTTCAGAGGATCGAACCCGACGCGATGGGCGGCTTGAATTCCGTCCCAAACTTTCTGCCACTGAGAACGACCGCGATTGCCGATAATTTTGTCAAAGGTTTCGGGATTGAGCGAATCCAGACTGATATTCAGGCGTCGCAACCCGGCGTCGTAGAGTTGTTGGGCGATTGGGGCGAGTAAAAACCCGTTGGTGGTCATTGAGAGGTCTTGCGTGTCCGGCAGGGACGCGATCGCCTCCACCAACTCCACCACCCGCGGACGCAGTAGCGGTTCGCCCCCAGTTAGACGAAATCGAGTAAATCCTACCGGGATAAATACCTCTTCGATCAGGGTGAGCAATTCTTCATCAGTTAACAGCTGTTGCTGCAAAATGTAGTCAAGCTCAGCACCCTCCGGCATACAGTACTGACACCGGAAATTGCAGCGGTCAATTAAGCTAATCCGAAGGTAGTCTACCTGATTCATGTTTTTTTGGGGTTGATGAGAACACCAACCCCTAACCCCTACCTTTATTCTGATCCATTTGTCAGTGGATCTACAGTAATTGGGGCCCGAAGCGGCACAAGTTGCAGTTTCGGCGAAATGAGCGATCGCCAAACCTTCCGAATCGGATGACTGCGATGCTCCTTGACAAAGACTAAAGGCAGGATAGCCACAAGTCGTAAAACAGCAGACAGAGCAAACACGGTTGGCAAGCCACCGAAATTGTCCAACTCAGCCAGAAATCCCCCGACAGTCGTTCCCAGTGCGCCACTGACACCCGCAACCGCCGCAGCGATCGCAAAGTAAGCAGATTGATGGCGTCCTGCTGCCACAGCCATTTGCAAATTGTTCGTACACAAGTCAATCGCTGCCCAGGTGCCACCCATGAATAGGTGTAAAAGCGGGAACCAAACCCAAACCGAAACTGGGTCAGCCCCCAGCCCCAGCCAGAGTAAAGGTGTCAGTGCTGCCAACACCCCCACAAATACCAGAAGCGGACGATTCCCAATTCGGTCTGCCAGCTTCCCCCATACCACCATCATTACCAAGGTAGCCGCCGCCGTTAAGCTGCTATAGAGCGTTACCCAGCTGACATCGATATTCAGGTTGTCCAGCAGATAGAGACCGAAGAAAGGAGTGCAGATATTAACCGCAAATGCCCAAAAGCTAAAGTAAAGCAGAAACCTGACAAAATTGCCATTTTTGAGCAGAGCGATCGCAGTTCCCCAACGCTCAGTTTCCCCTGCCTCATCAGCAGTGCCGTGCTGCGTCTGGGGATTCACATCCACCATGAAAAACTGACAGCCCAAACTAATTAACCCAATGATGACTCCCAAGAACAAGACCACACCGTATCCCTGAAGCGGCCCGCCAGGCCAAACCGACACGGCTAGACCGAGCAGCGGTACGGAGAGCAGAGTGGTCAAGCTGATAGCACTGTTGCGAAAGCCAAAATATCGCCCCCGCAACTGTTCCGGAACCAACGCCGCCATCCAGCTGAGCCAGTTAGCACTGCCCAAGCTGCCAATGATATTGGTTGCCAAGACGATTGCTAATGTCCAGCTGACCAGGTTGGGCGAATCCGTTGGGTGCCAGCAACTCCAACCAATTCCTGCCACTAAAATTAGCCACAGCAGCCGCGACGGGCCGTAGATCCAGACATTAAACCAGTGGCGACTGATGGTTCGTTCTGACAGATACGCTCCTAGTGGTTGCAGCAAATTCACCAGCATGGGGACGGACGACAACATCCCAATCTCCATTGGGCTTGCACCTAATTGGAGTAAGAAATTACTGAGCAGGACGCCGCCGGTAATGCCGCCAAACACGACAGCAAAGACAGCATCCCAAGTAGACGCTTTTAGGCTAGACCGAATTACCTGTTTGGAAAGTTTGGAAGGTGAATTGGAAGAAACTACCAGCGGGGAAGCGGCGGGAGTTTCTAAAACCTCCAAAGCTGGAAGAGATACGGTTTCAGCTGGGACTTGCAACGGTAAACTCCTCGACTGGTTTAGATAGGCTGGAATAGGGAACCACTGACTTTGTCTCTATTAAAGAACCCTCTTGCCGACAGCACGGACGACAGCCTTGTCTGTCTTGGCTCGAAGATGGACGTTTTAGAAGGATAGACTGAGAATTCTAGGTTGGGCAGCTTCCCGCAGTCAGATAACTTTCTCAATCCTTTGAAACAAACATTCAAAATAATTAAATCTCTCTGCCGCTAGTTAATAAATGTTAGCAATTGTGTATCAGACCAGTGGACGTAAAACCAATACATCTTCACTTAACCTTTCCCCTAGAAAAGGCTGATTTCGTGGTTTCCCCTGGCCTTGTAAGGAAGGATTCAGGGGTTAGATTTGTCTGAGTGGAGGAAAATTGAGCGCCAAACTTTTCTCCCTTAAACATCCCTTTCCCACTTTTTCTACCCAAAGACGGACTGGCGAGTAACAGCACTTGAAATCTCGGTTCTCTTCGTCAGAGTAGAGTCGCTGTCTCTTCTAGGGTTCCCAAGAAACCTCAGTGAATATCTACAAGCCGGCTAATGAATTGCTCGAACTGCCATTGTTCAAAGCCGTTTCTTTCAGAAAACGGCGATTTCAGTAGTCTTTTGAGAATTTGTAACCAGTATCATCTCTATATCAGGGCGCAGGAGAACCGATTTAAACCGCCAAGACATCGTTGGTACCCTTTAGGGGTGCCTAACCAAAAATCATCGCATCTGCCAAAAGAGAGGGGAGCTGAAGTGCATGGCAAACAAGCAACAGCGAGCTTTACTCAAGCAAGGAGTAGAAGCTTGGAATAAGTGGCGTAAATTGAGTCCGGGAATCCCGCCAAATTTAATTGGAGCCGATTTACGCCAGGAAGATTTGGGTGGAGTTAACCTGGCGGGGGCGTCTCTGTGCAGTGCTGACCTGAGTGGAGCCAATCTGATGCAGGCATCTCTGCATCGAACAGACCTTCGGGGTGCGGATTTGAGGGGAGCATCCCTGAGTAAAGCGGACTTGTCAGAGGCAGATATCACTGAAGCTAATCTCAGCGAAGCCTACCTCTTTGAGGCGAACCTGAGCCGAGTAAACCTTGAAGGTGCAGATATGCACTGGGTCTACCTGGGTAAAGCTGATTTGTCTGGGGCGAATTTGGTTGGGGCGAACCTTAGAGAGGTAGATATGCGGGGAGCCAATCTAATCGGGGCGAACCTTCGCGAGGCGGATTTGTTTAAAGCGAATCTAATTGGAGCGGATTTACAAGGAGCCGATCTGCGCGGGACGAATTTGGGTGAGGCTAACTTAATGGGGGCAAGGTTGCTCAAGACTAACTTTGAGAATGCAAACCTAGAGGGTTGTTTAGTTTATGGGATTTCGTCCTGGGGGTTAAAGTTGGAAGGAGCCAACCAGTCAAATTTGGTGATTACTCCGCCAGGTTATCCAGCGATCGCACTGGATAATCTGGAAGTGGCGACATTTATGTACTTGTTGCTGAATCACCAGAAAATCCGCGAGGTTTTTCCCTCAATAGCCTCCAATATCGTGCCGATCTTGGGCAGTTTCAAAGCAGATGGGCGGAAAGATTTTCTGGAGGGGCTTCGCAATGCCCTTCGCCAACATGACTATTTGCCTTTGTCGGTGGAGTTGGAAAAAGCAGCGACGCCGGAACTTGCAGAAGCAATCTCCACCGTAGTTGGGATGGCGAAGTTTATGATTGTGGATTTCACGGACGCTAGCAGCATCCCCCCAGAATTACTGAAAATTCTCCAGGGTATCCCTTTGGTGCCGGTGCAACCGTTAGTGCAAGTGGATAGCGTGGATAGCAAAGAGGTAGCTGTGTTGAAGGAGTTTCAGGAATATCCTTACGCTCAACCCATTTACCAGTATCAGAATCTTGAAGATGCGATCGCTTCTGTAGAAGAAAAAATTATTGCCCCTGCTGAGGCAAAGGCGAATGATTTACTGAGCGGACGTTAGGGATGCCAATCCCTTACCTCTACGATGGCTGACGCTGATTTGATTGTTTGCTGAAATCGCCATCTTGCTTAGAATGTCTTCCGTAACTACGGAAACGGGGTTCGTAGCTAAAACTACAAACTACCGTCTCTATTGGCATGGCACACCTGGTAAGTTTTTCCGGAATTTGCGGGCGCGTGTCGAAAAAAACTGGCAAGGCTCTTGACAAAGCTCTGCTTACTTCGGTGGAAACTGAGTTTTAATTTTACCGAGTAGTTTTTCTAGAATTGCGTACCGAGCGGATGAGCGATCGCGAAGCCGATAACAAAGCGATTAAACTGACAAATGTTTTTCACCTTATCCAAGAACGGCTATAAAGCAATCACAGTATGCTTTTTAGTCTAAATAAAACCCTTGGCAGTATCGCTAAATGCGATCGCTTTTCCCCTCTTCTTCTGCTGTGCCCCCGTAATCTCACGTAGTTCAAAACAAAAGCCTTTTTTGTTGTTATGCATATTATGTTATTTCTGTCTGTATTCTTAGTAACATTTATGGCAAGTTTTATCTTTAAACTCAGTAAATATACTACTTGTTTAAAGATTGTGTAAATATGTACTCTTAATGGTAGTCAGACTCAAGGCGTATTCCTTAAGATATAGATCATCAAATTAAACCATTTACGTGTAATTACGTAGTTACTTAATTTGTTAAATCCAAAATTACAAAATTAGCTGCCTGCAAAAGCGTAAAGTCGCTGGTCGCAATCACTTGAAGTATGTTTGGATATCTGAGTTCAAGTCCTGAATGTTTCTGAATTTAGAGAGGATTTATGGAAAGCTATATGGTAAAAAACAACATAGATTTTAAAACAAACCCGACAGGAATTGAAATTGAAACCCGGTTGAAAAATCGGACAAATAAGCAACAATTGGATCTGCTCAGACAAGGAGTGAAAGCCTGGAATGAGGAAAGACAACAGAATCCTCAAATCCGACCAGACCTAAAGATGGCTAACCTTAAACGAGTCAACCTCAGCACAGCCAATCTCAGCGGGGCAGACCTCTCCTTAGTCAACTTCAGCGGGGCTAATCTGACCTCGGCTAACCTGAGCGGAGCCAACCTTAGCAGAGCCAACCTCAGCGGGGCAGACTTGAGATGGGCAGACCTCAGCGGCGCACTCCTAGATGGGACAGACCTCAATGGCGCACTCTTAAGTGCTGCCAATCTCAGCAAGGCAAAATTCAACAAAACCAACTTAAAAGGGGCAGTCCTCAGCGGAAGCAACTTGAGCAATTCAGAAATCAGTGAAGCCAACTTCAGTGGGGCAGACCTGAGATGGGCAAACCTGAGACGAGCAGTTGTCAGCGTGGCAGACTTCCGCAAGACAGACCTGAGATGGGCAAACTTGAGTGAGGCTCAGGTGGTGCGGACAAATCTAGAGGGAGCCAACCTTGAAGAGTGTTCAATTTATGGGATTTCCACTTTGGGATTAAAACTGAAGGGAGCCAAGCAGTTGAGCCTAGTCATCACTACTTTTGGCGAACCCGCGATCGCAGTGGACAATCTGGAAGTTGCCGAGTTTATCAGTCGGCTGCTCAACACTCAAAAAATCCCCGATTTCAATAACACTATCTCTTCTAAAGTCATACTGGTTCTGGGTCGCTGCACGCAGGAGCGCAAGCCAATCTTGGATGCACTTCGCAAATATAACTATTTGCCGGTGGTTATAGACTGCGAGACATCGACAAGTAAAGACCTGACGGAAACCATCTCGACGCTGGCTCAAATTTCGCGGTTCATCATTGCCGATCTCACCGATCCTAGAAGTATTCCTCAAGAATTGCACGCCATTATTCCAAATCTGCAATCGGTGCCGGTGCAGCCATTGCTACATACTTCAGCCCAGAAAGAATACGCGATGTTTGAAGATTTCCAACGCTATCCTTGGGTGTTGGAAACATATTGGTATAACGCTTTTGAGGAAGCGATCGCCTCTTTCAAGAACAAAGTCATTGTCCCTGCTGAAGCGAAGGCAAGGGCTTTATTAGGCGGTTGATTCAGATCGGTGGCAACTTGCGATAACAATCATTTGATCGATCGTCATCTTCTACCTGATACCTTACCCCTGCACGATGATTGCAGGGGTTTTACTGCCTATGATGCTTGTTGACGCAGTTTTTCGACATACTGCTCAAACTCTTGCTCAGAAACATAATCTATTTCCCCGTCTCCCAAAGTAATCTTTGAAAGATACTGCATTGCACGCTTAAACTCGCCAGTATCCCACTCATAGGCAAGAACATCCATGCCCCCGTCTTCCGTCTCGATTGCTTTAACGGGTCGATCTCCTACAATGCAGTAGAGTGGTAAGTCCATAATATGATGATCCGCTAGTTAACTTGATTCGCTGCTTGTACCGATTCTATTGAGTGCATAGCGACATTACTTTGAGTTATTCAGTCAATGTCAATCATCCACCCGCGTTCGCTAAAGCCTGATCGTAAAGTGCTTTTGCTTCTGCATTAAGCTGATCAATTTTTGCTTTTTCTTCTGAGCTTAAAGCCCGATCGGCTGTTTGAGCTGCTGCCTCTATTTTCCGAACCTCTTCATATATTTTATGCCCTGCACCTGACTTAACCTCTAGAATTTGGGTTAGATGGAGTTGCAATTCCGCAATATGACCATTTGATAGCTGAACGTTTAGAAGAATATCGCGATAGCCAGCTGGGGTAGGTTGTGCAAAGCGATTCTTTTCTCGCACCAGCGTTAAATTTCTATTGCAGACATCTAGCCCACCCATTAAGTCAGGAAATGACTTGTAAACTATAGAACCGCGTGCAATATCTACTAATTTAGAAACATCCCCCTTGTAATCAGCCATTGTTTTCTCCATTGCTCGTTCTCGCCCTTTTAAGGCTTGAGGTAGCTTTGCCACCCCAGAGGTCTCACTGGCAATTTGAGTGACTTTTTCGTACAGTTCCGGTTGAGCTTCTTCTGCTTGTTTGTAGAGTTTGTCTAAATCTCCTGCCACATCTCCACTAAATCCTGCTGTTGACTGTGCAGGACTTTGATCGCCTTGGCGCTGAATAACGGACTTTTGCTGCGGTTGCAGCGATCGCTGCACTGCACTGCCATTCTGCTGAACAACATGAGTCAGTTCATGGGCAATCAACTCCTGCCCACCCCGGCTTCCCGGCTCATACGCTCCCTCCCGGAAGAAAATATCCTGCCCTGTCGTAAATGCCTTCGCCTGGATTGAGCGATTCAACTGGTTAGATTGAGCATCCGTATGAATCTTCACCCCGCTGAAGTCAGCCCCAAACGCCTGCTCCATCGGTTCGCGAATACTCTGCGCCAGTGGCTGTCCGCTTCCTCGTGCCTGTTGGATGCTTGCTTCAAGATCCGGTGAGGCGGACAT
>NZ_JAMPKG010000011.1:0-179164 GCF_039962015.1 Trichocoleus sp. AS-A1 | reverse complement strand
GATCACTTTCTGACGAAAGTCGTAACTGTAAGGTTTAGGCACGGCAGAGCAAACGGTAACAAGTCACAATTACACCTTCATTCTACGTCCTAACCATCTTGGCGGTTGCTATATCTTGCATTTGAGAGAGTTGAAGGCAATGAAACCTTATTAGCAGCTCCCTAATTTGGGTGGTCGGGGCTACCAGGTTCTGATTTCTCCGTTGTTTCCACCAGTTTGCCAGTTTCAACCCACTTGTTCCAAGTACGCTTTAGAGGCTATAGATCGATCCAAAGTCTGTGCCAAAATTTAGCGCTGTAGTTCGATTGATGGCGATCTCGCCTTGTCGCTTTTCCACAATCATCCAGTCGGGTGAGTCAACTGGAGGAAGTGCAGTTCCCGCATCATACATCAGACTTTGTTCAAGCAAACCCGAACCTTTTGTGAGCGTGAATCGCTTCTCGATTGGGGTTGGGGAAGCGATCACTTTCCCCAAACCAAAACAAACTTGACAAAGATGGGTTTCGCGCCAGCGCCGAATCAGTGAAACCAAGAAAACTTCGTAGAGTTCAAATCAGACAGGCAAACATAAAATATGGCGATCGCGATTCGTAACGCCCTGTCACAGGATTTCACCCAAATCGAGCAAATCTCAGTTGCAGCTTACCAGGAGTACGCACGCGCCCTAGCGCCCGGTGACTGGGAGGTGATGCAGGGGAATTTGTCCCAAGTCGCAAAGAGAGCCGAGGTAGCTCAGTTAATCGTGGCACAGGAGGATTGTCACCTCGTCGGGACAGTGGCGTACTTTGCTCCTGGTAAGTCTGACGGCAGGCTGTTTCCGCCCCAGTGGGCATCCAGTCGCTTGCTGGCAGTATCGCCTTCTCATCGCGGAAAGGGAGCCGGACGACTGCTCACCCAGGAGTGTATTCAGCGTGCAAAAGCAGACGGTGCCTGCGAAATTGGAGTGCATACGAGCGAGTTGATGACGGTTGCCAGAAAAATGTATGAGCGAATGGGATTTCAGCAGGACATCGAACTCCCATCTATGTTTGGTCTTCGGTATTGGCGTTACGTGCTACCGCTGACCAAAACGCACGAACCATGCTAGCGATCCAGAAAATCACCCGATCGGGTGAGTCCATAGGATGAGGTTTACTAGAACCGCTTCTTTTACACTAGGTAGGAAACTTCTATAGCCCTTCGGGGAGTAAAAGTTTCCTACCTAGTGTGGCAGATTAACAGGATGACCCATCTAAAAGCCGGTTGAACAGCCAGCCATTTCTGAATCGCTAACGGCTAATAATTCGTTGCTATTAGCATTCGCAAAACCAGAAATACATAAAGCTGCGATCGCCCAAGTTTATTAAAAGAACGGTTGAAAACACTGAATTTTTCTGGCTGGCGCGAACTGATAGCTACTTAGTTTTCCGGGTCATATTGTTAATATAAAAATTTTTGAGGGGTGAATATGTCTCTGATCCGCGACCTTGTACAACAGGCTCTGGCAACAGGTTATTTAACCATTGCAGCAGAAAATCAACTGCGACAGCTTTTAAGAACTAAGTATGGTCTGGAAGACTTCAACGCTTTCATGGCTTTACAGACAGCTGCAATGTCTGGTCAGGTGAAGCAAGAATCGCGGGAATTAAGAGGGTTACAGCAAACTTTCTGTAAAACGAATAAGCAACCTAACACGCAATACGCAATTCGGTAATTTTTCAATTTTATCCATCCATAAAGGGCAAGTTAATGGCGGACACCCAATGCTTAAAAATTCGGATTAAGCCAGGATTGACCCTCCCTGTAATTGGTTGGCTCAAGAACTTGAACAATCAATTGGATGAAGTGCGGGAATTGCTCAGGAACGAAGGAGTCATTATAGAATCCATCTTTCTCGAACGCAGCCAAGATGGGGACTATTTAATTTTGTATCAAAAGGCAAAAGATTTAAGCAAAGCTAGCGAAACATTCCATCAGTCAAGCTCTCCACTCGCCTTGGCTACTCAGAAATTCATCAGCGAAACTTGGGGAGACATCCAGCCCCTAGAATTGGTCATCGACTTAGAGGGGATGACAGAAGTTTAGGTATTGCGGAAATCAACTATCAAGATTACGCTGGATACAGCAATTTTTTGATGAACCGCGAAGTCGCGTTGGCGTAGCCTGCGCGTTAGCGCTTAGGACGCGAAGAAAGAAAAGAAAGAAGATTTTAAGGGATAAATTAAGATTGTTATTGTGGATTCTAGCACTGTTAATTTTTTATTAATAGTTATTTTCTAAGTTTGATATAGAGAAACGTTAGCTTTTAAATCTTTTTATCTCGTTATTTTGAAGCGTCGATTAAACTTGTCTAAAACTACTGATAAAAATACTGCATATTTTGAATATTTCACGCCAGACGGCAAAATAAGGTCAGTCTGAAAGAGCGGAATATGAAACCTTATCAGCAGATTGTAATTGTAGAGTGTGGTGAGCCGCTCACTGCCATTCCTTTGGAACAATTTGCGGTTGTCTCTCCCCATCCTTATGAAAAATTGGGTGCGACTTATGGCGATCGCTCACCTTATTATCTCCGTCAGGGTGTCCTCGAATCCCTAATTGCCGCCCAACACCAGTTAGCTGTCACGAATCCAGATTGGCGGATCGATCTCTTTGATGCCTTTCGACCCGTGGAAGTCCAGCAATTCATGGTAGATTACACCTTTGCTGAAGTGGTTCAGGCTCAAGGTTTAAACTTGATTGAGTTAACAGAAGCTCAGCGTCAAGCAATTTGGGAGATAGTTTATCAATTTTGGGCACCCCCCAACCTCGATCCAGCAATGCCACCGCCTCACAGTACGGGGGCTGCGGTGGATATCACCTTAGTAGACAATACTGGCAAGACGATAGATATGGGGGGAGAAATTGATGAAATATCAGCGCGATCGCATCCTGATTATTATGCCAATAGCATCCAGCCAGTAGAACAGCAGTATCATTCTCATCGGCAGCTATTAAATGATGTCATGCTCCAAGCTGGGTTTCGCCGTCATCCCAACGAGTGGTGGCATTTCTGCTTGGGCGATCAGATGTGGGCGTGGTTATGCAATCAAGAAAATCCCCATCATCCTGTGACTGCCCGTTACGGTAGAGTTGCTTGAGCTAGGAAAGGATATCTATGGCGATCTGAAATGTCTTAACATCTATTGGTTGGGGGTAATTTAGCTTTTTTGCTGATTTCCTCGCAATTTCATTTGAATCTTCTCTCTTGAATTTCTCTTTCCCTCTGTCTTTATTGCTCCGCATCGCTAGCTAGCAAAGGAAGAGCAACTAGACGTGATATCAGGGAAGCCAGTTAGATATCCTAAGTTAAGAATGGATAAAAAACGATGACTACATCTAGGCGCGTATTCGTTTTAATATTTAATCCTCGGACTGACAACGAGGGGATTCACTCGATTCAGATTGGCGATCGCAACTGGATACTCATGTTTGAATCAGAAGACGATGCGACTCGCTATGCGATGCTGCTAGAAGCACAAGATTTTCTCAGTCCCAGTGTTGAAGCCATCGATGCAGAGGAAGTCGAGGCATTTTGTGAGGGTGCAGGTTACGAGTGCAAGCTAATTCCGGAGGGATTTGTTCCCGAAGGAGATGCGGAACGTCTTTTTCTGGTTCCGCCAGAAACGAATCTGGAGGAAACAGACTGGAAACCAGATGCTCCGCAAGCGGAAGTTTCCGATCTAGACAGAATTCGCCGTCAATTAGAAGGACTGTTATGAAAGGATCGAGGATGTTAGCGATCGCGTAACCCATAGCGGCGCTTTCTTGGCAGGATGAACGATAAAAAAAATGAAGGATCGAGGATGAAGAATCTGGAGGAGCGGGGACATCTTTTAACAGAACAGGTTAATCCCAATAGCCAGAATCTCGACCAGATGAGTTCTCTGGAATTGGTAGATTTGTTCAATCAGGAAGATGCTCAGACGCTAGCAGCGATCGCAATCGCCAGAACTCAGCTCGCTGAAGCAATCGATAAGACGGCTGAGGCGTTACGTCACGGTGGACGCCTGTTTTATGTGGGAGCTGGGACGAGCGGGCGTCTGGGCGTCTTGGATGCAGCCGAGTGTCCGCCCACCTTTTGTACGCCGCCAGAACTGGTACAAGGGATTATCGCCGGGGGTGCGGGGGCGTTAATCCGCAGCTCAGAAGATTTAGAAGACAAAGATGAAGACGGGGCATCTGCGATCGCAACTCGGCAGATTACCCATCTCGATGTCGTTGTCGGCATCACCGCCGGGGGAACAACACCGTTTGTCCACGGTGCAATCCAAGCGGCACGTCAGCGAGGTGCAACCACGATTTTGATTGCCTGTGTCCCAGCCGAACAAGTTACCATCGATGCAGATTTAGATATTCGCCTAATTGTAGGGCCAGAAGTAGTGGCAGGCTCGACGCGACTGAAATCCGGAACCGTCACTAAAATGGCTTTAAATATCCTCTCCACCGGCGTGATGGTGAAGCTGGGCAAAGTCTACGGCAATCGCATGGTAGATGTCGCCGTTACTAATAAAAAATTGCACGATCGCGCCCTGCGAATGCTGCAAGACCTCACGGATTTAAATCGAGAAGACGCTGGATATTTGCTGGAGCAAAGTGGGCGTTCTGTCAAGTTAGCGTTGTTGATGCATTGGACGGGTTTGGAGAAGCAAGAAGGCGATCGCCTCCTTGCAGAACACAAAGGTAATCTCAGAGCAGCTGTTTCCAGCTACAACCACCCCAGCGACTCTCCCTAAATTTGAGATTTGAGATGTTGGAATTCTATTTCAACTCTCAAATTTTTCCCAGTTTCAACGGCTGATATTGCCTTGCCGATTTGAGGCAATTTTTGATTTTTATCACCACTGGGGCTGTGCTGCCAATAACGCCTCAGCTGCCGGTGCATCTACCGGCTTAGAAAAAAAGTATCCCTGTCCGTATTCACATTGCAGCCGCTTGAGCTGAAGCATCTGCTCTGCGGTTTCGATACCTTCGGCAACCACATCCATCCCCAAATTGTGAGCCAGCGTCATAATTGTCTGGACAATTTCCCAGCGATTTTCCTCATCCCCCATGCCGCTAATAAAGGAGCGGTCAATTTTCAAAGTATCAATTGGTAAGCAATGCAGACGCCCCAAGGAAGAATAGCCAGTGCCAAAGTCGTCAATTCCCACTTTCACTCCTAAGGCTCTGAGCTGCTCAAGCATAGCGGTTACGGCATCGGCATCTTCTAGCAAGCAAGTTTCAGTAATCTCTAGCTTTAAACTGCGAGTTTCCAAACCAGTCTCCCGAACAATTCGATCGATCTGCTGAACCATGTCAGATTGGGCAAACTGCATCGCAGAAAGATTTACGCCAATTGTTAATTGTTCATAGTTGGATGTTGAGGGTTCACTATTCTGAACGAATCTTTCTTGCCAAGCACGCATCTGGCAGCAGGCTTCGCGCAATACCCACCAATCCAGTTGCGCCATCAGTCCGGTTTCTTCTGCAACGGGAATAAACTCAAGCGGAGAAACTAACCCTCTCTTAGGGTGCTGCCAGCGCACGAGTGCCTCAAAGGCAGTAATTTTGCCGGTTGAGAGGGAGACGATAGGCTGGTAGTAAACCCGAAACTCAGAGTTAGGTAAAAGTTTTAAGTTTGGAGTTTGGAGTTTTGAATTTTCATCTTGTAAAGGAGAACTCAAAACGGAGAACTCAAAACCTTCCTTAGATAAAGCCCCAATTGCCAGACGCAGGTCGGTTTCTAATTGTAAAAGTGCGATCGCGCGTGCATGTAAAGTCGTGTGGAACACGGCATAACGCCCTTTTCCCATTATTTTTGCCTGAGATAGGGCAATGTCGGCATCGCGCAGCAAGTCCCACTCCGGGTTAAGTACGGGTTCTTGCCTCTTTTGAGTGTTGGGTGAAGGAAGGGTAGAAGGCGTGAGGAAGGGAATTGTCTTACCGTCCTGTCCCACTCTCCGATTCTCCGGCTCTCCGGCTCTCCGGCTCAGGGCAATGCCAATACTGGCGGCGGCGAATACTTCATGTCCATCGAGGTAAAAGGGTGATGCGAGGGCTTCGTGGATTGACTCGGCAACGCGGGTCGCGTCACCCAGTTGCTGAATCTCCTCCAGCAGGATCGTGAACTCGTCTCCGCCAAGACGTGCCACCGTATCTCTGGGGCGCATCAGAGTACAGAGCCGATGCGCGATCGCGACAAGTAGTTTATCTCCGACCGTATGCCCCAAGCTGTCGTTAATCACCTTAAATCGGTCGAGATCCACAAACAGTACCGCAAATAGATAATTTTCAAACTGATAGGTACGTTCTAGGGCAACCTCCAACCGCTCCATAAATAAGGTTCGATTAGGCAAACCCGTCAGCGAGTCATAAAGTTGCCGTTGCTGCTGCTGCTGCTCAATGTGTTGAAGCTGCGCTTTCATTCGCAGACGCTCTTGGATGCTCAAGCTCGCTGCCGTTAAACAAAATAATCCCACGGGTGACACTACCGGCATCAAGTAACTCACCCGCAAAAGCACTACACTGACAATGACCCAGCCGCTACAAAGACTAACGACTGCAATCAGCTGGTGTCTCGTCCGATAGCGGTTGAGCGTGAAGCCAAGCATTGGCCCGCCCAGCAACAGGAAACCCAGCAGCCACTTGGGGTCTGGGGTTTTCAGAAAGTTTTCTTGCAAGAGATTATTCAGAACGGTAGCGTGCAGGTGAATTCCACTCGCGGGTGGATGATTGTCAAACGGAGTGTTTAGAGGATCGAGAGCGGCTGCTGTGACGCCCACCATCACAATCTTTCCCTTGAATGCCGAGGCAGGCACTTTCCCCTGAAGGACTGAAACAAAGGAATAGTGCGGTGCCTGAAGCACCTCACCGGGCCAGTTCACGAGCAGCGGTTGATTCATCGGTGGGAGTTTTACCGGCTCTTTCACCAGTGAATAAACCTGGGAAGCCGCGATGCTTAAAAGAGGCACGCCTTCAAGTTGCGGTACAACTTGGCGAGTTAAACCATCGCTATCCTTGTGGTTGGCAATATGTCCGATTGCGATCGCGCTTTTACTCAATTCTGGAGTCGGACGCAAAGGGGTAGTTGTCCGATCCCACCCCTGCGCCAACACTACCTGACCCACTTTTTCCATCGCCACCGCCATCTGTGCATCTTCCGGACTACTTTCGGGCATCAGCACGTCCAATACCACCACACTAGGCTCTGCTGCGGACAGTTGATTCAGCAACTGGGTGTATTGCTTGCGAGGCCAAGGAAAGCGACCCAGTTCCGTTAAACTGGCATCATCAATGTCAATCAACACCACCCGTTCATCCCAAGGCATCGTTCCCCGGAGGCGGAATAAACCCCGATAAGCAAGCTGTTCCAGTGGTTGCCAAATCCCTAGCACCAAACCACTTGCAACGATTAAAGAAGGAAAAAAGAAAAAAGCAAAATTAGCAATAAAGGATTTTTTTTCTTTTTCTTCTACTTTTAAACTTTGAATTTTGGACTTTTCAGGGAATTGCCAGTTCATACATCTGCTGTTTTCCCAAAGGAGTCGCAACAGCGTTGATGCGACCGTTTATAACAATTTTGCTTAATGCTGCTAGGTTTAATTTTTTCCAACTCTCAATTTGGTAGAGACGCGAACTGACTCTTTCAGCGCTAGGCTAACGCCTCGCTGTTTTCATGCCCAAAGGGCTATACGCGATCGCCTTTAGTTCCCTTGCGAATTTAACCTCAATCCGAAATCTACCATCCAAAATTTTCTAAAAGGTTTTGTTAAATGGATACCCAAATTTGTAATTGCGCTCAACTGCAACAGCAGCATCTCAATTATAAAAATTGATTGGGAACCATCTCTATCCCCCACCCCCCTCCGCTGGAGAAAGGAAGACCGGGAATCATTTCCTTTCACCGGGCACTTGAGTGCATCGTTTGGTCAAACACCTCATACCGTCCCTTTCCTAGCGCTTTGGCACGATACAAGGCTGTATCGGCATCGCGCAGGAGGTCTTCAGGTCGATCGTAGCCGCTGCTGAGAACAATGCCAATACTTGCGGCAGTAAAAACTTCGTGTCCGTCGAGATAGAAAGGCGGTATCAGTTCTCGGTTGATTCGTTCGGCGATGCTGGTGGCGTGACTCAGGTCGTCAATAGCTTCCAAAAGCAGGGTAAATTCATCTCCCCCCAAACGAGCGACGATGTCTTCAGCACGCACGCAGGTTTCGAGACGGCGAGCGACGCAGCGAAGCAGCCGCTCCGCTAACGCCACCAATAATTTATCCCCAACCAGATGCCCCAAACTGTCGTTCACTTTTTTGAAGCCATCCAAATCTACAAACAGCAGCGCAAACTGAAAATCTTGACACTGTTTGGCTCGCTCCACCGCTTGACTGAGGCGCTCCATGAACAAAGCTCGGTTGGGCAAGCCGGTTAAGATATCATAAAACGCCCGCTCCCGCAGATGCTCCTTTGCCCGTTTGCGCTCGGTAATATCTTCCACCGTGCCTTCGTAGTAAAGCAGCGTACCTTCACAATCGCGCACCGCACGGGCATTTTCTGCAATCCAGATAATGCTGCCATCTTGACGGGAGACTGCGGATTCAAACTCTGAAACGGCATCGTGTTCTTGCAACAGGCGCGTAAACTCAGCACGCCGGTTTGGGTCAACGTATAGTTGCTGCTTAATATCCGTCAGACGCGCCATCAGTTCTGTCGGAGACTCATATCCATAAATGCGTGCCAGAGCGGGATTGGCACTAATATACTGTCCATCGGGCGTCGTCTGGAAAATCCCCTCAATTGCATTCTCAAAGATACTGCGATATTTGGCTTCTGCCTGCTGTAGAGCCTCTTCTGTCCGCTTGCGCTCGGTGATATCGGTGATGAAGCCTTCCAGTCCGAGGACTTTACCGGCGCTGTCACAAACTGCCGCTCCTTTTTCCCAAACCCATTTTTCTACACCTGATTTGGTAAGAATGCGATATTCCACAACATAGGGTTTTAGAAGCGTGATGCCCGTAGCGATCGCCTCTAAAACCTTGGGTAAATCCTCAGGATGAGTAATGGAATCATAAGACACCGCGCGATCGCCAATCAATTCTTCACTGTGATACCCAGTCAGCTTAAAGCAACCTTCACTAATGTAAGTCATCGACCACGCTGGGTCATTTCCACAAGAAAACACAATCCCTGGCAACGAGTCAATCAAACTTGCAAGACGGCGCTGGCTTTCCCTCAGGGCAGCTTCCGCTTGTTTTTGCTGCATCACGGTTCCCAGATGCGCTGCTACTGCTGACACCAGCTCAACCAGTCGCTTGTCCTTAGGGCGAGATTCAAACAGGAAGAAAGTGAGAACTGCCACTACCCGATCTTTAGAGAGAATCGGCACGGCAAATCCAGCTTTGAGTCCGCAATTTCTGGCGAACTGAGTCCGGATAAAAAATGGGGGCGGCTCAATCGAAGCATCGGGAATCCACTCTGGCTGCTTGGATAACCAAACTCGTCCCGGTAGCCCAATTCCCGGTGAAAACTTCAACATTTCGCTCTGCCGCCGGAACTCGCTCAGGGTTAGGGGCAGTTCTGATGGCAGGTTAGTCGGTTGAAGTTGATTTAAACCTTTCATCAACCTTTCAACCTCTAACGCTTGTAAACTTTCAACCTGTAGCTCTAAAGTGCTGCTGTACCATGCGGGAGTGCATTCTAAAACAGTACCGTCTGAGGTGGGTATCCAAGCTTCACCAAAATTCCAGCCGGTTGTTTCACACACTTGACGTAGCGCGACTGAAAGTGCCGTATGAAAATCAGGCGCAGCACTAATTGCCTGGGTTAGGATTTGCAACAGTTTAATTTCTTCTTCAGCCCGCTGGCGCTCGGATACGTCTATTGACGTATTCGCAAAGGGGTGTAGAGTGTTAGCGGGGCGGGGGTCTAAATCCCGATTAGGGATTGAAATCATGATCAAGCCCTCCAGCGCCAGCAGTTCTCCCGATTGGGAGAAAACTCCACAACCCTGTTCCCAGACAAATTTCTCTTCTCCCGCCGCTGTGATGATGCGGTAGACAAGCTGGAAGGGTCTATATTCTTGCACGGCGGCTTGTATGGCGTTCCACACCTGCTCTCGGTCGTCGGGATGAATCAGTTGGGCATAGCAGATTTCTCGGTTGCCAATGAGTTCAAACGGAGAGTAACCAGTGAGCTGATAGCAGTCCTCGCTGACCGCTTCCATTGTCCAGCTCTGGTCGTTGCGGCAACGGTAGGCCATGCCAGGTAAGTTACTCATCAGGGTTGAAAGGGGACGAACTCCGGATAGGGATTGTCCCGTTGAAACAGGGCACTCTTGTAATGCATCTTCTGTCTGCAACGTATAAGTCATTTCAAACGGTGTTCCCAGTCCCCTGATGTTTTCCTTGAGATCAACGAGATCAACTGGTTCTAACCGCTCCACTCTCGGCGTCTCCTACAGAAATAATGTAAAGCTGGGAGAAAGCTCGTCAGCTGCGGCGAGGCAGCGAATTGCTGCTCCTTTCAGGATGGTTAGTGTATATTAAACTACCCTGAAGTTTCCAACAACAGTAAAATAGACTACACTCGAATCGCTAATTGAAGGATTTCTAATTACTAATTGCTAATAGTTTTTTAATATGCAGCATTGGATGCCAAAAGATGGGATTTTCGCTAAACAAAGATTAACGCCTTATCTGTTTTTGCTGCCTGCTTTGTTGTTTTTGGGACTAACCGTTTTCTGGCCTGCCTTACAAGCGTTTTACCTTTCTTTTACGGAATATACTCTGATTGGTCAAGCGCCAGAATGGGTGGGTTTTAAGAATTTTCGGCGTCTGTGGACCGATACAGTGTTTTGGCAGACGCTGTGGAATACTCTGCTTTACCTGATTTTTGTAGTGCCGATTTTAGTTGTGGCATCGCTAGGACTAGCGATTCTGGTTAACCAAAAACTACGTGGAATTAGCTGGCTTCGGGCAGCTTATTACACACCTGTAGTCATTTCAATGGTGGTGGCGGGGATTGCTTGGAACTGGCTTTATGCAGAAAACGGTCTGGTGAATCAGGTATTAGTCAACACTAAAATTATCCCGTTTCTCCAAAATGGTATTCCTTGGCTGACTAGCCCGCGCTTTGCACTTTTTAGCGTGATGGTGGTGACGGTTTGGAAGGGATTAGGCTACTACATGGTGATTTATTTAGCTGGCTTGCAATCAATCCCAGCAGATGTCTATGAAGCGGCGGCGATTGATGGCTCAGACGGGATTGCTAAGCATTGGGACATTACGATCCCATTGATGAAACCGTATTTAGTGCTAGTGGCGGTGATTTCTGCGATTTCTGCCACGAAAGTATTTGAAGAGGTTTATATTATGACCCAAGGAGGGCCGCGAAACAGTTCTAAAACGATTGTTTATTATCTCTATGAGCAAGCTTTCCAAAATTTAGAGATGAGTTATGCTTGCACAATTGGATTGGTGTTGTTTTTGGCAATCCTAGGGCTATCAATCTTGAATTTAAAGCTATCAAACTCAATTAAAAATTAGAAATAAAATTAAAAATAATTTTTAATTATTCTGCTGGCAAATCCACTCAACCGCCGCGACTAAATCCGCTGCGATGAAATCCGGGCGAGTGTGGTGTTGATACTCGCCACCCAAGACGCGATCGCCAAATCCAGTCTGCACTAAAATCCCGGTACAACCGGCATTGTGTGCCATGTCGATATCGGTGGCTTTGTCCCCCACCATAAAACTGCGCGACAGATCCAGATCGTGTTCCCAAGCAGCCGCCACCAGCATTCCCGTATTCGGCTTGCGCCAGGTACTCCAGCGGCTGAATTCTGGATTTGTCCCTCCTTCCGGGGGACTGAGATAAGGGCAGTAATACAAAGCATCTAAACGCGCCCCTGCTTCAGCTTGCAAGAGGTGGCAGAGGCGCAGATGCAGAGCATCCACATGACTAGCCGGATAGTAGTCTCGGGCGGGGCCTGATTGATTGGAGACGAGACAGCAAAACATCTGCCGGTCGTTGAGCAGCCGTACCGCCTGAGCCACCCCCGGTATCAGGTGTAAATCCTCAACTTGATGGATATAACCGGCTTCGACATTGAGGACGCCATCCCGGTCAAGAAATACTGCTGGTTTGGCAGTTTTAGACATGAATTGAATCAACAGAGAATAGTTTGGAGGGGCGGGAAAATTAAAAATTAAAAATTTTGTTTTGCATTTTTAATTTTTAATTTTTCAGGATTTAACCGCCCCAGATTTGCTGGAGAACGTCTGCTGGGGGAATGTCGGCTATCGAGCGACTAGGGGATTGCAAACCGCGAACGCGATCGCTACTCGGTAGCAATTTTTTCGCTTCTGTCGGGCCAAACAGTGCAATCGTGTAAGTCCCAACGGCGACGGCTAAGTGCATGGGCGCACTATCCGTACACAGCATCAAGTTGGCACCAGCAATCATTGCCGCCAACTTCCCGATATCTCCAGGCGAAGTCACCTTTAAGTTAGGCGAGGACTGCATCAATTCGCTAACAAACGCCTTATCCTCAGGCCCTTTGAGGAGGACAATCGGTAAATCAGGCTGTCGCTGTTGAGTTTCTTGAATAATCTGCTGCCATTTCTTGACCGGATAGATTTTATCAATCCCTTTCGCCTGAGCCAAGGCGCTAGAACCGCCATGAATCAGAATGTAGCCAGTTTCCTGAACACCCAGTTGTTTTTGTTCTTTTTCTGCCCACTCAATATCTGGTTTAGGTACATTGACCGCCAGCGGTGGACAAGGAGAATTTATTCCTAAACCTTGCAGCAAATCGTGATACATATCAGCGGCATACTGCTCGGTTTTTAGCGGAACTGGGTTGGTGAGAAACCAGTTTCCTGGCCCGTTATAGCTAATTCGAGTGGGAATGCCGGTCAGCCACAGCAGCAGCCCTACACTCCACCTGCGCCCCAGAGATAGGGCGATATCATACTCGCGATCGCGGATTATACCCAGTAAATTTCCCCAGTCTGCTGGTCCGGTACGGTCTTTGAAGTCATAGGTGAGGATTTCATTAACCGACTTGCAAACCCGGTAGGCACCCTTTGCCCTGGGTTCTACAATGACATCAATCTGAGCTTCCGGGTAATACCGCTTCAGGTCATCCAGGGTAGGGAAGAACAGAATTTGGTCGCCAATCCCGCCGGGGACAAGGGCAAGTATTCGCATTACTGTTGATTGAGGTTACTTATCAGCTTCATTTTAGGGGAAGATATACTTAGCGCAACAAGGATTAACAAAGCGGTCAGCAAAAGAGGAAGCGTGTGCATTTATTGATTCCAGCAGCAGGGATGGGGCGTCGGATGGGGAGCGAGCGAAATAAACTCCTTTTGACGTTGCTCGGTAAACCCTTGATTCACTGGACTCTCCAGGCGGTTGAAGCTTCCCGTCACATCAGTTGGATCGGTTTAATTGCTCATCCAGATGACTTTTCTGACTTCAAGGAGATTCTCGCTGACCTCTCCCTCACTAAGCCCGTGCAATTGATCGTTGGTGGGTCAACCCGTCAAGAGTCGGTCTACAACGGCTTGCAGGCGCTCCCATCCGCCCACCACGTCTTAATTCATGATGGCGCTCGGTGTCTGGCGACGCCCCAATTACTGGATCGGTGTGCTGAGGAACTGATGAATTGTCCTGGCTTAATTGCAGCGGTGCCGGTGAAAGATACGATTAAAGTCGTGGATGCGGCTGGGTTCATTGAAAGTACACCCGATCGACAGCATCTATGGGCGGCTCAAACGCCCCAAGGTTTTAAAGTTGATTTGTTGCAACAGTGTCATACGGAAGCCCGACGCCAAAATTGGGAAGTTACCGACGATGCGGCTTTATTTGAAAAGTGCAATTTGAAAGTCCGGATTGTCCAGGGAGAAGAGACGAATCTGAAGGTGACTACGCCGGTGGATTTGAGCGTAGCAGAGTTTATCCTGCGCGATCGCTTACCAACAGGATGATATTAATAACGGCGTGACTCTGGTGCGCGATCTCTGTGAGCGCTCTCTTGCGGATCGGAGTTCAATTGGCTGCTGGGTTCATATTTCTTTTGAACCTCTTCCAGCTGCTTAGTAATTTGATTAATTCTTTGCTTAACCGTCTGAAAGTCAATATTGCGCCAATGAATAATCGTATTTTTTACTTTTTTCTGTTCTCTGTCAGCCACAGCTTGCATTCGCCCCCCCTCACAAATTTTTTTTAACCTGTCTTGTAAATTAATGTAACTTGTGATATTGAACAGTCCACTCCGTCTTGCGGAGGAAGCCAAAGTAAATATCTCCGTATCTTGTACCATTTTTAAGTCGGCGGTTTCAACCACGTCTAAAACGCTGAAACCCTTGCACAATCGGAGGTCGGGTAGAGCGTAAACGTAGGTGTGTTCGTGCCGTAAGGCTTGAGCTTTCAAGGGAGAGTAGCAGGGTAAACTGCCCTAGTGCTGGGTAACGCGCAACTCAATCGCCATGCACCCCGCGCCCAGAGGTGGCTCCCCAGCCTACACATCCGCGATTTGGATTAGTTTTTCACGAGAGCTTAAGATCGTTGTTGTTTCTTGTTTGCAACCGATGGACTTCTTAACCCCCCAATAAATTGGGGGGTTGGGGGAATCAATAATGTAGCGCCTCACAACCCAAATGGTATTCGTTTGTGTAGTCGCGACTTTAGTTGTCAGGCGTTTTTATTGAACCCAAAAAGTGAATTGGATTGACGAGAAAACATCTATTAAGCCTTTTTATAGATGCGGATATAGTCAACATCCAAGTAAGTCGGAAATAGGGTGGTGGTGAGAGGACATCCCGCAAAGCTGTTGCAGCTACCCACGAGATTGCCCACCGCCAGAACCATTGGAAAAGCATCAAACTTTTGCGTGGTGGTAAACTTTTGCACGCCATCGACGAGCCATGTCAAGCGTCCGGGTTCCCAAATTACAGTGTATTCGTGAAAGTCGTCGGTGTAGTTAGTTTCGTACAGCTTGGAAACTTCTGACTTCTTTTTACCATCCAGCAAATAGTGCTGGGTAAAAATATTTTCGTTAGGGATGTTTCCCCTAAGTTCAGCAAAGTCGATTTCCGGAGGCCATTTAAAGTCCTGTCGCCACAGCGAAATGTAACCTTGGGTACCTTCTCCCTTTTGAAAACGCGCCCGAACTACCCAACGCCCGTAAGTTTGAGCCGTAAGTTGGGTAAACCCGCCTGCGGTATAAGGAAACGTGACTCCATCCTTAGTTATGGTTTCCTTGGCAATTTTGAGGCGCAAGAGTCCGTTTTGTACAATCAGTGCTGAGTTTCCATTCCACCAGGAAACTGCTCCTGCTGTACTCGGTTTACCCCAGTATCGAACGTAATTCGCTTTATCGAGAGAAGTTGAGTTGAACTCATCTGCGAAGGTAAGAGTCCAACCCGGAATATTCGGAGCGCTTCCGGTCGTGGCAGTGATTGCAGAACCTGTTTGGCTCAGGCTCAATATTGGCACGAGCGGTAGCACAAACAGGAACAAAAACACAAGAATTCTTTTCATTTCGATCGTAACGAATTGTTCATGGCTGTTCCTTGCAGGGGATCAGCCTATTTACTCTTCTGACTTGTTGCGATCGCACCGGACACTATCAGGAACCGCCTGCTTGTCTGGGTAATGCTAACTGTCAAGGAATATATTGTTGTTTACGAGTAGTAACTAGATTTCACTCTCAGGAAGCTTCCGTAAATACTTGATAGAAATGTAGTAATATTTAAACAAATTAAGTAGAAATACTTCGATTAATCGCTCAATAATTTGTTGGTTGAAGCAGCCCCAGAGAGCAGCTAGAGTATCTAGCTAAGAAAATCAGCAAGATAAAGACCCAAATTAAATTTCATAGCTGCTAAATTTCAGTTGAAATGACGTTCTTTTTAATGGCAACAAAGCCATGTTGATAACTAAACACGACTCAGAAGCGGTTATACAGCACCCTGCTTTGGCATTCGCAGGCTTGCTATGGTGATTTCAGGTAAATATGAATTCCCACCCTATGACACAGCCCTTTCTGCCCAGGGTTTCCGTAATTGTCCCTATCTACAATGGTGAGGCGGACTTGCCAGACTTA
Source organism: Trichocoleus sp. AS-A1 (assembly GCF_039962015.1). Lineage (NCBI taxonomy): Bacteria > Bacillati > Cyanobacteriota > Cyanophyceae > Leptolyngbyales > Trichocoleusaceae > Trichocoleus > Trichocoleus sp. AS-A1. The sequence continues at coordinate 163,059 of NZ_JAMPKG010000011.1, read as the reverse complement.
ATCGACTGCTTGCGATCGCAAACTTACTCTGCTGAGTCTGTCGAATATTTGCTGGTCGATAATAATAGTAGCGATCGCACTGCCACCCTTCTCCAGTCAGCCGCCGCCTCAGCCGCCGCTGACGGCTTAACCATTCGCCCGATTGCGGAAAACCAAATCCAAAGCTCTTACGCGGCTCGAAACGCCGGAATTCGGGCATCAACGGCTGAAATTTTTGCTTTTACCGACGCCGATTGTCGTCCTCAACCGCAGTGGTTGGCAGACCTGATTGAGCCGTTTGCCAATCCAACGATTGGCATCGTCGTCGGTGAAATTATGGCTTTGCCAGGGAACACCCTGTTAGAACAGTACGCTGACCGAGAAAATGTTTTGTCTCAAAAACATTCTTTAGCAAATCCGTTCTGTCCTTATGGTCAAACGGCTAACTTGGCAATTCGGCGGAAAGCTTTGGAACAGGTAGGTTTGTTTCGCCCTTATCTAACCACTGGCGGCGATGCTGACATCTGTTGGCGTATCCAACGCGAAAGTGACTGGCAATTGCATTTTGCGCCAACTGCTATTGTCCGCCACCGTCACCGCTCCACGTTCCAGGAACTTCAAAGTCAATTGCGTCGGTATGGTCGCTCAAATCGATACTTGCACGAACTGCATGGTGTCAAGCTGACAGCAAACCTGAGTCCAAAGGAATATCTATATCGATTCAGCCGGTGGTTGGTCAAGGAAGTGCCGGTGACAGGTGTGAAAGCGATCGCGGGGAAAGCCGCGCTTGTAGACTTGTTAAGGACTCCGATTAATTTGATCAATGTCCGCGCGAGAGCCGCAGGGCAAAATGAAGCTAGGCTTCCAGAAGCAGCCAAAGTAATTGAGTGGCTGGAAAAACCCCAGGATGTGGAAGTAAATCCATGAAAATCCACCAACGCCACGCATGGCCTGATACAGCTGAGGAAGCGATCGCTATTCAGCAACAACTGAGCAAAGAAGTGATTACTTCAGACCAGTTGGAATCGGTGCAGTATGTCGCCGGGGTCGATATGGGTTTTGAGGAGTCAGGTACCATTAGCAGAGCAGCCGTTGCTGTTCTGAGTTTTCCAGATTTACAGTTACAAGAGCAAGCGATCGCCTTCCGTCCCACTACGTTTCCCTACATTCCCGGATTTCTCTCCTTCCGAGAAATTCCAGCCGTGCTAGACGCCTTAGAAAAAGTCAGCATCACGCCTGACTTAATCCTCTGTGATGGTCAGGGGATTGCCCATCCCCGCCGATTTGGCATCGCCTCCCATCTCGGAGTTCTAATCGACCTTCCCACGATTGGCGTTGCCAAATCTTTGCTCGTTGGTAAGCATGATGAGTTGCCAGTTGAAAAAGGCGCATGGCAACCGTTGCGGTATCGCCGCGAAATCATTGGTGCAGTATTGCGGACGCGCACGGGTGTAAAACCCGTTTATGTTTCTAGCGGACATCGGGTGAGTCTAGAAACGGCGATTGATTATGTGATGCGTTGCACTACGAAATATCGCTTACCAGAGACAACTCGCATTGCTGATAAATTGGCGTCAAATCGATAATGCAAGCTTGAGGGGGATGCGATCGCCGTACAGATTGGTTGCCTAGGGCGATCGCTTCATAGAGCGCCTCAATATAAGCCTTAAATTCAATTCCTAACTTAAACCAATTCTTCTTTTACTTTGATGCCATTCTTTTTCACAATATAAGCGGGAACGCCGACAACTACACAATTATCAGGAACATTTTTAACGACAACTGCGTTAGCTCCAACCGTAACATTGTTCCCTATCGTTACTCCGCCAATTACTTTAGCACCGGCAGTAATGCGGACATTATCCCCGATTTTCGGACGACTGGTTTTATCTCTATAACCAATTGTCACTTGTTGATTAATCCAGCAATTTTCGCCCATGTCTGCCATAATGATTGTGCTGAAGCCATGCTGGATAAACAGTCCAGGACCAAAAGTAGAAGATGTATCGATAAAAAGGTAAGGACAAGATTTATAAAAATAACTGAATAAATACATAAATATCCTGGCGGATAAGTTTCCTTTAAATAATCGATGATAATACAAGTTCCTAAATTCTTTTTGACGATCCAGCAAAGAAAGTAAATTTCCTAAATTTGATTCGCCTTTCCAGCCAAATACGTTTACCCAACGCTTTACATCTGCATCAATAATTTCTTTTTCGCTGGTTAAAAAGAAAGGAATTAACAAAGGAGAAACAAAAATTATTCCTAGGTTATATAAAGTTTTTCTAAAAAAATCTTTCATGGGTGTTAGAGAGGAAATCTTAGTTAGCGTAAATCATAGCAAAGGTTTTTACGACATACCATAGTTTATTAAGAGGTGTTTCCAATCCGGGGATAATATGACCCCAACTAGATTGCAGTCATATTATCAACAATGCAACTACTTTTTTTAGGTTCAATCTAGGCGGTGAGGAGTCAGAAATCATCAACAGGGCAGGAGTTGACGTTTTCAGTTTCCCAACCTTGCAACTAAAAGAGCAAGCGATCGCTAATTGGTATCAACGCCAGCTATAATTTTATATTTTGCTTCCGTTGACAAAATTATTAAACTGTGCAAGCAAGGTGGTTGGTGCCACCATGAATGCCTAAAGTTAAACGAATTATACGAGAACGACATCGGGAACATAGACAAAGTTTGCCCATAAGTAACGCCTTCTCCTGAAGTAAAGTTGAGCAAAGATAGCGGCTCATCGTCATTTCCCGTAGATTTTCGTTTTTTTAAACTTCCTACACAATTTCAGATTTTTCTTCCAGGTCATGTTAGAAATCAGGACATTAAGACTTGAAGCAGTTTATAGAAAGAAACAATATATAAAGGCTAAGCAATATGAATGAATTAACTTTAGAGTGGCAAGAAGCCGGTCGGGGACAAACCCAAACAATTCACGATCGACAAATCGCTAAACATCCCGGTACTATCCGGATCGGTCGTGACCCAGCTCGATGCGATATCGTTTTGACAGATCCCACGGTATCTGGGCTGCACGTCGAAATATTTTTTAACCCACAGCAGCAAAGCTTTTACTTGCGGAACCTGCGAGAAAGTAATCCGCCGCTAGTGGATGGTCACACCCTCATCCAAGGCGAAGTGCCTCTGAGTCAGGGTAGCACCATCTGTTTAGGACAGATAGAAATCCAGGTGACAAAGGTTTCCTTGGCAGTGGTGGGCGTTCCTCCGACGGTTTTGTTGTCACCGCTGTCACCCGCAGCAGGCAAACCAGCCCCCACCGCCCCTAACCCAGCGGCTGTAACCTATGGTTTGGAATGTTCCAGTTGCCATCGCGTTTCACCGTATAACTTAATGAATTTGGGGTGTCCGTGGTGTGGCACATCCCTAGCAGCAGCATTGAGCGTTTTAGTCACTCCTAGCAGCAACTAATCAACCATGAATCCAGCACCCATGCGCCTTCGCCTCAGCTGGGACGATCCAGGAACGGGAGAACGGAAAGAACCGACGCTGGCAGTTCCAATCGCACTGGGACGGGAATTTAATCAGATGCCAGGGGAAATGAATGGGCATCGCGTCTCCCGATTAACCCTCAATAGTCTTGAGGTTTCCCGCTTCCACGCCCTGATTGATATGGACGCTGGCGGGTTGGTGGTTATTGACCAAAACAGCAGCAACGGCACCTTGATTAATGGACAACGTCAGACGCGCAGTGTTCTGGGGAATGGCGACTCGCTGCAAATTGGCCCTTATTACATCAGCGTTACCTTCGCTGCCAATCCACCTGCGTCGCCCCCCTCTGGCAATTCTCAGATTTTCTTTCACCCAGACACGGATCTCCCTGACCCCAGGATTAGTCATCCGGCACCCCTGCCTCCGCTTGCTTCCCCCGTGCAACCAGGGGGAACGGCAGCGTTTCCTCCACCGGCTTTTCAGGCGCAGCAAGTCGTCGTACAAGACCTCCATGCCACCGGGTTGCGAGTCGATGAAGTGGACTATGCCGCCGTTGGGGGCGGTTTGGGCAGCTTTGTCTGGGTAGATTTATTAAGAATTTACGGGGTGAAAAGCAGTCAGATTGTGGCTTTGGGAATGGAACCCCAACCGTATGCTCGTTACAAGCGGCTGTGCATGAATTCGCAAATTCCTCTGTACGAACGCCTGCGGTCAAATTCAGATTCTTGCCCCGATAATATTTGGGGTTGGCCTAGTTATGCCTTGCGGGAAGCTGGGCACGATTTGCTCAAGGGAAGCATAGGAACAGCATTCGGGTATTTGTGGCAGGTATTTGCCGAACCGGCTTTTGCCCAAACTTATACCCCTCGTGCGGGTAATGTCTTTGACGCCATTGATCGGGAAGCAAAACGGATTGGTTGGGAACAGATGTTTCGTTACGCCAGCGTCCGTTCGATTCGGAAAACTGAGGATGGACGATATGCGATCGCTTATTCTCGTACCAGTGCCAACCAGCGCGACCATGCCTTCTTAATCGCCCGCAACGTACAACTCGCCACCGGCTACCCGGCGATTCAGTTTCTCCCGGATTTGCAAGCTTACCGGGAAAAAACCAATGATTTTAAGTCCGTCGTCAATGCCTACGAAGAACATAACCACGTCTACGAGCATTTAGAGAAATTTGGCGGTACCGTGATGATTCGGGGGCGGGGGATTGTCGCTTCGCGGATCGTACAGCGAATTTATGAAGCGAGGGCAAAAAACCCAAATATCTCGCTGCTACATTTAATGCGATCGCCGAAACCCCAAGGCAACAAGTTTGGGCGATCGCAACGGGCTGTCGAAAATCATTACGAATTTCAACCCTTTAACTGGCCTAAAGCCACTTGGGGCGGTGAATTGCGAATCATGCTTGAAAAAGCAGCACCCGAACAGCGAAAGCGCCTACTCGCAGATTGGGGCGGCACCACCACCGCTGACCGTCAGGATTGGCGACGCATGGTTGAAGAAGGCATCCGTCAAGGCTGGTATCAAATTACCTTTGGGGAAGTGGAACGAGTCGAACGCAACCCTCACTCGTCAGGAATTGAGCGCACCGTTACCTATATTCAAGAAAAGGGATTAAAAGGACAAATTCGCCTCGAAGCTGACTTTATCATTGACGCCACCGGACTCGATGCCAAAGTCAAAGCGAATCCCCTCCTGAACGACCTTGTCACCCATTACAAACTCCCCCTCCATGAAAATGGGCGGATAGCTGTTGCCAACAATTTTGAACTTGTCGAAATGCGATCGCCGCAGGGTCGGATGTATGCTGCTGGTGCCATGACCCTCGGTGGGCCTTACGCCGCTGTTGATAGCTTCTTAGGGTTGCAATATGCAGCACTTTGTGCCGTTGATAGTCTGTCGGCAGCTCGTGCCCCCGGAATCCATCGATTGAACTTTTTGAGTTCTTTTGGGCAGTGGATAAAATGGGTCGCGAACCAAGCACCGTAAATTTACTAAATTTGCTCTGGGCACTCAACGGATTGTCAGAGTAGATTTCAGCAATATTGCTGATTCATCTAGAAGGGGGCAAGCAGAAAATATAGATAGATACTGAAAGAAAGTTGACTCCATCAATAACTGCCGTCATAGCCCTGAGCGAGCCAAAAATATGCGAGTCCATTGCACTTATCGGAATGGAGGCCATAAAGTGCGAAAACTCAAAATTTTTAACGAAGTTTTACCTGAAGTCAGGCTGTTCAAGTGTAAAGAAGCCGAGATGAGCAGCAGCTACCTTCTAGAAGATTTAACGATGAAGGAAATCGCTGACTACATGGGTTTTGGCTGTATTTCCGACCCCGAAGAAGCAAATGTCATGTCTGAAACGACAGGGTTGCCAATTGTTGGAAATTCTGTGTGGGTGAAATGCCCATCTAAGCTAGAAGTCGGAACAGTCTATGAAGGTCATTTACGCAAGAAAGAAACGTCCGGACTGCCCGAACTGAAGCTTGAAAACTGATGCGGTAAGTGGATTAAAAATTTACCATGACTCCGACACTCTTCGGTCGTTGGCAAACCCGATTATTTCTACTAGCAACACTGGGCACGTTGGTAACGTTGCCCTTTGCTTTGGGCGTCATTGGTCCCGGTGCCGACTCGCTTTTTTTCTGGATACTAGGGTATGTTGCGGTCTTTGGACTCGGCTGGGATCTCCTATATGACTATATCCAGAAATTCCGTTGGGATCGAGATTGGCCTGGAGCTTTACAGTTGCTTGCCGGTATTTGGGAAGCAGTTTTTATCGGGTTGCTGGTGAAAATATTTAGCTTACCGGGTGTAGGACGGGATCTGCCGTTGCAATGGTTTGTGCTGCACTACAGTCTCGTGTGGCTGAGCGTCTATCTGGCGTCGCATACCATCATGCGAATTTTATTTCCGCGTTGGCGTTTCCACGGGGGTCAGTTAATCTGACGAACGTTGCAGCGGATTGAATCCGGTTTATTAAAAAATCTAAAAATTAGCAGGGTTTATTCGGCGTTACACGCTCAAAGAATCATAATGATTCGTAGGGCGGACAACACCACCCTACAAAAAGCCCATGACTCAAGCGATATCGGGGGGCAGATTTCTGGGATTAGAGTTGAAGGAAGGCCAGTGTTGTTGCCGGTGTTCTTTAATCCGGTTCAGCAAATTTTCCCGAAAAATTTCAGCCCCGGTGGTACGATTACCGGGAGTTTCAAAGAAAATCGTGCTATCAACAATATCTCTGCCAACCATTTCAAACAAAATGTGAGTTACAGGTTCTGGCAAGGCAATAATTTCCGGATCTGGCACGGAAGAGAAAAGGTTGGCGTCTTCTAAAGTTGAAAAGGCGTGTATCACATTTTTTTCGAGATTAACTTGGGCGCGATTGCTAAGGGTCGTCAACAGCCAACCATCTTCCTGACTTTGGAGAATGTAATACTCGGAATGTTGCAGGCCAGTCGCATAGTCTACAAGAACGGGTGCAATTTCCGTAATCCACTTAGGTGGGATGCGATAGAGGGGCGCTTTATCAATCAGAGCTTGAATTTGTTGGTCTAAGTTCATAAGGACTATTTGGGGTCTTCTGCCGTTAACGTGTCGTAGTTGGGTATGCTAGGGTTTTGACAACAATCAGCCATTGTGGGGAAATCTACCAGAGAGTGGTGGATGCAATCTTTCAACTACTATTTAACGAACTCCGAGAGTCATCCAAGGCGTCGGAGCAGAACTGTCGTGAGGTTGCGGCGCGCATCTCTAGCGAAGTCGCCCGGATTTGCACTGAGAGTAAGCGCATCCAGGACTCAGGAGACATCGAAACCTGGGCAACAACACTGGCTCGTCTTCGCCTGAAACAATGTCTTCATTATTACCAAATGGGGGCACACCGGGGACGAGTAGAATTACACAGCACCCTCAGTGCGATTATCTATCGCTACATTACACCGTCGCAGGTGCCTACGAGCTACCAGGCGCGGCTGACTCTGATAGAAGATTTCTTACAGGGATTTTATGCTGAGTCCTTAAATGCATTTCGACGAGAAAGCGGAATGGGTCCGGCGTATCGTCCTCATACCTTGTTAGAACTGGCAGAGTATATGGCTTTTGCTGAGCGCTACGGCAAGCGGCGCATTCCTTTGCCCGGTCATCGCACTCAGCAATTAATCATCCTGCGGGCGCAAACTTTTTCGCAACAACAACCCCCGGAAACTTCCGTAGATATGGAGCAAGCGGCAGAGGGGTCTGCCACTGATTCCGACTCGGTTTGGAATGAAGCGACGGTGCAGCAGGTGCGGGAGGCGATGGTCGCTCACGAATCCGAACCCCTGGAAAAAAGCCTGCGCCAGACGGTGATTAAGGAGTTGCTGGCTTATCTGAAAGAGCGCCAGCAAACTGAATGCGCCGATTATTTTACTTTGCGCCTGAAAGATTTATCCGCCGGGGAAATTGAAGCAATTTTAGGTTTGACGCCGCGCCAAAGGGATTATTTGCAGCAACGCTTCAAATATCATTTGATTCGATTTGCTCTTTCCCAGCGCTGGGAACTGGTGCATCAGTGGTTGGAAGCGGATTTAGAACGGAATTTGGGTTTGACGCCGCAACAGTGGCAAACATTTCAAGGAATGCTGAGCCAAGAGCAGGCGGAATTACTACGATTAAAGCAACAGGGATTCCCAAACACAGCGATCGCTCAAACTTTGGGTTGTACGGTCTCCCAGGTTGAGAAGCGGTGGTTCAAGCTGCTAGAGATTGCCTGGGAAATTCGCAATCGTTCAGTATCCGGAGCAAGTGCATCTCAAGATGAATAGTGACCTAGACAACAATTCCGAAGCGATCGAAAACCGCTTTCTGGCAAGTCTGCTAGAGGATGGCGATCCTCTAGCAGCGCCACCACCCCAAGAGCCGCCTGCTCCTACAGACGACTTGGTGGCGGCAGAGCTGGAATTGGATGCGTTAGACCCACTGGATTCAGAAGACTTGAGCGTAGTGACCGACCACTTCGGTGAAGCGACCCAAGGCTGTCAACCACTCAACTTGGGAGGAGAAATACCGACTGTGCAAAATCGTTTCCATGCGCTTTTGAAGCGCAAACTACAAACAGAAATTGAACGGAATCCGCCCCTGTTTCCTTGGGAGACGGAAATTCGTAATTATGAACCTGACTATTCAGACAGCGAAGTAAACAGCTGGGTTCCCCTATGGGCACCGCAGCTCTCTAACTTCAGTCTGCCAGTCACCCTACCCGAAACGGTTTTAACACAACTGCTAAACTCTTGCCAGGAGGCGATGCAGTCGCCGCTGCAACAGGGCGCAAAAATGGTGCGTGCCGCCAGTGCCTTATTTCCAGGGCAACCCCAGGCACTGAACCAGTTAGCAGGATTGGTGCTGCTCTATCCGACCCGTTCTCCTCAAGAGCAGCAACTGTTTACAAATCGTTATGAAGAGGCAACAGACAGCCAACAAATGGCGCTGTCCTTATTGGCGGCTAGAGAAATCATCAACGCGCTGACGCTGCCTGTATCGCCGGATCGGCAGCCGGTAGAGCGGCAGTGGCAGACGACAGTTGGACTGATGACTCTCAGGGCGGAATATCAGTTAGAGGGGCGGGTTCCCAGATGCCGGATTGAGACGCGCTTGCCTCGCGGCGGTAGGTTAACCTTACGAACCCCGCAAGGCTCGGCAACGGCACAGCGCACTTATCCGGGCTATTTGAGTGTAGAATCCTTTGATTTGGAAGCCAACCAGACTTATCCTCTGGAGATTCAGTTTCAGGAACTCGATCGGCAACCGCTGATTTTTGCGATCGCGGTCGGTAACTAAATGGCGAATGGCGAATGGCTAACTGTGATAGAACAATTAGCAATGAGCAATTAGCGATTGACCAATCACCAGTATGCGGCGTCTACCAGTTTTTAATCAGTTTAGGCAGCGGCTAGCGGCGATGCCGATGCCCGAAACGGAAGAATCCATTCTGTTGCGGGTGCTGGTGCAGGCGCTCGTGGTGGTAGGAATCATTGCGACGGATGTGGCAGCCGAGACGCAGATTAGCTTGTGGGCTGTGCCGCTCAGCATTGCCGGTGCGACGTGGAGTTGGTATCGACGACGCGATCGCAATGTGCCAGTGAAGTTCTTACTGGCGATTGGAATGTTGGTGGCACTGGCAGTTTTCTTGAGAAATCTGTTCGGTCAATTGAACGATACCCGGCTGGTGCTGGCAGAGTTGTTAATTCATCTGCAAGTGCTGCACAGCTTCGATCTACCTCGTCGCAAGGACTTGGGCTATTCGATGGTGATCGGGCTGATTTTGTTGGGTGTTGCTGGGACAGTGAGTCAGACGTTCGCTTTTGCACCCATATTGCTGTTGTTCTTAGGCATCGGGCTGCCGGTGTTGGTGCTAGATTACCGTTCGCGGCTCGGTTTGGAACAATTAAAAATGAAAAATGAAAAATTAAAAAAGGGGAATTCCCCCATTTTTAATTGGAAATTTTTCACTATAAATTTTTTAGGGATTGTGGGACTGGGGCTGACCATCTTTGCCCTGATGCCTCGGTTTCCTAGCTATCAGCTACAAACCTTTCCTGTCAGTGCCCCTAGTAATCTCGCACAAAAGGATTTTCCCAGCAATAACCGTGGCATTGTCAACCCTGGCAAACAGGGTAACGGAGGTTCTGGTGGCGGGTCAAACCAAGACACTGGCCCTGGCAATGTAGATGATACCTTTTACTACGGCTTTAACAGCAAGATTAACCAGAACCTGCGGGGCGAGATGAAGCCCAAGGTGTTGATGCGGGTACGCTCCCAGTCAGAGGGATTTTGGCGGGTGCTGGGGTTCGACCGCTACACGGGTCAAGGTTGGGAGATTTCGCGCGACAATCAAACGCAGACGGTAGAACGTCCACCTTGGTCATACCGATTCTTTATCCCCAGACAGTTCATTACTGGGAAAACCAGGGAAGTAATTCAGACCTACACGGTGGTGTCTGATATGGCGAATCTGCTGCCAGCCCTGGCCTTTCCCAAGGAACTTTACTATCCCACGCAAAGAGTGGCACTGGATACAGAAGGTAGCGTGCGATCGCCTGGACTGTTGCAGGAGGGACTCACCTACACGGTGGTTTCAGAAGTCCCTTACCGCGATCGCACTCGCTTGGGGCAGGCGTCCACGGACTATTCCAAACCTATCCGAAATTACTATCTGCAAGTTCCTCCCCAAATTGCGGACAAAGTGCGGCAGCTAACGGAAGAAATCTTAGCGAAGTCCAGAAAACCCATCACCTCGCCTTACGAAAAAGCCCTCTACTTGGCTCAATATCTCAAACAAAACTACACAATTCCATCCGATCCCAATAGCTTGCCATTTTTGGGTGAAAATGAAGACTTAGTAGAAGCATTTCTTTTCAAATACAAAGGCGGCTATCCAGACCACTTTTCCAGCGTCCTCACGATCATGTTGCGTTCGATTGGTATCCCAGCGCGACTGGTGGGGGGTTTTTCTCCTGGCGAGTTCAACCCCTTCACTGGCTTATACATCGTCCGCAACACTGATGCCTATATGATGACGGAGGTGTATTTTCCGAGTAACGGTTGGTTTGCTTTCGATCCGATTCCTACGCATCCACTCATTCCCCCGTCGATTGAAGAAGACCAAACTTTTAGCGTGCTGCGCCAATTCTGGAAGTGGGTTGCTGGTTGGTTGCCTTCGCCAGTAACCAGTTGGCTGAATAACGTGTTCGGTGCAATTACTACCTGGCTGATTGGGGGAATCATCTGGCTGTGGGCACTGTTATCCAGGGGTTGGGTGGGCTTATTCGCCGGTCTCATCTTAGCCATTTGCCTAGGTTTCTTGGGCTGGCTGGCTTGGAATGGTGTGCGTGTATGGCTGTATCGTCGCTGGTTAGCGAAGCTGCCTCCAATGGAAAGTCTTTATCAGGAAATGTTGGCAAATCTACGCACTCAGGGATATGCCAAACATCCAGCCCAGACGCCCTTGGAGTACGCTTATCTGGCGTATCAACACCAGCCACCGGAATCTGCTAAGGCAATTGACGAGATTACCCAAGCTTATGTCAGTTGGCGCTATGGTAAACAGAATCCTAATGTGAATCAGTTGCGGCTGCGGCTGCGAGAGTTGAAAAAATCTCAGTTGAAGAAGCGTTGGCAGCAGCGCCAAGATTTAAAGCTGAAGACTCAATAATATTATTCCTGGCGCGATCGCTATTTGCCGTTGAACTGGAAATCGCGATGGCTTCGCCTCGGACTCCGTCCTACCCAACCCACTCAAAACAAAACCGAGGCTAAAAGCCTCGGTTAGTTACGGAGTTATCGATCGTCACTCATGCGGATGAAAGGACTTGAACCTTCACTTCTTGCGAAACTAGAACCTAAATCTAGCGCGTCTGCCAATTCCGCCACATCCGCTCATGGCGTTTACTATCATAGCAGAAACTATCGTCAATACCAGCATTTTATGAGATTTGTTCTTGCCCTCCCGATCAAGGGGGGCTGGGATGTTTTAGCCAGCCAGTAAGGATTCGGCACCATCAATCCACATTTCCGTCCCGCTAATCAGGCTGGAGGCGTCTGAGGCTAAAAATAGCACTAGGTTGGCAACTTGTTCAGAGGAGCCAGGTTTACCATCAGTTAGCGGGATTTTTCCTGCCGGATACTCCACGGGTTCACGAGCTTGTTCCAAGCTCCGTCGTTCGGTGCTTTGGTCAATATTGGTTTCTATGGCACCCGGACAAATCACATTGACGCGGATGCGGTGTTTGGCTAGTTCTAGCGCCACCATTTTGGTGAATGCGACTTGAGCCGCTTTAGTGCAGGAATAGGCTGTCGCACCGCTGTTGCTGAACATCCGCGTGCCATTGACGGAGGAGGTGATAATGACAGATCCGCCTTGTTTCTTGAGATGAGGCACGGCATATTTAACAGTGAGGAACGTGCCTCTCAGATTGACTTTAATCGTTTTGTCCCATTCTTCTGGCTCTAGCTCTTCTATCGGTGCCCAGACGCCATTAATTCCAGCATTCGCAAATACAATGTCGAGGCGTCCCCATTGATTTATTATTTGTTGCACCGCTTGTTGCATCTCCTCTGTTTCGGAGATGTCAGCGAGCACCGGGATGGCTTCTCCACCGGCTTGTTGGATTTGGGCAACGACTTCGTTGAGTTCGTCTTCAGTTCTTCCTAGGGCTGCGATTTTTGCACCTTCTTTCGCCAATAACACTGCTGCTGCTTTGCCGATGCCCGAACCCGCACCTGTAATCAGTGCTACTTTGTCACCAAGTTGCATTGCCCCTCCTCTACTTTGACCTGTTTCCTATTGATGGTTGAACAAAGGAAGGGACACTACATCCGTCTTCTGGAAGACGTAGTTTGGAATCGTGCAAGGTGATAGGTAATTCCTTCCAGGCTTGGGGGCACGGCAATGCCGTGCCTCCACTGGCTTATGCTTCGACTTTGACGCCTTTCCAGAAGGCAATGTATCCTTCAATGTTTTTGGCGGCGTCCTTGGCTTGGGGATAGTACCAAGCCGCATCTTTATTGACTTGCCCATCGACTTCGATGGAATAATAACTGGCTTTGCCCTTCCAAGGACAGCTGGTGTGAGTGTCGCTATCTTTGAAATATTGCTGGTTGATAGCATCAGCGGGGAAGTAGTGGTTGCCTTCCACGACTTCGGTGCGATCGCTTTGGGCTAAAACCGTACCATTCCAGATTGCTTTCGGCATGGGTTAATTTACTAATAGACTTTCCAAGTATCATTATGATTCGTAAAGCAGGCTCTCGTTAGCGCAACCAATTTCGGGCAGCAGTTTTGGATGCCCACAGCACTCTGAAACTCCCTTGCGGAGAATTCGGAATTTCTTCATTCATCCTTTTGATCCTGCGCGGATGCGCCGCTTTGCTAACATCCTTCATCCTTCGGAAGATGCCCCAGTTTCATTCTCTCGAACAGGCACTCAAACATTTCTTTGGTTACGACAGCTTTCGCCTAGGGCAACGTCAGATTATTGAAGAAGCGCTACAAAACCAGGATTTGCTGGTTGTGATGCCTACAGGCGGAGGAAAATCTTTGTGCTTTCAGCTACCTGCACTACTGAAATCCGGCTTAACCGTGGTAGTGTCGCCGTTGATTGCCTTGATGCAAGATCAAGTGGAAGCGTTACGTGATAACGGCATTGGCGCGACGTTTCTCAATAGTAGTCTCAGTTGGGGACAAGTGCGATCGCGCGAACAAGATATCCTCAATCGTCGCATCAAACTACTCTACGTTGCCCCAGAAAGACTTTTGGGAGAAAAATTTTTGCCCTTTTTAGATTTGGTGCAACACCAAATTGGAATTCACTCGATTGCCATTGATGAAGCGCACTGCGTTTCTGAGTGGGGACATGATTTTCGCCCGGAATATCGGCAATTGCGACAATTACGCCAACGCTATCCGAATGTGCCCTTTTTAGCCCTTACCGCCACCGCTACCGATCGCGTCCGTCAAGATATTATCCAACAGCTGGCGCTCAGGCAACCCAGTATTCACATTGCCAGTTTTAATCGCCCCAATCTTTACTACGAAGTTCAGCCAAAAGAAAAACAAGCTTACTCCCAACTCTTAAAGCAAATTCGCACAACTGAAGGTTCCGGGATTATTTATTGCCTCAGTCGTCGCCGTGTAGATGAAATTGCTTTTCGATTACAAAAAGATGGCATTTCAGCGCTACCGTATCATGCAGGGCTAGATGATGAAGAACGGACTTCCAATCAAACTCGCTTTATTCGAGATGACGTGCGAATAATGGTAGCAACGATTGCCTTTGGCATGGGAATTAATAAGCCAGATGTGCGCTTTGTCATTCATTATGACTTGCCGCGCAATTTAGAAAGTTACTATCAAGAAGCTGGAAGGGCAGGAAGAGATGGAGAACCTGCGCGTTGTACAGTCTTTTTTGGCTACGGCGATTTGAAGACGATTGAGTATATTATTGACCAAAAAACTGACCCGCAAGAGCAAAGGATTGCCCGTCAACAATTGCGACAGGTAATTGATTATGCGGAAGGAACAGACTGTCGCCGCACAATTCAATTGGGTTATTTTGGCGAACGTTTTGCAGGAAATTGCGGCAACTGCGACAACTGCCGTTTTCCTAAACCCCTGCAAGATTGGACAATTGAAGCGCAGAAATTTCTTTCTTGTGTCGCTAGATGCAAAGAAAGATACGGGATGAATTACATTATCGATGTGCTGCGCGGCTCAAAAAATCAGAAGATTTATCAGAATGGACATCAAGAACTTTCTACCTATGGCATCGGCACTGATAAGAGTGTAGAGGATTGGAAGATGTTAGGGCGATCGCTTTTACATCAAGGACTTGTCGATCAAACCACTGACGGTTATTCCGTCTTGAGGCTCAATACTTTAAGCTGGGAAATCTTGCGGCGTCAGCGTGAGGTGCAGATTGCTGTTCCGATTGTTACTGCAATTGATGAATCACCGCAAATGGCAGTAGAAGTAGAAATGCTCTATGAACAATTGCGCCAGCTTCGCAAACAACTCGCTGATGAGCAATCCGTGCCTCCCTACGTCGTCTTTGCGGATTCTACCCTAAAGCTGATGGCTCAGATGCAACCTCAAAGCTTACCCGAATTTGGCAAAATTTCCGGTGTTGGAGATTATAAATTAGCTCAATATGGTGAGCGATTTGTTGCTGAAATCCGAACTTATTGTAAAGAACAAGGAATTTTAAAGTCCACTTCTGTTGCGGCAATTCCTCAAAAAAATCACCCTAGCTACACCCAGTTAGCGACGCTGGATTTGTATATGCAAGGTTTGAGCATTGAAGAAATTGCTCTAAAACGTAACTTGCGGACAGGCACTATTTTAGATCATTTAGCTGAACTGATTTCGATGAACCAGCCTGTCGATTTAAACTCGTTAGTACCCGTAGAACGTCAAGAACCCATTTTAAAAGCGATTCAAGAGGTGGGTGCTACCTCACTCTCAAAGATTCGAGATTTTCTGGGTGATATCTATACTTTTGATGAGATTCGGCTGGTAAGGGGACTGTGGAAACGAGAAAATAAAGAAAGGTTGATTTAAATTTTTAACGCAAAAATACGCAGAGTAATCCGTTTGTTGAGATGCGAAGATGGCGGATGATATGTTATGGCGATCGCAAGCATCGCCATAACAGAAGATAGTCTCTCACACTCTGAAGCCGTTGGGTTCTTCGACAAGATAAAGCAAGAAAAGCGCTTCATGAGAGGTATTTAGGTGTGCAGTTGCATTTCAAGCAAGTCATCAAATAAGTGCAAAAAGACAACCACTCTGAAGCTGAATGCTGGCTCAATCGGGTGCAGCATTCGTCTGATAGTCAAGCATCGGTTAAAGACGCGACTCAGCCGTTGGTTGAGCGTCTAAAATTTATGGTTGAACGCTTGAGCTGAGGGAGTCAGGCGGCTTCGCCAACCTTTTTAACGCCAAGGACAGGAGCTTTCTCACTCATCTAGTGTTAAAACCAATAATATTGCCCGAATCCTCAAGGACGGGTGTGAAGTTAAGTTTAAGCTACTCAATGACGGATTTCGCAAGCTCTTTAGGAGAAGTTAAGAGATGACCCATCACGTCAATCAGCTTGGCGAAACTATCCCCCAAACGCTCAATGGATATGACCCCAACGTGTTTCCAGCATTTCATGAAACGCTGCAAACTCACTTTCCAGGGGCAGTCCCCATGAGCAAGTACATGAGAAAGACTTTCCAAAGCTTGAGCGCCTACGGTTTTTGTGACGAAAACACGATGGGAATGATCGCAATTTGTCGGGATGAAATTGCCGAACCCCTATTTATTGAAGTAATTCGATACTGGGGGAAAACTTTTAATTGTTGCAGCCTAGCCGGGTTCGTCATGATGGGGAAAACTGGGTTGGCTGCTGCGACTGACCATACTCCTATCGTTGATGGTGTCCGTCGTTTTACCTTCTATGCGATGCCCCATATCGCTATTTCTAGACATGGCGAGATTGGTAAGGTTTATCGAGATGGTGTCCAAAAAGTTTCCCATGCTTGTGGAGCATTAGAAACAGTCGTCAAAGAATTGGCATCTGGTCATCTGAAACTAGAAATGGATATGCAGGATATTGAACAAACAATAATCCGCCAGAAAATTCTTTCAGCCCTTACCTATGGCGACAAACCCGATTTGATAGAAATTACAAAATTCGCGTCTCAAATTATTTCCGACGATGTCGAAACCCTCTTAAACACTCTGGATCGCTCTGTGTTTAACTACGCCGTCATGACCGGAATTCAAATTCATGGCCCTTTAGGTACTCACTGGATCTATCCACAAGATTTTTATGTCGTCGGCTCTGACCTTCCTGGGGGGAAAGAACAGATAGAAGCATTTCAGCAGGCGCAAAATTAAAGAGGAAATGACAATGCGATTTTTAGATACAACAGTTGTATGATAAATCTGAAGTATTCAGTTTGGAATAGCTATAGGAGTGAGGAGCCAGGAGCCGAAATTCATAAGCTTCCTAACTCTTGAGTTTCGTCAGAATCGTCTGTTGTACTTACGTTACAAATAGCATTATATTTGTAACAAAGAGGGAAACCATGTTGAGCGCAACCTCGTCTGAGGCAACCAGATACCAAAATGCAGGAATCTCTCTTAAAGAAAAATCAAAAAGGGTGGATATTGTCCACCCTTGTTAATCATTCAGGCGCACTTAAAAAATAATTTCGGTGCTTACAGGTAACACCTACCAGAACTTCAACTGCTTACCAATCCAGTTTCCTGACTGATATACGCCATAAGCAGTTGCCGCAGCTCCACCAGCTAGGATTGCACCCATCACTACTGGTCCACCTACAGCCGAAGTAACAACCGCGGTTGCTGCTGCTCCAGCCACATTAGTTCCCATAGCGCCAGCAATTGCAGTTGTGACTCCACCCAGTCCCATTGATGAAACTGCGGAAGCCATGCCAGCGTAACCTGCAAGGGAACCTGCACCTGCGGCAGCAGCAGAAGCAACAGACGTTCCGACAATAGCAGCAGTCTGGATACCAGCCTTAGCCGCCTTTTCTGCCGATCTGTCACTTCCATCTAAACCATCGGTCAATCCATCGAATGCGTCTTTGAGAGGTGCCATAAGTTACACTGCCGTATCCTACAATAATCTAGGTCAGAAATTAAGCGAAATTTGTAACAGCCTAAAATATTTATTCTGAAATGTCAGTATATTTTTTAGAATTAAGTCCTTACACTGAACCCCTTGATAGCTTTATAAAGCTTTTTAAATATTGTTGCCATTGGATTTAAAGTTAGTGTTAAGCAATAGGTTAGAAAGTTAGTTTTACAGTGTTTTGAGCAGCAATTTTTAACAGAGAGAAGGCATTATGCTACATGAAGGCTACGTTATCAGGTTTTGACGATACAAAGGTAATAGAGGTGTATTTTGATAGCGATCGCAATTATCATCAGCACAACGAGAAATTGTTGATTGAGATTACGCTACTCAACATTTTTTACCAAACAGGAATGCGGCGAAACACCTCACAGATTGAGCGATCGCATTCTTTCGCTAACCCGTATTTAAATGCGATCGCACATTCGGGACTTGAAAAAATTTTATGGGTGCGGCTCTTTCAGTTTTTTTTGGGCACACAGATTTCCATTATCTAAGAATATACGGTCAAACAGCAATAGTCAAGTATCAATTATTACAAAATAATCCTGCGCGATCGCTCTGCACAGATAGCATAGACACAATCAATTCTGTCCCTAAAACCTGTTATTGAAGCAACAGAGGAGTATTTTGGAAAAAGAGCTGATTAACGATTGCAGCGATTAATAGAATATGTCAAAAGCCCCTAGTTCCTTCCAACTCAGCGAGCGAGACCGTGCTAACCTTAGCCGCATGGTAGATTACAGTTCGGTGGAATCTCTACCGGCTATCTGGCAGCTAGCGCGATCGCACTTTGGTAATACCATTGCCCTCCACGACCCCCACGCTCAACCAGAAGTAGTCATAAATTACACCGAACTAGCTCAGCAAATTCAACAGTTTGCCGCTGGGTTGCAGGCATTAGGAGTACAGCCAGAATCTCGCCTCGCTCTAATTGCCGATAATAGTCCGCGCTGGTTTATTGCCGACCAAGGGGCGATGACCGCTGGGGCAGTTGATATCGTGCGTAGCTCTCAGGCAGAGCGGGAAGAGTTACTATTTATACTGGCAGATAGCGGCAGCACTACTTTAGTGGTGGAAGACCTGAAGACGCTGAAAAAACTCAGGGAACGCCTGAACGACCTCCCGATTCAGCTAGTCGTCTTGCTCTCCGATGAAGAACCACCCGAAGAATCCACCCTGAAAATGCTGAACTTCTCTGGAGTCATGGCAGCAGGGGAAAATCAATCCTTGCAGCCGGTGAAGCAAACCCGAGAAATGCTAGCGACGCTTATTTATACTTCTGGTACGACAGGCAAGCCCAAAGGCGTGATGCTGACGCATGGCAACCTGCTCCATCAGATTACCAACTTGGGAACCATCGTTCAGCCGCAACCGGGCGAACCTGTCCTGACGATTCTCCCCACTTGGCACAGCTTCGGGCGCACTGGCGAATACTTTTTCCTCTCCCACGGTTGCACCCAGATTTACACGAGCATTCGCCACATCAAAAAAGACTTTAAAGAATTCCAACCCCACTATTTAATCGCTGTTCCCCGGCTGTGGGAGTCTATCTACGAAGGGGTCCAGAAGCAGTTCCGCGAACAACCAGCAAACAAGCAGAAACTGGTTAAAAATCTGCTAAGCATAAGTCAGCGCTACATTGAAGCTCGCCGTACTTGGCAAAACTTGCGCTTACAACCCCAACCTCCCTCCATGCAAGAACGGCTATTAGCTGGAAGCCAAATGCTTGCCTTGGCTCCTGCCCATGCGCTTGCCGAGAGATTAGTGTATGGAAAAATCCGAGAAGCCACTGGAGGCAAATTAAAGTACCTCATCAGTGGCGGCGGCTCCCTCGCCATGCACCTAGAAAACTTCTTTGAAATTATTGGACTTGAGGTGCTGGTGGGCTATGGTCTTACAGAAACATCCCCCGTCTTAACAGCTCGTCAGCCTTGGTGCAATTTGCGGGGTTCATCTGGGAGATTTCTGCCAGGGACAGAAATTAAAATTGTTGACCCCGAAACCCGCAAGCCCCTTCCGGCTGGGAGTCGCGGTCTGGTTTTAGCACGAGGGCCACAAGTGATGCAGGGATATTATCAAAATCCCCAAGCGACTGCCAAGGCAATTGACTCTGAAGGTTGGTTTGATAGCGGCGATTTGGGTTGGCTAACAGAGGCGAATGACTTAGTGCTGAGAGGTCGGGCGAAGGATACGATAGTTTTAACCAACGGCGAAAACATCGAACCCCAGCCGATTGAAGATGCCTGTCTGCGGAGTTCTTATATTGACCAAATTGTGTTGGTGGGTCAAGATGAGCGATCGCTTGGTGCGTTAATTGTCCCCAATCTGGAAGCTTTGCAAAAGTGGGCAGCAGATAACAATCTGCACTTGCGTCTTCCAGAGGAAACTTCTTTACCCAGCAATATCCCTACTGCATCCACTCAAGAAATTGACCTGAATAGTAAGATTGTTCAGGAATTATTCAAGAAAGAATTAAACCGGGAGGTGCAAAATCGCCCTGGTTATCGCCCAGATGACCGGATAAGTCTCTTCAAGCTAATTCTGGAGCCGTTCTCCATTGAAAATGGCATGATGACCCAGACGTTGAAAATCCGCAGACCTGTCGTAATGGAACGCTACCGCGATATGATCGACGGGATGTTTGCCTGATTTGGTCGGAAAGTTGGAAAAAAGCCTGAAGGATGAAGTGTAGTGCGAACTACACACACCGCCTTCATCCTTTAGCTCTCACCCTGAGCGCCTTTCCTACAAACCTTTACTCTTTAATTTTTCCAAGCAAAACGGATATGGATGTTTCTCAATCACACCTGCTGCTGAAGCGACCCGTTACAATCAAGGCCGTTGTTACTCCTCGTTGGAAAGAGGAAGCACAGCAGCAACTCCAGGCGCAAATTAACCAGCTTGACTCTCAGTTGCAACAGCTTGAAATGCAAGGACAGCGGGCAATCTCAGAAATTCAAAAGCAGAATCTGCAACCCCCTGGCCCTCAAGTGATGCAACAAATTGACAATATCCAAATCCAGGTTAATCAAAAGAAAAGCGAACTGCTTGAGCAGAAAAATCAACTTCTGCAACAGTTGCAACAAGTGCAGCTGATAGAACTCAACGACGAAGTGAATCACGGTCAGATTGAAGGCTTCTTTAAAGTAGAGCCGGGAGATAATCTGATTCAAAAAATGCAGGTAGAAATTCTCCTGCGCGATGGAATTGTAGAAGAAATTCGCGGGGAAATTTAATGCGAATGGTTAATGGCGAATGGCGAATGGGTAATTCGGAGATTGCCATTCGCCATTCGTCGATATTGGGGCATCTACTGACAATTTTGAGTTGACCAATCTTGATGACCTCGCCCCACATGACACTTGACTTGGGAACCAGCCCATGCCAATTTCCATTCCTTGGGTGTTTGAGCTGATGGGGAGGTCGGCACTAATTCAACACGATGCCTGATAGCACCGACAGAATCATCTGCAACGCCGGTTTGGGTAATCGTTACAACCGCTAGATTTTGTTGCGGATACTCAAGCGTAACTTCCCGCGTCCCCCCCTCGGATTCAGTTTGACCGAAGTGAGCAATTGCGATCGCTTTGGGGTCAGTTCCCTTCAAAGAGTTAGCGGACTTAATCTCTTGTAGCGGTATCGGTTTATACTTAGTTCGCTCAGCTTCTGCTACAGGTGCATTTTGGCTTACCTGTTGGGAGGATTGCTCAACACTTGGACTGCTGGCAGGCGTGGGAGTTGATTGAGTGCTGTTGCTGATGCTGCAAGCACTCAAGCCCAGTGCCATACCGACTAACACCACAAGGGATTTAAACTTGCCAGACATCGTTATAATAGAGAGTTTGAATTAGTTTTCTCTATCCAATTCTATTCAGCAGCACCAACGTCCGGAGAATTCGGCGTTGAAGGATACAAACTCAATAGACTGTTGTAGAGTCGGATAGTTGTAATGACCATCGGTCAAGATACAATTCAATCTGGCTTTAATCTTGTTTATATAGACTGTCGATTCGGAAGACACCCCATGATTCACGAAGTTTTCATGCCCGCCCTTAGTTCCACCATGACCGAAGGCAAAATTGTCTCCTGGGTCAAATCTCCCGGCGACAAAGTGGAAAAAGGCGAAACCGTGGTGGTTGTCGAGTCGGACAAAGCTGATATGGACGTGGAGTCCTTCTACGAAGGATATCTCGCCACCATTATCGTACCTGCCGGTGAAGCAGCTCCGGTCGGGGCTGCGATCGCGCTCGTCGCCGAAACCGAAGCCGAAATCGAAACAGCCAAGCAACAGGCTCCTGGTTCTGCCCCCGCAACGCCATCGGTAAACGAATCCGCTCCCGCTCCTGCCCAACCTACCGCAGCCCCAGCCACCGCAGCCCCAGTCCCTGTAGAAACGACACCAGCCGCCGCCCGTCGCAATGGACGCAGCATTGTCTCCCCCCGTGCCCGGAAGTTAGCCAAAGAGCTGGGCGTCGATTTGAGTACCTTGCAAGGCAGTGGTCCCCACGGTCGGATTGTCGCAGAAGATGTGGAAGCATTGGCGAATAAAGGTAAACAACCCGTCGGTACAACTGCCACACCGACAATGACGCCCGTGGCTCCCCCTCCAGTAGCACCCGTCGCACCCGCGTCACCTGCACCCGCCGTCAAACCCGCCGCCGCAGCTACCGCACCCGCCGTTGCCGTTCCCGGTAGCGTCGTCCCCCTCAACACGCTGCAAAACGCCGTGGTGCGGAATATGGTAGCCAGTCTGCAAGTGCCTACCTTCCGCGTCGGTTACACTATCACCACGGATAATCTAGATAAGCTCTACAAGCAGATTAAATCCAAGGGCGTCACCATGACCGGGCTACTTGCGAAAGCAGTAGCCGTAACCTTGCAAAAACATCCCTTGGTGAATGCCAGCTTCTCAGACCAAGGAATTCATTATCACAGTGCGATTAACGTTGCTGTAGCTGTGGCAATGGATGGCGGCGGCTTAATTACCCCGGTTCTGCAAAATGCCGACCAACAGGATATTTACTCTTTATCTCGCACTTGGAAAGATTTAGTCGAACGCTCCAGAAGCAAGCAACTGCAACCCGCAGAATACAGTTCTGGCACATTTACCCTCTCGAATTTGGGAATGTATGGGGTAGACAAGTTTGATGCCATCTTGCCGCCGGGAACCGGGGCTATCTTAGCAATTGGAGCGTCCCGTCCTCAAGTCGTCGCCACGGAAGACGGGATGATGGGCGTGCGCCGACAGATGCAGGTAAATCTTACCGCCGACCACCGGATTATCTACGGTGCTGATGCCGCTGCTTTCCTGCAAGATTTGGCAAAATTGATTGAAACCAATGCCCAATCTTTAACCCTCTAATTTAACCTTCTAAAAAGGGTGGGCAGTGCCCACCCTTTTTGTTTTTTGACTTTTAAAAATTAAATAATCCACACCTCACCCCAATAATTCATCGACTGCCACGCTAAAGCCTTGTAGCACAACTTGAGTGCTAGCAATTTCGCCAGAAATAAATACAAGTCGTTGATTTTGAGTCACTACAATAATCCAAAGATTATCAGGAAACACTAGCCAAACTTCCTCAGCACCAGATTGTAAATATTCTTGAGATTTAGCAATTACATCTTCAGCAATATCCGTAGGCGAAACAATCTCAGCAATTAGCGGGAAACTCCTGGGAAATACAGCAGGTTCTCCAAACTGGTTAATTAGTTCTGCTGTCAGATAAGCAACATCCGGAGAACGTCCCTGCTGATTAGTGCGGCAAGGAACCTCTGTATAAACTTCTCCCCCTTGTCCGCTGGAGTCTTTGTAAATTCTCCAGTAAGAGCCTAGTTTTAACTGAATCCGACTATGCTTGAGTGTCACTCCGTTTTTCTCCACCAATTCTCCATCCACCCACTCTGTATTATCTGGGGGATTGAGCATCCAATCTTTTAGTGAGTATTCCTTTGAGATAATAGAAGTTACCATTGCTATCTACTCGCTGTTACAATACTTGCCTTTATTATTACTTAGCGGTTTCTTTTCTCACTCTGGGCAGCAAAAAAATGGTGTAGGGCAAAGTTTGGAGCTTTGGAGCTTTCGCGATCGCATTCCCTCCATTACAGAGCGATCGCTTCGCCTTAGACTCCGTTTTACGTACACTTCTGATGTCACAGAGCGATCGCCTAAGTTAGGCTGGTGTAGTCTCAACCCCCAGCTGTTGATTTTTCGCTGGAAACAAGAATGCAAACCTCCCCTTCTGCTTCATCCGCTTGGCAACGGCTGAAAAATCGTGAAATTAACTGTGAAGAAGCGCTAAAACTCCTGGTAGACGAGCAAGGAACGCTCCACTTAGCTCTGTTGGATCGAGAAGTCAGTTACCGATTTTTTCGGGAATTTCCAGATAGAAAGTTTTTGCCTCCGGTGGTTCCGCTGCTGCTGTGGCGAAACTGTTACTACCTGGGAAGTCCGATGGCTCTTTCTGTAGAGGCGATTAGAGAATTGAGCGATCGCACCTTTACCGAGATCAAAATTATCCCGATTGCGGACAAGAGCTATCGCACCTGGTATCACACCCAAAACCTAGACCCCAAACGCATTTCCTCGACTCCCTTAGTGAATCCCCTCACGGGTGAGCAAGAGCAAGAAAACATCAGTGAAACAACTGAGCTATACCTCTCCAAAGCAGTTGACCAGATTGGACGGCTCAAAACCCTGATTTCGGGGGCATTGCGGAACCGCGCCAGCGATATCCACATGGAACCCGCGCCAGAAGGCTTGAGAGTCCGCTATCGCATTGATGGCGTCTTGCGGGACATTACCACTCTGCCAGTCGATGTCAGCCGCAAGGTCATCGTCGCCCTCAAAGTCATGTCTGAAATCGATATTGCCGAAAGCCGCCGCCCCCAAGATGGACGCATTGGAGAGAAATATGCTTCTGGCGAAGAATTAGAACTGGGAATGGATATGCGCGTCAGTACTCTTCCCTGCGTGGGTGGGGAAAAAGCGGTGATTCGCTTACTCCCGCGCAAAAACCCCTTTTCTAAAATCCAAAACTTAGGTTTCACTCCCACAACCCTCGAAACCTACAAAACCTGGTTGGAACAGCCCCAAGGGATGATAATCCTCACCGGCCCGACAGGGAGCGGTAAAACCAGTACGCTGTACACCAGTCTGCAATCCGTCGCCAGGGAACACGTCAATGTGGTGACGGTAGAAGATCCGGTGGAGTACATTTTGCCCCGCATCACCCAAACCCAGGTGAATGAAGCGGCGGGGATGACCTTTGCGGCAGGCTTGAGATCAATTTTGCGCCAAGACCCGGATATCATCATGGTGGGAGAAATCCGCGACCACGAAACCGCAGAAACCGCAGTTCGGGCGGCGCTAACGGGTCACTTAGTTTTTACCACGCTGCACACGAACGATGCTCCCGGTGCAATTCCCAGAATCAAAGATATTGGCCCAGATCCTGGCTTAATTAGTGATGCTCTGTTGGGAATTGTGGCTCAGCGCTTGGTGCGCCGAGTCTGTCCTCACTGTGCGGCACCCTATAAGCCAACGGAGAAGGATTTGCAGGTACTGAGTTTGGAACCAAGTCAGGCAAATTCAACCACCTGGCGCAAGGGTAAGGGCTGCGCCAAGTGTTTCAATTCTGGTTATCTGGGGCGAGAGGCAATTGTTGAGTTGTTGGATATTGATGATACGGTGCGCGAAATTATCTATGACGGCACGATGACGCAGCTGAATCGCTACCTACGGGAAATCAAATTTTTCTCTTTCGGTATGGCAGCCGCAGAAAAGGTAACAAATGGTATCACAACGGTTGAGGAAGTGTTGCGCGTCCTACCCCGCAGTGCCTTCTCGCGCCGCAAGTCTCTGGCTGGAAGCCGTCCGGAGCAGTTTACGCCGTTGGGTGTGGGATAGCGATCGCGCTTTTGCGGTAAGGCTAGATAAGCTTCGCTCTCGCGCTTCTCCACAGGTACTATTTTACTGACTTTAGGCGGCGCTTTCCTTTCCTGGTAAGCTGCCCAGATAGTCTCGGCGTTTTACCCAAAGTTGGCGCAGGTCTTCCATCATCTCTTGGTAGTAGTCGGAGAATTTCTGACTGTCTTCTTTAATCTGAAGTCCGAGTTGTTGCAGTGCGGTAGGGGTGTGGCACGTTTGAAATAAAAGCGCGATGGCATCCCACCAGAGTCGCAATTGACGATAACTCACAAATTGTCCGCCGCGATCTGTGCGATGTACAAAAAGTACATTTTGCCAACACTCGAATCGCACAATGAAGGATTCTGGTATTTTCAAGTATTTCGCCAAGAGTACAACAGTGAGGCGAAATGTTTTTGGCGGTTGAATCCGGCGAAACAGCGTTGTCATAATCAATTCACTCTAGGTTTAACTCTTGAGTCGCTGGTTTCTGGGGTTGTGTTGAAAATGATGGAGTAGAGAACGTTTGGAGTATTCGCTTTCAGAATTTGCAACTGCGCTTCGGCATCGCTGCGACGACGAAAACGGGCGATAATCAGCGATCGCATATTCGGAAGCGATCGCACGATGCACCACGGATGTAGTTTGGAGTAATACGTCATAAAACTCTCCCAGTCATAGCTGCGAGTTACTTAGTTATGGGTTTTGAATGGATATTTACAAGGCTGTCGCTAACAAACCCAGCCAAAGATAGCGATCATGCGATCGCGTGACAGTTATGTAAGAAACTAAAGTTAGGGCAGGCATCTTGTGAAGCTCTGAAGACGACTGAACCAGATGGTGGCTTTTGAGTGACTTCGTTCGCTTCTGCATCTATCTTATATAAGCACTCTTAGAATTTATTTGTCAAGCATCTTTATATAAGCATTTTTATAGTACATGACCAAAGACCAACAACAGCAAGAATACGATGGAGAGTCTCCTCTGAAGCGGCGGAGAGAAGAATTAGGCTTAACTCAGAGAGACGTTGCATTAGCTCTGGGTAAGACTGTCCAGACAGTTAGTAATTGGGAGACAGGGCTTTATGAACCAAAGCTTACTCCTCGCGATTTAAAAGCACTTTGTAGGCTGTTGAAATGGACGTTAGAAGAACTGCCCGATTACTTCGGTTCAGCGCAACTACAGTAGCGATCGCGTTCTTAAGGTGAAGAGTGCGATCGCGCATTTTAAACTAGATGTACAGGTAATGGGTAAAGTATCCAAAAAAGAAGTAAATATGAAAAAAAATCAACAATTTACTGCCATCATCGAACGAGAAGGGGATGGATATGTATCGCTTTGTCCAGAATTGGATATTGCCAGCCAAGGTGATACAGTCGAGCAAGCAAAAAATAACTTAATTGAAGCATTAGAGTTATTCTTTGAGGTTGCCGATCCTCTAGAGGTACAAAATCGCTTGCGGACGGAAGTTTTTGTTACCAGGGTAGAGGTATCTGTTGGGTAAGTTACGAGTTTTATCAGCGCGAGAGGTTTGCCAAATCTTAGAGCAAAATGACTTTTTGGAAGTACGGCAAAGCGGTAGCCATATTATCATGCAACGGCAAACAGATGAAACTACGATTACCGCTGTTGTTCCAAATTATGCGGAGTTACGCATTGGAACTTTACAGTCAATTATCCGCCAGTCTGGATTACCGCGTTCTCTGTTCGAGACGATGTGATGGCTAAAGTATATTCATCTTGATGTTTACGGTAAACGTGAAGATAAATCCAAGCTTTTGTTAGAAAATGACGTTTATACAGTTGACTGGATAGAGGATGCGATCGCATTCCACTACACAAGGGCGATCGCTTCTATAAAATAAAACCCCGTAGGTTGATACTTACGGGGTTTTAGTTGTGAAATGCACTCTAACTACTTTTTACCAACTGGGAATTTATCTTGTTCTGGGTTGGGAGTCGTGGGAAGCGATCGCTTCTCCTGTGACTTTGTTTTACGTACCTCCCCATTTTTGTGCCCCCGTTTTCTGCCAAATCCGCGCTTCGGCAGTTGCACAAGCCAGCGCTGCAAGTTGTCCACATAGGTAAATAGTACTGGCACCACCACCAGCGTTAGCAGAGTGGAAGTCGTGAAGCCGCCCATCAGCGCGATTCCCATTGGAGCGCGGACTTCAGCCCCTGCACCAATTCCCAATGCAAGGGGAATCGTTCCCGCAATCGTAGCTAGAGAAGTCATCAAAATCGGTCGCAGACGATCCATCCCCGCGGCGATTAGCGCCTGATATTGCGACTTGCCTTCCTCCTGGTTAATCAAGGTATAGTCCACCAGCAGGATGGAGTTTTTCGTCACAATCCCCATCAGCAAGACAATCCCAATTAGCGCATATAACCCCAATGCTTCTTGGGCAATCATTAAACCCAACAGTGCGCCGCCTAAAGAAAGAGGCAACGCCACCATAATCGTCAAGGGATGGAGGAAATTATTGTATAGCAGCACCAGGATGGCATAGATACACATAATTGCCAGTCCGATTGCCGAACCAAAGCGACCGAAAATCTCTTGCATAATCTCAGCATCCCCAGCCGATTCCTGCATGACTCCGGGAGGCAGATTTTTGAGGGCAGGTAGCTGTTGCACCGCTTGCACCGCATCTCCTAGAGCAAGACCCTGTAAGTTCGCTTGTACCGAGACCTGACGAGCGCGATTAAACCGATCGATTTGCGCCGGACCGCTGCCAAAGCGGATATCTGCCACCGACAGTAAGGGAACCAGATTCCCGTTTTGAGTGGGCACCTGAAGATTTTTGAGGGTGTCGATATCCTGCCGTGCATCGGGATTTATCTGGACTCGAATCGGAATTTGCCGATCGGGGAGGTTAAACTTAGCCAGATTCGCTTCATTGTCGCCAATGGTGGCAAGGGATGCAGTACGCGCGATCGCTTGCACTGTCACTCCCAAATCCGCCGCTCGTGCCGCATCGGGAATAATCAGGATTTCTGGTTTCACCAAACTGGCAGTAGAGGTTGCTTCCACTAAACCGGGAACGCTTCTCATCTCCTTTTCCAGAGCATCCGCTGCCAAGTTCAAAGCTTCAGGGTTTTCACTTTTGAGGACAATGGATAAATCCTTGCTCGTGCCTCCGGCTCCCTGGCTTTGGAAACTAATCCGCGCTCCCGGCACTTGGGAGAACGCTTGGCGCATTTGTTTCTCAAACTCCTTCTGAGGAAGATCCTCTCGTTGTTCCTTCGGCTTCAGGTTGACAAAAAGATTGGCAGTATTGACTTCTGTCGTTGCCAAGACACTCTCAACGGCTGGGCTTTGCTGAATTAACCGAGTTGTCTGCTGTACAACTTTTTTAGTATCTTCCAGCGTCGAACCGGGAGGGAGTTGCACGGCAACTTCCGAGAAACCAATGTCCCCGTTATCAAATAAACCTTTAGGAATAAACGGGACTAGCGCCAGACTGCCCAGGAAAAATGCCAGAGCGATCGCCATCGTTGTCAGGCGATGCCGCAAAGCCCACTTCAGCACAAAGCGATACGGTTGAAATCGATTTTTTTTCCGGCTGTTAGCGCCGTTCCCGTTCCCATTTCCGGGTGCGTGATTGGCGGGTGAAGTCTTCTTCGGTTTGAGCAAATAAGCGCCCATCATCGGGGTAATCGTCCGCGCCACCAGAGTAGAGAAGATTGTCGAGACAGCAACCGTCACCCCAAACGGCTGGAAAAACTGCCCCGGAATGCCACCCATAAACGCCACTGGCAAAAACACCGCGATAATCGTCGCCGCGCTCGCCAGCACTGCCAAACCCACCTCCGCGGAAGAATCTAAAGCCGCTTGGAAGGGCGTTTTGCCCATATCCATGTGGCGATCCATATTCTCAATTTCAACAACGGCATCATCCACCAAGTTCCCCACCGCCAGCGCCAATGCCAGCAAAGTCATGTTGTTGAGGGTGTAACCTAGCAAATATTGCACGGCAAAGGTGGGCAGCATCGACAACGGCAGTGCCACGGCAGTAATCAACGTGGCACGCCAGTTCCGCAAAAAGATCATAATCGTCAGCACTGCCAGCCCGGAGGCTTGGATCAAGTCATCAATCGTGCCTTCGTAGGATTCGCGGATAAAGTCAGCGCGAGTAAAGATGAGTTTTAGCTGGACATCCGTCCCCAGGGTTTTTTGCAGTTCTTCTACTTTCTGGCGTACCCCTTCTTCCACCGTCACCAGAGTGCTGCCAGTGCTACGCAAGACGGAAAAAGACACCACGGGCTGATTATTCAGTAGTGCCGCCTGCCGGGGGTCGGAAGAACCATCGCGGATCTCTCCCAGACTGGATAAGGGCACCGAACCCCCGCCCGGAAGGATAATCTCATAGTTTTGCAATGCCTGGACATTCGGCGCACTACCTAAGGTGCGAATGCTTTGTTCGCTACCCCCTAACTCTGCTCGTCCGCCGGGTAAGTTGACGTTGAGGGCGCGGATTTGGTCGTTGACTTGAGTCGCTGTAATCCCCAGAGCTTTCAGACGATCGGGATCGAGATTGACGCGAATTTCGCGGTCAACACCGCCAACCCGCTTGATTTGAGCGACTCCCTCTACCGACAGCAGGGCGCGGCTAATCGTTTCGTCAACCAGATTACTTAATTCTTCTACCGATTTTTGCTTAGAAATGACGGCGTAGTTCATAATCGGCCCACCGGAGAACTCCAGCCGTTGCACGATCGGTTCGTTGATGTCTGCGGGTAAACTTTGGCGAATTTGGGCGACCGCATTGCGGACATCATTCGTCGCGCGATCGCTATCTGTCCCCAATACAAAATTAACGACGGTGGTAGAGACGCCGTCGTTAACTGTTGAATTTAATTGGTCTATATTTCCCAGACCCGCGACAGCATCTTCAATCGGTTTCGTCACCTGAGATTCTAGTTCCGCTGGTCCCGCCCCTGCCTGGGTGACGGTAATCGAAACTGTTGGTAGATCGATATTTGGGTTGATATCAATGCCCAAACCTGTAAAAGAAAACCAACCTACCACGGTCAAAATCAAAAATAAGACCAGGGTAGGGACGGGTTTGCGAATTGACCAGCCGGAAATGTTCATAAAAGGCGAATTAAAAGATTAAAAGATTGCTGATTGCTCGTGGCTAATCGCTGATTTTCCTTCGCGATTAGCCATTGGCTATTGACTATTGATGACTCGAACTTTGTCGCCTTCTTTGAGATACCCGGCACCGGCAACGACGACGCGATCGCCTGGTTTTAACCCGCTCTTAATCTCCCTTGTGTCCCCGCTCGCCACTTCTCCTAGTTCTACCTTCCGAGCTTGAACCGTGTCTTCACCCGATAGCAGGAATACAATGGCACTACCATCCGGCTGAGGGAGTATCGCCTTGGCAGGTACCGTTACCCCGGTCGTGGTAGTAGTCGTAATTGCGGCACGGGCAAACATCCCCGGTCGTAAAGACAAGCTTTCCCCACTTGAAGGTTGGGGCAGATCAATCGTGACGGTTGCTTCACGCCTTTGCGCGTTCACGAGGGGCGCAATTTCTCTGACTCGCCCCTGCAAGCGAATGCGGCTATCGTTATCCGAGGTGATCGTGGCGGGTGCCCCAATTTTTACTTGCGGCAGTTGGATAGCAGGAAGTTGTGCCTCCAGTTCCAGTTGTCCGTTGCGGATGATGGAAAAGAGCGGTTTACTGCCAGAAGTGACATCCCCAATCCGGGCTATTTGCTGAATTTCATCATCTACTTTTGGTCTGGTAACAATGCCGCTAGCCGGAGCGCGAACCTGGGTTTGCCCTAGCTGAGTTTGCAGTTGTTGCAGATTTGCCGCACTGCTCCTGACCTCGGCTTCGGCACTATTGATATTCGCTTGGGCAAGGCGAACCTCTTCTCTAGCGGTTGCGGCAGTGGTGGCGCGAGCATCTAGCTCTTGACGACTAATCGCGCCTGCCTGAGCCAGTTGCTGATAACGCTGGAGGTTCCGTTGGGCTTCTGCAAGGGTGGCTCGGCTTTGCGCTAAAGCAGCTTGTCTTTGCCGGACAGCAGCTTGGCTCGATTCTAGCTGTGCCTTTCCCCGATCGAGTTGCGCTTGTAGGACGGAATTATCCAGAACTGCCATTACCTGTCCAGCTTCCACGGTTTGTCCCTCGTCCACCAGAACTCTCTGGATTTGTAAGCCGGTTGTCTGGGACAAAACGGGGATGAGTTCGCGGGCTTCTACTGTGCCGCTGGTTGTCAGAGTGCGGGCAACCACGGCGGATTGGGCGACAGTTGCGGTGACACTTTGACTGGGTGGTGCTGCCTGTTGCGTGGCATCTGGCTTCTTCGCAGTCTTAGGCTGTGAAAGCAGTTTCATTCCGCCTGCGGTGAGGGCGATGCCTATCCCTACGCCAAGTGCCACACCCTTCCAACCAGACAGACCTCTTTTTTTGCGGCTCCGCTTCCAGCCGTCGTCGGAGGATTCTTCGTCACCGTCCCAGGTTTCATCTAATTCATCTAATTCATTAACTTCTATCTTTTTTGGGGCTTCGTCCATCACCGCGCTCCCTCCACGCTTTCACCTTACTGGCGGCAACCTTTTGCAAAGAAATGTTGCAAGGGCTACTTTAACTATGATGCAAAATTTCTGGTAAAAGATGCGATCGCAATGTGACGCTAGGAACCCAGACTTGCGGTAGAGTTCTCAATAAAAGACCCTTGGCTTAGCAACAAGAACGACCTGATGAAAGCAGTTTTGATGACAGCATCTGGCGCACCGGAAGTCTTGCAACTTCAGGAAGTCCCAAACCCGACGATTGAACAAGACACAGAAATCCTTGTCCGTCTTCGGGCAGCGGGAATCAACCCGATTGACACCAAGTTGCGGCAGCGGGGCACCTTCTACCCAGACCAAATGCCCGCTATTTTAGGCTGTGATGGGGCGGGAGTCGTGGAAGCAGTCGGTTCTGGCGTCCAGCGGTTTAAGGTTGGCGACGAAGTGTATTTCTGTGCGGGTGGATTGGGGGCAAAGCTGGGAAATTATGCTCAAATGGCGGTTGTCGATGAGCGATTTGTTGCCAAGAAACCCACCTCTATAAGCTTTGCAGAAGCCGCTGCTGCCCCTCTAGTTCTGATTACCGCTTGGGAAGCCTTATTTGAACGGGGGCGACTAGAACCCAAGGAACGGGTGCTGATTCACGCGGGTGCTGGCGGTGTCGGTCACGTCGCCATTCAACTGGCGAAGCTGAAAGGTGCGGAAGTTTGTACTACGGTTAGTTCTCAGGACAAGGCTGATTTTGTCCGCGAATTAGGTGCCGATGAGGTAATTTTTTATCAGCAAACTGACTTTGTACAGGCGGTTCTAGATTGGACCGGAGGAGAGGGCGTAGACTTAGCCTTTGATACGGTAGGCGGGGAAACCTTCTATAAAACGTTCCCCGCCGTGCGGGTTTATAGCGATTTGGTGACGATTTTGGAGCCAGACCCCGCTTACTATAATTGGAAGATTGCGCGATCGCGCAATCTCCGGATTAGCTTTGAATTGATGCTAACCCCTGCATTGCAAGGACTTCTGGAAGCTCAACAGCATCACGCAGAAATTTTAGAACAGTGTGCAACCTGGATTGATGAAGGTTCGCTGAAAATTCATCTGGCTAAAACTTTCCCCCTAGAAGCCGCAGCCGCCGCCCACCAACTGTTAGAAGCCGGATCGATTACAGGTAAAATCGCCTTGGCGATCGAGGGTGAATAAAACTAACCCTCATTGCGTGGCTTCATTAGCTGCAAAAGTGCTGTCAAAGCCTTGTCTTCCGAGGCATTGACCCGGCGATCGAGCAAGGCAATGCTGACCGCTTTGGGAAGTGCGATCGCAGCGATGTCTGGATCGAGTCCTTCCAGCAATTGCTCAAGCGACTGGGGCACTTTCAATGCCGATCTGACACCGAGCAGCATGGGTTCTTCTAAACCGAGTGCCTGAAGCTGACGAGACCAAACTTCCCAGCTGATCCTGACTTCCGGTTCCGCCGCCTGAATCAAATAAGCCAGCAACCGCTGTAGTTTACTTTGTTGCTGGGGCGTTAGCTGAGGCTGGGAATGCTCTTTTGGGTCGGCATCGACAGTTTCTTGGTTAAGGTTGCTGACAATTTGCTGCCAGTCTTGTTTGTCGCACCCTTCTGGTTGGTCTACCGTCAGCGAAATGCTAATTTTTTGGTCTGAACCGGCGTTGAGGTGCGTGACTTGGGCACGTACACCGAGAAAGCCCAGCCACTGGGCAATCGTCCCAATCAGTGTGGAACGAGTTGCCTGACAGCTAGCGAGTAACCGGATTTGAGTGCGAACCATTGGGCGCACGATTTGCGAAAGCATAGTTTACAAAATTGCCTCGATTATTATCTGGTTATTAACGCTTCATCTGCATTGGGTGCTGTTACCAATCAGACTTTTCTCACCTTACATTTTGCACCGGGAAACTTCTTCCCTACAGGTGTAGGTTTTTGACGATTTGGGAGCGTTAAATATTCAAAACTTACCCTTACAAGGAGGAGTTGGGGGAGAGGTTCGCGGATTTCTGGCGAAACAGATGAGTATGTTCAGGATCGTACAGACGCGAACGACGTTTCGCTGTCGCCAAAGACTCTGGCGTATTTTCCACCGTCCCCAAGGCGGGACTAATCACATAAAGCGTCGTCCGAATCAAATTTTCCTGCTGCGTCACAGTTGCCATTTGATCCAAAGGAACCAGGAAGATTTTCTCATCAGGCCAACCGACTCGAAAGCAAATCGCCACAGGTGTATCGGCGGGGTAGTGCTGCATCAGTTTCGCTTGCGCGTCTTCGACGTGACGCGCCGCTAGATAAAGGCATAAACTTGCCTGATGCGCTGCTAGGGAGGCTAATTCTTCTCGTTCCGGCACCGCTGAAGCGCGTCCGCTAATCCGGGTGAGGATAATCGTCTGCACCAGTCCTGGCACCGTTAGCTCAACTTTGAGCTTGGCGGCGGCTGCCTGGAAAGCACTGATGCCGGGGACAATTTCAAAAGGAATGTCAGCCTCTGCCAAGGCTTGCATTTGCTCGAAGACAGCACCGTAGAGGCTGGGGTCGCCAGAGTGGAGGCGGATCACAGATTTATGCGATCGCACTCGTTCAATCATCACTGGCAGAATTTCTTCGAGGGTTTTATTCCCGGTGCGAATAATTTCCGTATCCGCACGCACCCCCTGTAAAATTTGCACCGGCACCAGAGAATCGGCAAATAAGATTACATCCGCAACCGCAAGTAGTTTCTGCGCCTTAACCGTCAATAAATCTGGATCTCCCGGCCCTGCACCGACAATGTAAACGGCTGGTGCCAGGGGAGACAATGATTCGCCAATAAATTTAGTCGCCAATTCAGACAAACCTCTTCTAGAGTGTGTAACTTATCAGTCATCTGTTGATCGTTCTGCAATTTTGTCAAAATTGCAGATTGCTTCTGATTCCCGTACAGCGGTAGCTATCTGCGCCTACCGAGTCAAAAAAATTAAATTGATTACGGACACTTTCCGGATTCGTTCCTCTTCCCCGGTAATTAAGGAATGGTAGATGCACCCTGGTTTTGCTCTAGAGTTTGACTCTAGAGCATTTTTTTTGGGATTTTTTGGGAATAAATTCTCCTGAAACCTGGCTTTTTCTACCAATTCACTTGATTAACGCGACACTTCAATTCTTAAAGCCCGATCGGAAAGACGGTTGAGGCATCTGAGGTGTAATCTCACCCCCGTGAAATCGGAGGATTCATCGTTGGGTGTTCTCGCTGGTAGCATTGTCATTACTAAAAGCTGACACGACATCTGGCAGAGAACGACGCAACAAATAAACCCAAGCCAGACCCGCCAATCCCAGCGCCATTCCCAGTAAACTGATTGCTTGTGCCATTCGCAACGGCCCCAGCATCAAGCTATCGGTGCGTAACCCCTCAATCCAAACGCGACCGGCGCTATAAGCCACCATGTAAACCAAAAACAGCGTGCCTGCCTTGAGACGTGGTCTCTTCAAATCCCGAAAAAACAAGGTCATCAGCAACCCAAACACCATTAAATTCCAAAGAGATTCATAGAGAAAGGTGGGATGGAAGTAGGCAAAATTTTGGTAATCGGGCGGACGGTTCTCGACCGGAATCAACAGTTTCCAAGGCAAATCGGTAGGTGCCCCGAAGGCTTCAGAATTGAAGAAATTGCCCCAACGCCCGATGGCTTGACCCAAAATGACAGAGGGCGCGACTAAATCGGCAAGTTGCCAAAAAGAGATTTTTTGGATTCGGGCAAAAATCAAAGCTGCCAAAGTGCCACCGATGATCGCCCCATGAATGGCAATGCCTCCTTTCCAGATGGCAATGATGTCACCCGGTCTTTGGGCGTATTGTTCCCACTCAAACAAAACATAGTAGAGTCGGGCACTGGGAATCGCCGCTACAACTAGCCAGAGTGCGAAATCGCCCGGTATATCTGGGTTGATGTGACGGCGGGACGCCAGATATCGAGAAAGGGTGACGCCAATTAATACGGCTGAGGCAATTAATAGACCGTACCAGCGAATGGTAAACGGTCCCAGCTCAATGAGGATTGGGCCTGGAGAGGTAAATTCAAATGCCAAAGGCAGAGAGGAAATATCAAGAAGCATCGGCTTTGATTGAGTTCCAGCGTAGCCCGGACAAGACTCGCTGCTAGCACTTCATAGTTTATCGAATGCTTGATTCAAGTCTTGCATAGCAGCAGCTAGATCGCGATCGCTCACACGCCTCTAGCTAATTCTCAGTCCCCTGGTCTCAGTTCCGTGGAAATCTGGACACGCTGACACCCCTTTGAAAGGGCAATCAACATTCAATCAATCAAATTACTGCTGACCCTTGCGAAAACTGTCAAATTGTGCAAGTAAACAAGTTTCACGATCGCAAGCAGCAAGATTAAGACAAATAGCGGTAGCGAGTACCGATCCGATAGATAGATATTGATATTGCAACTGTACTTATATACGACCGTGATGGCAGCACTCGCGGAACCATCACGCTGAGATCGAACAGAGATGACTGAAGACCGAATTACTCAAAATCCTATCGTTAAAAATCGTAATCTGCGCCTAAATCAGCGTTCATCTATGCACCTGCCGCGCAGCCTGAGTGCCTTAGAAACTTGGGGTTTTGGGTTCACAGGTCATCTAGCCTGGATTGGCACAGCCCCGCTAATTCATGCAGCATTAGGATCATCTGCCATCTTTGTGTGGTTGCCCGCAGCGATTGTGGGGATGCTGCTGAACCTGCAAGTGAAACGCTTAGGGGAACACTGGCCTGAAATATCGGGAGGAACTCCAAATTACACGACTAAGTTACTCAAAAACTATCCCGGTCTAGCTCGTTATGCGGCGATCGCGTACTTCATCGGCTGGGCAGGATATCTGCCAATCAACCCAATTATCCTCACGAATCTCATCAAGACTAATCTAGAACCTTTAGGGATTGATTGTCCGGAAACGGCTCTGAAAATAGGATTCACGCTGATTGCTTATATTGTCGCGTTCAGCGGCACGCGAGCTTTAGCAATCTTGCACACGTTTTTCATTCTTCCAGCAGTCGGATTCTTATTGGTGTTTTGTCTTCAAGGTCTAGGATGGTTAGCCTTCTCGCCCGCGAGTCCCGGATTTTTTCCTAGCACCTGGTCAACCTTAAACTTTGTGGATTGGGCAAAGTGGTCTTTTTTCGCAATTTACATTGCCTACGCCTGCGAGACAGCCTCCGCATTTGTCGCCGACAGCCGACGCCCTGGAGAAACGCTGCGATTTCTCAGCTTGGCAGCTTGGCTAATGCCGCCGGTCATTCTGGGCGGTTCTTGGGTACTCATGCGCTTGGCAACTGTACCAGACTTGGGCGAAGACACGTTCTTGAACTTTTTCACAGCAGCAAAGCCCTTCTGGGGCGAGTCAGCTTCCTTAATCGTGACCCTCCTGATCGTCTCTAGCTGCCTTCTCGCTTGCGCGACTGCGGTTTCTAATTCTCCTCGCATTTTGTACCAACTTGCCCTAGACGGACACCTTTCACCCGTCTTCGCGGTCGTCTCCCGGCAAGGCGTTCTGCAACCTGCCCTAATATTTTCCCTTGGCATCAGCTTGATCTATTTGCTTTGGGGAGATATTTCTCGAATTGTGGTAGTAACGGGTACTGGCTATCTTGTCGCCATTATGTCAATCCAGCTGGGCTTGTGGTTGCAGCGAGGCAAACCCGAAGTGCGCTGGCCTTGGTGGTCGCTGGGCTTCTTCGCCCTCGAGGCGGTTGTTCTGGTAGTGGGGGGTTTAAGTTGGAGCTGGCAAGATGTGCTAGTTGGGCTGCTGTCTCCGATCGCTGTTTTGGCTTGTGATGCAGCGATTCGTCGGATCGCATTTGAGCCTTTCCACCCAGCCTGGTGGATTGAGCGTTACCGGGTGAAAAGCTTTCAGGTCAAAGATTTTGTTGCCTTTCAGGTGATCGTCCTGATTCTATTGGTTTGTAGTGCGACGGCGATCGCCTGGGTGCTTCGGAACGGGATTGGGCAGATTTCTGGGAATGCCAGTAACAATCTTTTAGTCATTTTGCTGATGACGCTCGCTTTTGTAGCGATCGCAGTTGCCTGCTGGACTAGCTTGCCTCAAGTGGCTGCGATCGCTGAAGCACGAGAACACGCGGAAAATCTTTTTATCACTGCCCTAGACACGGTTCCGGATACCATTCTCGTTTTGGATGAGAGCGGCGCGATTCGTCAAGCCAACCCAGCCGCGGTTGCCCTTTTCGAGATGGACGCTCATCAGCTGATTGGGCGTCGCCTCAACGATTTCCTCTCTGGGTTAGCTGGGTCGCCTGAGATTTGGCAAAGTCGCAGCGAACAGACATTCCGGCAGGATGAAACGAGCTTACGCACGATCGAGGTGACGCTTTCCCACCGCTCGAATCGCCAGCTTCAAGAGTATATTGTCATCCTACGGGACATCACGGAGCGCAAGCTCTCCGAAGAAACATTGCAACAATCGGAAGAGACTGCTAGAAAGCAAGCGATCGCTCTAGAACAAACCCTGCGAGACCTGCGGCAAACCCAAGCTCAATTAATTCAAACTGAGAAAATGTCTAGCCTCGGTCAACTCGTTGCGGGTGTTGCCCATGAGATTAATAACCCTGTCAACTTCATCTACGGAAACCTGACCCATGTGGGTAACTACACTCAGGATCTTCTCGGTTTAGTTAACTTTTACCAGCAGGGTTATTCCTACACTGATCCAAACATTCAAGGCTTGGTTGAAGAGATCGATCTTGATTTTTTAATTGAGGATTTACCGAAAACTTTGTCTTCGATGAAAGTAGGGGCAAACCGCATTCGGGAGATTGTTCTGACTTTGCGTAACTTTTCTCGGTTAGATGAAGCCGAGATGAAACCTGTCAACATTCATGAGGGAATCGATAGTACCCTCGTGATTTTGCACAATCGCCTCAAGCAGAAACCAGAGTTTCCGCCGATTCAGGTTATCAAGCAATATGGCAACTTGCCGCTGGTGGAATGTTATGCCGGACAAATGAATCAGGTATTTATGAATATCTTGAATAATTCGATTGATGCTTTGCAGGAGCAAGATAAAGCGCGAAGCTCAGAAGAAATTAAAAACAAACCCAGCACTTTAACAATTTCTACCCAACTTTTAGACAAGAATTGGGTGAGAATCGGGATTAAAGATAATGGGCCGGGGATGAGTGCAAGTGTCCTAGGGCAACTGTTTGACCCGTTCTTTACAACAAAACCAGTCGGTCAAGGCACTGGACTGGGTTTATCGATTAGCTATCAAATTGTTGTAGAAAAGCATGGCGGAAAGATGAAGTGTCTATCGCGACCTGGGGAAGGTGCAGAGTTTCAAATTGAGATTCCGATCGGGCAAACTTATAAAGTGAACCCCAGCGTCGATCGAGAGGTTCTAGGATAGAGATCCTAGCGAAAACTTTTGATTATTTATGTCTGCTACGTCCCGCTCTCAGGTTCAGTCTTCTACAGACAGTCAGCATCAAAATCAGTTTGATGAAACTGCTCCCGTTGCTAAACAGCGGGTAACGAATAAAAACCCAGCCAGAACGATTCCTCCCCTTTTAGGGGCAAATTTAGCTGAATTAACCCAATGGGTGCTTGCTCAAGGACAACCGGCTTATCGGGGACAGCAACTGCATCAGTGGATTTATGAAAAAGGAGTGCGATCGCTTTCTGAAATTACTGTATTTTCTAAGCAGTGGCGCGACCAAGTAGCAGATGTCCCGATTGGACGCTCTACGATACATCATCGTTCTGTTGCTCCAGATGAGACGGTGAAGTATCTGCTGCGGTTGGCAGATGGTCAAATTATCGAAACAGTCGGTATTCCCACAGAAAAGCGCCTTACGGTGTGCGTATCTTCCCAGGTGGGTTGTCCGATGGCTTGCGACTTTTGCGCTACGGGGAAGGGCGGTTTTACCCGCAATCTCGCACGTCATGAAATCGTCGATCAGGTGTTAACGGTTCAGGAAGACTTCAAGCGACGAGTTAGCCATATTGTGTTTATGGGGATGGGGGAACCGTTACTGAATACGGTAAATGTTTTGGGAGCGCTAGAGATCCTGAATAAAGATGTGGGAATTGGACAGCGTTCGATTACGCTCTCCACTGTGGGAGTACGCGATCGCATCCTCGATTTAGCGAAACATCACTTGCAAATCACCCTCGCCGTTAGCCTCCACGCACCCAATCAGGCACTTCGGGAAAAACTTATCCCCACAGCTCAGCGATATCCCCTGGAAGATTTGCTAGCAGAATGTCGGGAATATGTTCAATTAACAGGTCGCAGATTGACGTTTGAATACGTCCTGCTTGCAGGTGTGAACGATCTCCCCCAACACGCGAATGAACTTGCATCCCGCCTGCGGGGATTCCAAACTCACGTCAATTTAATTCCCTACAATCCTATCCACGATGCTGACTATCAGCGTCCGGATTCTAATCGGATTCAAGCTTTTGTGGCAGCTCTGAAAAAACAGCATATTGCTGTTAGCGTTCGCTACTCTCGTGGTTTAGAAGCCAATGCTGCTTGCGGACAACTTCGAGCTTCTAAATAATTCAGTAAAAGCAATTCTTTGAGGATTGCTTCTACAGACGACTTGCATCAAGACCGGGTGCGTATGCTTCGATTACTCTCCCGGTTCGAGAACAAGTCACCATCAAGTAGTCACAAGTACGGCATTGTGTCCGCGTTAGCTGGCTGCTAGAAATGTAATGCCGTTCACCCGGACTGCCACAGTTAGGACAGCGAATTGCTTGGACGAGCTGCATTGTTAAAGTTTTCATGTCAGTAAGTTTTTTAAAACAAGAGAATTGCTAGATTTGACCCCGATACCATCCGGTAAAAGTGTAGCTAAAGTAACAATTTAGCTACATACAATGAGTGAAAAATCAATTTACCTTTCTAGACTATTATGGCAACCTTTTTGATAATTATCCATAATCAATTGAATGATTTATATGAATCATTCTTTAGGAATATGAGTCTATCTAGCTTTGATCCCCATCGTGAACTTATGCAAATGCGGGAGGTTTGCACAGGCCTTTAACATCGTTTAGACATTTCTGACGTGTTGATTTTGTAAAGTTGGGCAGTTATTTAGCAATAATTTATAGAAGTTCTCAACATCTATCAGAATTAAATTTACAGCTAAAATAAAATTCTCTGGTTAAACTTTATGTGGATTTAAGGTTTAATAAATTTTGGCATCTGTCTATAGAGATATTTAGTTTTTCACAAAATAGGGTTGAGCGAGAAGATTGCAGATAGGGGCATCAGCGATCGCTCTGATGGAAAGTAAAGGATGCCAAAAAAAGCGATTCACCCTCAAGAGCAAATCGCTGACCGTTAAGGATTGAAATTAAATCCGGTTGATCGCGCCTCCCATTAGAAGCACCTCCTCACTCCGGCTCCGGCTCCCCTCTCCGTGAAGGTCGAGGGTCTGGGTGTGAGGTTCTATCAAGCCAATTTAAAAAGTCAGTTGACGCGCCGTACTATCGTCAACAAAACGCTGTTCGCCAACACCAACTAGCTGGACGATGGTTTCGCGAGTGGAGGGCGTCCAATTGCCTTCACGGGCGGCAATTTCAACCCTCGTTTGTTGCCCTTGGGAATAAACGCGGTAGGTTGTGGTGGCAAAGGCACCCGTTTGATATTCAAACGTATGCCCATCATCTTCATAGAGCCTAAACTCGCCATTTCCAGGCCAGATGCGGAGGGTGAGTTCGTCAAGGGGACGCTCATCCGTGGATTGCATCACCGGCTGCATGGGGATTATCGCTCCCGCACGCACATATAGCGGCATTCGCTCTAACGGTGCATGAGCTAAGATATGCGTCGCGCCTTGGTAGCGTTCTCCTGTCCACCAGTCGTACCAAGTGCCTTCGGGAAGATACACGGCACGGTATTCTACCCCTGGTCGATAGATGGGTGCTGCCATTAGGGAAGAACCGAGCAATACTTGGTCGTAGAGTTTATAGGTTTTCGGGTCGTTGGGGAAATGATAGAGTAAGGGACGCAAAATCGGTGCGCCAGTAGTTGCAGCTTCCCAGAAAAGCGTGTAAATGTAGGGCAATAGCTGGTAGCGGAGATTAATATATTCTCGGCAGATGGCTTCAACGCGATCGCCAAAAACCCAAGGTTCGTGTCTTGCCGTACTCATTGCCGAGTGACCGCGCATCAACGGGTAAAGCATTCCCACTTGCATCCACCGGGCAAATAATTCCGCTGTGGCATTGCCAGCAAAACCGCCAATATCGGAACCGACAAACGCCACACCCGATAGTCCCATATTGCAGAGCATCGGCAGGGACATCTCCAGATACTCCCACAGCGATTGATTATCGCCCATCCACACCGACGACCAACACTGAATTCCGGCAAAACCGGAACGTGTCAGCACAAACGATCGCTCTGTAGGACGCAGCCGCTTCAGTCCTTCGCAAGCCGATTGAGCCATTGATTGCCCATACAGGTTGTGAGTTTCGGCATGGGTAGTGCGTTCTTCCGGCGAACCTTGGGGGGCATCTAAGGGAAAGGATATTTTATTCCCCGGATCGCCAAACGGGCGATCGTCTATCGCCGGTTCGTTCATATCGTTCCAGATACCCGCAACGCCAACTTCAGTTAGGCTTTTGTGCAAGTCGCCCCACCACTGGCGAACTTCCGGACGCAGAAAATCGGGAAATACTGCTTTGTCGGGCCAAACGTAGCCGTGGAATAGCTCACCCTCTGCCTTACGGATAAAATAGTCATTTTCTATCCCTTGGTCGAAGACGTGGTAATCGGCTTCCGGCTCGTACTTGACGCCTGGATCGATAATTGTCACCGTCTTGAAGCCATCCTGCGCCAAGTCATTGACCAATTGGGCAGGATCGGGGAACCGTTTGGGACTCCAGGTAAACACCCGGTAGCCCTTCATGTAGTCGATATCGAGATGAATCACATCGCAAGGGATGCGACGGTTGCGGAATTCCTGGGCAAGTTCTCGCACCACCTCTTCAGATTCGTAACTCCAACGGCATTGGTGATAACCAAGCGACCATTTCGGTGGAAGTTGCATCCGACCTGTTAGCTGCGTGTAGGTGCTAAGAATTTGCGCCGGTTCCGGGCCATAAATGATGTAATAATCCAGTTCATCGCCCCGCGTTTCCATCCGATAGACGCCCGGTTGTTCCGCACCAATGTCGAACTGGCTCCAAAAAGTGGTGTTGAAGAAGATACCGTAGGCGAGTTCTGGACGTAGCGCTATGAAAAATGGAATCGCCTGGTACATTTCATCGGTAAATGAACTGTAATCGAGGGCGTCAACTGTCCAGTTTGTTTGGACTTCGCTGAGTTTGTCGAGTAGCTTAGTGCGTTCGCCAAAACCGTAGAAATGTTCATCGGCTTCGATGCGCTTCCAGGCAGCGATCGCGCCCATCCGTCCAGCCATCCCCATTCCGGTGTCTTGCGCGAAAGGTCGCCCAGTTTTATCAAAACACTCGATCCGACACCCTTGGCGGTGGATGTACACCCGCATCTGCTCGGTTTCAATTTCTACTGCCGCGTCAGTTTCCCGAACTTGGAAGGGGACGACTGACCATTCTGCATCATCCAAGGTCACTGCCCACGAACGACGCGGCATCAATTCCCCATTCGGTGCCCAGCGCACTCGGACTAAGTTCGGTGCCAGGATGCTAATTGCAAGGCGCGAATTCTCACAATCGCCGTAGATTCCTCGATCGTGGCGTTCTATGGTTTTTAGCGTTCCAATTGTTGACCAAGATGTCCCTGTCGTAGGCAGTTTTCCAAAATATTGCGGCATCACCCCTCCCGGTAAACTGTGAATTTGAGTAGAAGCGATTGATGTGTCCCTACAGCTAGCGATCGCTAATGAGCAAAATGCTTTTACTCACCTCGATCCAGCTTGTAACAGTTGATCGGCTGCGGCTTCTTCCAGGGGGAAGGTTTTGCTGCGGAGAAGCAGGGCTTTGAGAAGTCCGTTTAACATAGATCAGGACTTACGCTCTCGTTATGGAAAAACGAACCGCCAAGGACGCCAAGGACGCGAAGGAATAAGAGTTTTAGAGAGTTATTGCGTAAGTCCTCATAGGTGTCAGCATCAATTCAAAGCGTATGGGATATGATTGCGCGATCGCGTTAGCGAAGCGAGGCGTTAGCCTAGCGCTGAAGGCTGCTGCCGAGAACATCGGCGGTTATCCCCGCCCAACTGATGCACAATCTAGACTTGAAGAAGTTTTTTGGAGAAAACTGCTGATGAAATTCACGCGCCGCGAATTTATCATGGTCTCTACGCTGGCGGCAGGGTTTGCCGTAGCAGTTCGCCCCATTTCTGCCCAAGTCATCACGACCGATAAGAAAGGCTTGGTGGCGGGTGAAGTGAAGATACCCGTAGAAGATGGGCAAATCCCCGCTTATCGGGCGATGCCTGCCAGAGGTAAGAATTTCCCCGTCGTGCTAGTTGTGCAGGAAATCTTTGGCGTCCACGAACATTTGCAAGATATCTGTCGCCGCTTTGCAAAACTGGGTTATTTAGCGATCGCGCCGGAACTCTATGCGCGTCAAGGCGATGTTTCCCAGATGAGCGATATTCAAGAAATTATCACCAAAGTAGTTTCTAAAGTCTCCGATGCTCAAGTTATG
Source organism: Trichocoleus sp. AS-A1 (assembly GCF_039962015.1). Classification (NCBI taxonomy): domain Bacteria; kingdom Bacillati; phylum Cyanobacteriota; class Cyanophyceae; order Leptolyngbyales; family Trichocoleusaceae; genus Trichocoleus; species Trichocoleus sp. AS-A1. Next base: position 118,320 of record NZ_JAMPKG010000011.1, on the reverse strand, counting down.
TCAGATTTGGATGCAACGGTTGCTTGGGCAGCCAAGTCCAGTAAGGGCAACACTGATAAACTGGGAATTACAGGCTTTTGCTGGGGTGGGCGAATCGTTTGGCTGTATGCGGCTCACAATCCCACGCTAAATGCTGGCGTTGCCTGGTACGGACGCTTAGTAGGCGAGTCTTTGCCCCTCATTCCCAAATATCCTCTCGACCTAGTTGATGAGCTGAAAGCGCCCGTACTGGGACTCTATGGTGGCAGCGATACCGGCATTCCGAACGAAACTGTCGAGAAGATGCAGGAGGCACTAAAAGCAGCAGACAATGCTTCGGAAATTATCCTTTATCCGGACACGCCCCACGGCTTTTTTGCCGACTACCGCCCCAGCTACCGCAAAGAGGAAGCAGAAGACGGCTGGAAACGCCTACAAGCTTGGTTTAAGAAGTACGGGGTTGCTTAGGAAGCGATCGCTCATTCTACGATTCGGTTGCTTTTAAGTCTACTTAAGCCCTGGCGATTGGAAATCGCGGCTATACAAACGAAGTCCGCCTTCGCGGACTAAGAAAAAATCAGAAGCTTTAAACCTGCGTTAGCGAAGCGTTCCGAAGGCTAGGCAGGTTTTGTCTGTATAGCTGCGGTTTCAACCGCCAAGCGTGAAGTCTTTGAACCTGTGAAGGCAGGTTTTGTCTGTATAGCTGCGGTTTCAACCGCCAAATCTTAATTTGATACTCATGTGCAATGCCATGCCCCTATGGAACTATCTCCAGATTGATGTTTCTTCCCAAGACATTGATAAACTAAGCGATGTATCAGTAGCTGTCAGGTAAAACTTTGCTAGACGAACAAGCCAAAAAAACTATTCTGCGTAAGATTCCTCACGGACTCTATATCTGCGGTGTCAAAGATGGCGAAGAAGTTAACGGCTTCACATCCAGCTGGGTGATGCAAGGCTCGTTTAAGCCACCGCTGGTTGTGAATTGCGTTAAGCAGGATTCTAAATCCCACGCCATGATCAAAGCCAGTGGCGTCTTTGCACTTAGTTTCCTGGATGAGGGACAGCAAGACTTAGCGGAAAAATTCTTCAAGCCGCAGCGCCGCGTCGGTAATAAATTTGAAGATGTGGAATTTTATCTAGGACAAGAAACCGGCTGTCCCATCATCTCCGACTCCCTTGGTTATGTGGAGTGTAAGGTTGTCGGTGCTGTGGAACACGGCGATCATACGGTTTATGTCGGGGAAGCGATCGCTGCTGGCGTCCACCGCGAGGGTAAACCGCTTTTACTCGAAAATACCCCTTGGCAATATGGTGGGTAATCGGTAATTGGTAATCGGTAATTGGTAATTGGTTAGTAGCAAAGGACTAATAACGAATGACTAATAACGATTACCCATTACCTAATCCCTTTTAAAAGGAATTAGAGTAAAAGATTATGCCGCTAATCAAAGTTCAAACTTCTGTTGATTCTCCCGATCGGGGTGCTGTCGAGGGATTGCTGAAAAGTCTTTCTGCTAAATTAGCCAAGCATACAGGCAAACCGGAATCTTATGTGATGACAGCTTTTGAGCCGAGTGTGGCGATGACATTTGGGGGGACTCTCGATCCCGTCTGCTACGTCGAAATTAAAAGTGTCGGTAGCATGAGTCCGTCGCAAACAAAGGCAATGAGCCAAGATTTTTGTCAGCAAATTAATGAGAAACTTGGTGTATCTACAAACCGGATTTACATTGAGTTTGCTGATGCGAAAGGTTCAATGTGGGGCTGGGATGGGTCAACATTTGGTTGATTAAATCCTACTTGATAACGCCCACACCTAGAAGGCTGGGGCTACACAAATAAAGTCCGGCTGCGTGGGCTAAGAAGGTGGAAATATTGGGGTTTGCAATTGGGTGCAGTACATTGTGACCTCTCCCCAACCCCTCTCCTCGTAGGAGAGGGGCTTTTCCCCTTACCTTCAAGGGAAGGGGGTAGGGGGTTAGGTTCTATATTTGATTCAAATAACAAGCATTATATTGGGGCGATCGCATCTGTCTCTCCCCCAGATTGCGTCCAATGTGCAGGTCTTTCCATATTGTCCGGCAAGACAGTTTTGCGATCTCCAAATGCTCTTTCGATTTGCGCTTGTTTAAGGTTTTGAGCTAATCCAAGGTTTACCCCTTGCACGTTAGCTCCAAAGAGGGATGCCCCTTGCAGGTTAGCTCCAAGGAGGAATGTCTCTTGCAGGTTAGCTTCACGGAGGGATGCCTCTTGCAGGTTAGCTCCAAGGAGTAATGCCCCTTGTAGGTTAGCTCCAAGGAGTAATGCCCCTTGTAGGTTAGCTCCGTTGAGGTTTGCTCTCTCTAAGTTGGTATTTCGTAAATAAAGCCTTTGATTGTTCGGGTCTTTTTCTACGTCGCGACGTCCGATAACTGTAAGTGCTGCTTGAATATCCGTAGGAATTTTTGGTGATTGCTCCTGCTGTATCTCTTCTTCCTTTAATTCCTTCAAAGGAGCATTCTCTCGCACAAAAGCAGTTAGCACTTCCATAATTGTCCAATGGTCTTTTACGGAATCTTTAGCAATTCGTTCTAGAGCGTAAATTCCTCCTAAACGGATAGAGATATTCTCAGAACCAAGAAGTTCAATAGCTTTAGTAAAGCGTTCTGTGATTTGCTTGTCTTGTGCGGCCTCTGCATTTTTTAGGGCAGCCTTAGCATTATCCAAAGCTGCTTCAGCACTTTTATTGGCAGCGATCGCGCTATCATCCATCGCTTTTGCTCGCTTCGCTGCATAGAAAACGTTAAAGAGGATTGCGGTTCCTCCAAAGGTTGTTGCAACAATTTTTAAACCTTCAATAACAGAGTTGACGCCCTGCCTTTTAAGCTCAATAAACTCCTTTGGAGTCAGGATTTTAGAAGAATTCTTGAAGTGTTCAATGGGTACAACATCAATTTGCCATAACCACAGGAAAACTATCACTCCTATAGCAATAAATGTAAGTGACAGAATTATAAGCCCTTTTTTTAATCCCTCTGTTTCATCACGCATAAAGTTATCCTGGCAGAGAGTTTATCAGCGAATTAATTGCTCGAATTGCGACTAAAAGCACTAAACCTCCAATCGCTAATAGACTCAAAGGACGCAAGATTCCCTCCAACTGCCTCAAACGTTTCTCTAAGTCGCTTTGGTAATATTGCTCCAATTTTCGCAGCGCCGCATCTAGATTGCCGGTTTCTTCACCAGTGCGAATATATTGGATTGCAAGTGGGGGTAACTTGGTTTGCAGACTCTCGGTGAGGCTTCTACCGAGACGAATTTGCCGAGCAGCTTTTGCTACGTGGGTTGCCATCTGAGGATCGGGGATGCGATCGCGCAACAATTCCAGCGCGGCGAGAATCGTCACCCCACAACTTAAAGGCAAGGACAACTCAGTAAAGTAAAGGAGCGATCGCGCTTGCATGACTTTATCCAAACCGGGAAGTTGCGCCGCCAACCGTTGTAAACCGCGTCCGGGAAAGCGAGAATTGAGGACAGCTACCCCAACCAAAAGCAATGCCAAACCAAAACTGCACAGCCAGAAACCAGGATGGGTAAGCTTTTGAGGATTTCGCTTGAAAAGTGCGGCGGCGAGTACCAAGAGACTCCAAATCAGCGAGATCGCGGCGATTCCCACCGAACGATAGAGGCGTTGTCGTTTGGCTTTGGCTTCCGCCGCCGTTGCCAATCTCTCAAAAGTCTCTGCTAGCGAGCCGCTGTATTCTGCTAACCGAATTAGGCTAATCGTCCAACCATCAAAATATCGAGCGTCTAGGGTCAAAGCAGACGCCAAATCTTGCCCAGAATCCACCGCTACACTGACTGTTTGCAGATAGCGCCCGAAGGGAGAATTGCGATCGCGCTCAACCAAATTTAAACTTTGCTGTACTGAAATGCCAGAATTCAGCAAAGTGGCGAACTGCTGAAAAAATTGAGCCTTTTCCTGGTTTTTCAACTTAATGTGTAGATTCACTAATCGGATTTTAGCTTTTGCTGATTTTTAGAGAGAACCTCTTGAAAGTTAAGGAGTGGCGATGGTTGCACTAATAGAGAGACTCTCTGCGATCGCAGCAGAGGTCGATTGCTGGCTCGTGTATGCCACCAGAAGAGGCTGCTGATGCGATGAATCCTCTTTGGTTGCGATCGCTCTCGTTTAGTGGTCGGTGCTTCTCGCCAAAACCGGAGACTTTTAACAATTCGTAGTTTTAGGGGTACTGTATGAGTACAATTTCCTTAAGCTAGCTCACACACCTCTTCCGTGATTGCAATCTATCCTGGCAGCTTCGATCCAATTACTCTGGGGCACCTCGACATCATTAAGCGCGGTTGTCGGCTTTTTGATGGGGTGATTGTTGCGGTGTTGCGGAACCCCAACAAAACCCCCCTGTTTACAGTACAGGAGCGCATCGAGCAGATTCGTCTATCGACGCGATCGCTGCCGAATGTAGAAGTTGACAGTTTTGACGGTTTGACGGTCAACTATGCCAGAATCCGAGAAGCGGGCGTGCTGCTGCGCGGTTTGCGGGTGCTTTCTGACTTTGAACATGAGCTACAGATGGCTCATACGAATAAAACTCTCGACGATCGGATTGAGACGGTTTTTCTAGCAACCTCTAACGAGTACAGTTTCTTAAGTAGTAGCTTAGTGAAAGAGATTGCCAGATTCGGCGGCTCTGTCGATCATCTTGTTCCCCAGCACGTCGCCTTAGATATCTACCGATGTTACGCCAAGACTCTTCCCGCCTCGAACCCGATAGTAATGGACGCTTCCCCGAAGGTGAATTACCCGACAGTGGATCGGGAAGTGTAGATATTCAGCGGGAACTCGACCGCATCGAAGAAATGATTCTTGATAGTACGCGCATTCCCTTGACTAGCCTGCGCTTAGTCGATGAGAATCCGTTACTCGATCAGCTGGATTTGGTGCGGATCAATCTGCCACCGGCTTTTCAGGAAGCTGAAGAAATTGTTCGCCAGAAGGAAGAAATTCTTTTGCAAGCGGAGGATTATGCACAGCAGATTATTGAGACAGCAGAACGCCGAGCCGATCAGATATTGGATGAAATGGGCTTGATTCGGCAAGCAGAACGGGAAGCGCAAGCGATCCGGCAGGCGGTGCAGCAGGAGTGCGACGCCATCCAAGAACAAACGATCGCAGAACTTGAACGGATGCGCCTACAAGCCCAACAAGAGCTAGAGCAGATGCGATCGCTTGCTCTCCAAGAATGCGAGGATATTCAAAACGGAGCGGATGACTACGCCGACCAAGTTCTCACGAATATTGAGCAGCAGCTCAACGATATGCTCAAGGTCATCCGCAACGGTCGGCAACAGTTACAAAATGACGCTCCGCCTCCACCGCCGTCGCGAACCCCTACAGTTAGAGAAGTAGAGGGAGAAAGAGGTAGAGGCGCAGATAAGAAGAAGTAGGTGTTGGGTGGGTGGTGCCCATCCACGATACTTTTGTGCTTTAGCTCTCAAACCTTCCTATTAGATTTGTGTAATTATCCATAATAAAAGAACCCCACCCCCAGCCCCTCCCCGCAAGCGGAGAGGGGAGCCGGAGCCGGAGCCGGAGCCGCAGGTGAGGGCGGGGAGGGGTTCCGCTTAATTGCGGTTTATCCTTACTAGAGGTAGCCCAGTTCTTCCAGCTTTCTCAAAACTTTTTCTGTGCTTTCCTCTATCGTTTCTTGGTCTGTGTGGCATTCAATTTGAGGATGGAGGGGCGACTCATAAGGGTCATCAATCCCAGTGAAGTTTTTGATTTCCCCAGACCGCGCTTTCTTATACAATCCCTTCACATCCCGCTGTTCGCAAACCGCTAACGGTGCATTCACATAAACCTCGACAAAATCTCCAATACGCGATCGCACTTCTTCTCGAATTTCTCGGTAAGGCGAAATTGCCGAAATCAGTACGACCACACCGTTCCGAGTCAGGAGATGAGCCACAAAACCAATGCGCCGGATATTCTCATCCCGGTCTTCTTTACTAAACCCTAAGCCTTTGGTCAGATTTTGGCGCACCACGTCTCCGTCGAGGATTTCCACCTTGTATCCGCGTTTCTGCAATGCTTGCGCCACTTCCTGGCTAATGGTGGTTTTTCCTGCACCGCTTAAACCTGTAAACCACACGGTGACACCACGATGCTCTCGATCCATTGTTCTTCGCTAAAACTGACGGTATTCTCATCCGACTTTAAGCGATCTGCGGAAAATGGGAAAGCAGGAGCATCATCGTTACATCTTTTAAACTAAATGAAGAAAGAGAGGACTTCCAGTCATGGCATTTGATTACGATTTGTTTGTCATTGGGGCGGGTTCGGGAGGATTGGCGGCTTCCAAACGTGCGGCTAGCTACGGAGCAAAGGTAGCGATCGCAGAAGGCGATTTAGTGGGTGGTACCTGCGTTATCCGGGGCTGTATTCCCAAAAAATTGATGGTTTACGCCTCTAAATTTTCCCATTTGTTTGAGGATGCCGCAGGCTATGGCTGGACTGTGGGCGAAAGGAGCTTAAACTGGGAGCATCTGATAACGACTGTCGATAAGGAAGTCCACCGTCTCAGCCAGTTGCATATTGGGTTTTTGGAAAAAGCTGGGGTGGAGTTAATCAAGAGCCGCGCCACTTTAATAGATCCGCATACGGTGGAAGTGGATGGGCGCAAAGTTACGGCTGACAAGATTTTAATCGCCGTGGGTGGGGAAGCCATCAAGCCGAATTTACCAGGGATGGAACACACCATCACTTCCCGCGAGATATTTCTCCTCAAGGAACAGCCGAAGCACATCGTCATTATTGGCGCTGGCTATATTGCCGTAGAATTCGCCTGTATTATGCACGGACTCGGATCGAAAGTCAGTTTGTTGCTTCGAGGCGATCGCATTCTCAAAGGTTTTGATGACGATATTCGCGTTGGCATTCAAGATGCCATGTCCCATCACGGCATCAACATTATCACGAATCTTACCGGGAAAGGCATTGAGAAAACCCCAGATGGTCTGAAGGTCGCCTTTACCGAAAAAGGCAAAGACGCGGATACAACCCTCACGGCAGACCAAGTTTTAGTCGCCATCGGTCGCGCACCTTTGTTAGGAAAACTTGGTTTGGAGAATGCCGGCGTTAAGGTTGTTAATTGTGAAGACGAAGATTTACCCAGATTGCATGGGTACAGCGTCAACTGTGCCATCGAAGTCGATGAGTACAGCCGCACCAACCAGCCGAATATTTTCGCTGTAGGCGATTGCACCAACCGGATCAATTTAACGCCCGTCGCCATTGGTGAAGGTCGCGCTTTTGCCGATACTGAATTTGGCAATAACCGCCGGGTGTTTAATCACGAAAATGTTGCCTCCGCCGTATTCACCCAGCCAGAAGCCGCTACGGTGGGAATCAGCGAAGCCGATGCGCGGAAAAAGTTGGGCGATGACAACGTGCAAATCTATCGCGCCCGGTTCCGTCCTCTGTTCCACAGTCTCACCGGCGCGGAAGAGAAGGTCATGGTCAAGTTAGTCATTGACAAAAACACCGACCGCGTGCTGGGCGCTCACATGGTAGGCGAGTATTCAGCTGAGGTGATTCAAGGAATCGCGATCGCAGTCAATATGGGAGCCACCAAAAAAGACTTCGACGCCACCGTTGGCATTCATCCTTCCACCGCCGAAGAGTTCGTCACTCTGCGATAAATTACGCTTACTTGTGATTTTGTTAACCCGCTTCTAAAGCCTTTTTAGGGCGGGTTTTTGGTAGCACTCGGTTGGCATCCTCCAAGCGCAGATCCTCGTCATCAAGAGTAGTGCGATCGCTCTTATTTCTCATTTTCTCGATAGATGCGATCGCACTTTCTCTAGTGATTCACCGCATAGATGCGCTGCTTGCCTTTGAACCTTTTCCCCAGATGCCCAGTCTAAAGCATTAGAAATCCAACAGTGGTAAGAGAGAGCCAATCGGTGCCAGCTGTACCAATCAATGCGCTAATGGGCGATCAACCCAACGAAAAACTCCATCTCGACACCGATGCTTACCTGGTCAAGCGGTGTCAAGAAGGCAACAAGCAGAGCTTTCAGCAACTCTACCAGCGCCATCAGCAGCGCGTCAGATCGACTCTTTACCAACTCTGCGGTACCTCATGCTTAGATGATTTGGTGCAAGAAGTATTCTTACGCGCTTGGAAGGGATTACCAAAATTGCGGGAAACCGCTCATTTTTCGACTTGGCTTTATCGCATTAGCTGGAATGTTGCTTCAGATCGACGGCGGCAATTTGCTGTAGAAACCCGAAATTTCGCATCTTTACAGCAAAGCGCTACCAATGCCTTCCCAAGTCAGCAGGAATCTCCCACTCTGATGCACTTACATTATGAAGATTTAGTGCAGCGCGGACTGCAACAGCTAAGTTTCGAGCATCGCGCCGTACTGGTTCTGCACGACTTAGAAGACGTTCCGCAAAAAGAGATCGCAAATATCTTGTCGATTCCAGTTGGCACAGTAAAATCTCGCCTCTTTCATGCTAGAACCTCCATGAGGCAATTTCTCCAGCAACAAGGAGTCCACCTATGACTCAGTTCCCCGATGATGACAAACCCCTGGTAGAGTTTCTGCGCCAACACCGGGGTCATATTCCTCCATCTGCACCCGATTTAGAGAGCCAGATTATGCAAGCAGTAGCCTCTGCGCCTCCACAGCCGCAATGGCGACAGAGGTGGATTTTACCCTCTGCCCTTGTTGCTAGTCTGTTAGTTACTTGGGCAGGATATCGCGTGCTGGTGCCTAACACTGCATCGACTGCATCCACAAACACCGCCGAACTGGAAGCATTTCTGGCGACGAACTGGGATAGTGTTGTCGCGGGTGAAACGCCCGCTTCGTCGAGCAGCCAAGATGCAGAAGCTGATTGGTTGCTCTCAGAAAATTAGCTTTTTTAGGGAATCGGTAATGGTCAGTTATCTTTAATCAGCTCATTGCGACTACCTCATCAAGAATGGCTAATTGCGTTTTAACGAATTACTAATTACTAATTACTACTAACGACGGAGATTGTTTTCATGTCCCTAAATCGTATTTCTCTGTTAGCAGTTCTCATACTATCTGTAGGGAGTGCGGTTGCTCTTGCCGATCCCAATCCCCAATCTTCTCAAACAATTGCCCAAAATTCGCCGGGTGCCCGTCCTCAAAGAGGCAACAAGGATGGACTCCTTCAGCAACTCAATCTTACCCCACAGCAAATGCAGCAAATGCAGGCGATTCGGCAGAAGTATAGAACCCAGATAGCGCCGCGCCAGCAAACTCTACGTCAAGCTCGGCAAGAGCTAGCGACACTGATGAATAGTACAGCTTCCGCCAGCCAAATTCGCTCTAAAAATCAGCAAGTTGAAGAGTTGCAGCAGCAGCTACAAAAGTTGCGGTTTGAAAGTATGTTAGAAATGCGAGAAGTTATGACTCCAGAGCAACGCGCCAAATTTGTCCAACTGATGCAACAGCGACGACAACAAAAGGGGCAACGGGCGGGGAAAAATAGAGGACAAGGATTTCCAGGTTCGCTGGAGCGAAATTTTTAGCGGTTGATACGCCGGAAACTACTGCCCAATTGGATGCTTGATTATCTTTATCTGCATGGATTTGCCTCTAGTCCCCAGTCAACGAAGGCGATCTATCTGCGCGATCGCTTATCTTCTCTGAAAATCCCCGATTTCAACCAAGGCGACTTTTCCCATCTGACGATAACTCGGCAAATAAAGCAAGTCGCCGCTGAATTTCCCCCAAACTCAATGCCTGTTACTGTCATTGGCTCCAGCTTGGGGGGTTTAACAGCGGCTTGGGTGGGAGAAAAATACCCGCAGGTTCAGCGGTTAGTGTTGCTAGCTCCCGCTTTTGAGTTTCTGACTCACTGGTTGCTCCGACTGGGGGAAGAACAGCTGCAACAGTGGCAGACAGAGCAATATTTGCCGGTATATCACTATGGCGAGAAGCGATCGCTTCCTCTGCACTACCAGTTCGTTACCGACGCCGTCCAATATCAAGACGAACAGCTACAGCGCCCCATTCCTACTCTGCTTCTGCATGGGCGTCACGATGAAGTGATTCCGATTGCAGCTAGCCGCAACTACGCCGCCTCACGCCCTTGGGTTAAATTTATCGAACTAGAGGACGATCACAGTTTAGGAAACGTCCTGCCTGAAATTTGGGACTTGATAAAAGCTTTCTGCCAGTAATACTAATTTGTTTAGCCACGCCTTTAGGCGTTCCGCTTCAGTATAAAAACTAAAACCCGCCTAGGCTACTGGCGGGTTTATGAACGAGCTATAAATGGTCAGGTTAGTCAAACGAAAGAGGAAAATTTCAAGAAAAGTTGACGAAACCAAAAACTAACTCTACTAGGGTGGACTTAATTCGCAACAAACCTTTTCTAACTATCTTGCATTCCCTACGCCGATTCAGGCAATGATCTAGATCCGCGACTTAACAGTTCAAATCAAAAAGAAGCGAATGAACTTCAGCGCGATCGCTACATTTATTAGAGAAATACAACCGAGATTCGGTGTTGCGTTGGATAAGAGCGGGAGACACAGGCTCGAATCCGAAAACTTAGTGTCGAAGGTTCTTACTTCGTTGTGCCTATATTTAAATTAGCACTTGATTCTCCAACCTCACTCGTTCGTTAAATTAAATTCATATCCCTTTATGTGTCGAAATCTTTAAAAATGCTAGTTCAAAAATGAAAGATTTGCGATACACCGATAACAAAGCCCCCTCCAATATTAGGAGGGGGCTAGATTGCAAAGTTTTAGTCGTTATTGACCCGTACTGCTTGACCCACCAGTTGTCGAACTGCTTCCCGGTGTGGTGCCGGTGGTTCCGTTGGTGGTCGAACTGCTTCCCGGTGTAGTGCCGGTGGTTCCGTTGGTGGTCGAACTGCTTCCCGGTGTGGTGCCGGTGGTTCCATTGGTGGTCGAACTGCTCCCCGATGTGGTGCCGGTGGTTCCATTGGTGGTCGAACTGCTCCCCGATGTGGTGCCGGTGGTTCCATTGGTGGTAGCACCGCTATTCGGTGTGGTGCCAGTTGGATTTTGGGTGCCTGGGGTGGTGCCAGAAGTATTCGTTCGAGTTGAGTTCTGACGCACTGAAGGCGCGGTTAGAGTTGTACTAGGACTTGATTGAGTAGTCCCAGAAGTATTCGTTCGAGTTGAGTTCGACGGTTGAGAAGGCGTTACGTTAATATTTGTCTGATTTCGAGTCGGTTGTTGCCCGGAACTCGGAGGAACTGTAATGTTTACATTTGGCGCTCTTTGAGCAGGCGGTGCGTTTTGTGTCTGAGGAACCTGAATCACCGTAGGAGCCTTCTCAACTGTGGTTCTTTCGATAATTCTCTCTTGTGTAGGCTGTTGAGAAGCGCCCGATGAAGACGTATCTGGTGCAGTTGAGTTCGGTGCAACAGAAGCTGAAGGTGAAGGGGAAGGTACGGGAACCACCACAGGCGCAGGCGCAGTGTACTCTTCTACCTGCTGATTTCGTTGGTTGAGGAAGTAGAGGGCACCGAGGGTCAACCCTAGCAGAGAGGTGAGGGCAATCCCTATCAACAAGCCTCTGGCGGCATTATTATTATCGCGGATTTCTTGTCCTTCCTCGTTGACGCGGCGCTCGGAAACGCGACCGTGGACATAACCATCTCGATAGGAGGTCACTTTGCCTGGGTCTACAGTGCCATTTCCGTGAACCGTGTTAGTTGGGCCAACCGGATTATGGGGAGAAACCGGCTGATTTGGGTTCTGGGGAACTTCACGGTTATCGTTGTTGCGATTTTGTAGGTTAGACATGAGTATTACTACAACTCCTGAATGGTTTAAAGGCAGAAAAGGATGTTTAAAACTGTTTATGGTCAGTAGATTTGAGCAACGCTGTCTCAACCAAGCCTAGCTAGGAAGGTTAGGAGCCTACCTCGCGCAGAGTTAGAAACATTGTTTTCAATGTCCCCTGTCCTGCTTGTTATTGAGGCGCTGGAACGAGTTCCTGAATTTCCTGAATATTTATCTACAGTTCTTTCAAAGATGGTTGTCTTTTTCTCGATGCTTTGAGAGGGACTGTCATTGGGAACAGGCACAGAGGGTAGAGAAGATTCATTTCGCTGAGCAACGAAGAACAGAGTTCCAACGAGGAAACTTACAATCGATGTGAAAGCAAGATTCATCAGCAAATTAGTCAAGGCATTGGTATTCTCATCAACGAGATAGCTCTGTTCCTGAAAACGACGTTCAGAATTGCGACCTTTAGGGTACTCATTCTGGTAGGAAACCCGTTCAGAATTGCCTCTACCCTGATAGACCGATTTAGGCCTTTGATTGTTATCGGTTCTAGGGTGGTTGTACATGAATGTCGATCGAACTCTTTGTGTCAATCAGGAAACCGAGAAGACCCTGATTTTTTTAGATTGATTGGCAACTACAAGCTAAGGAAGTTAATACTCAGCTGTCTTGTCCTTATAAGCAATACGATATCCGTTAGTCTTGCCTGAATCTCTCTATCTGAGAATGGATTGTCTCCTCCATCCAAGGATTGAGATCGAAAAATCGAAAGGAAGAAGTCCGTGAAAACAGCACGCAGTTGTTCAAAAAAGCGTAAAAAAACCGTTTTCATCAAGAAAACGGATTTATGTCATTTTATTTTTTTATAATTGCTATTTAATTAACGCAGCAAAACGTTCCAAGTCGCTGGACCCACTACACCGTCGGCGTCTAGCTTAAATCTTTGTTGAGCAGCTTTGACCGCAGTTTGAGTCGTTTCACCAAAGACACCATTCACCGTTCCTTTGAAAAAGCCAAGGGTTCGCAGGCGCTGTTGCAAACTGGTAACGGCTGGGCCTTGCGTTCCCAGCCTCAGAACTGGAAAATCGAGCTGTCTGGGCTGCTGCGGGTTCGTCCGTGTCTGAGAGCTAGGAGCAGCAGTTGTGGAACGGTTAGCGGTGGTTCTGGCAGCGGTTGCCGGACGGTTGGGGGTTCTGGCAGTCGTTGCCGGACTGTTGGAGGCTGGAACATTCACACTGGGACGGGAAGTTGCCGCTGGTCTGGGATTGGCAGCGGTGTTAGTCGTAGTTGGGACGGGAAAAGATGCTGCCCCAGTGGTAGAAATTGTTGAAGCTGAAGGAGACGGGATAACCAGTGGCGTCGCGGCTGCTGTAGATTCCGATGGTGGGGCGACTGGAAATAAACGCTTCCAGGTTTCTGCACCCACGATTCCATCCGGTGCTAAACCAGCGGCTTGCTGAAAACGGGAAACTGCGATCGCGGTATTTTCCCCATACACGCCATTTACGTCGCCATTATAGTAACCCAATAGTTTAAGGGCTGCCTGGAGTTCCGCTACTTCAGTCCCTTGGCTACCAGGTCGTAACGTTTGCCGGGTGACGGTTGCGGATGGAAATGTCTGGGCGATTTCTTTGGCATCACTGGGGATCGCCATAAAAGGTAAAAGTAAAAAGGCAAAAGGCAAAAGAATGTTTTTTTTCATTTTTACTTTTTCCTCTTGAGTTTACAAAAAGGCAAAAGGATGTTTTTTTCATCGCTTTTTCCTCTTGACTTTACAACGCGATTGGAAAAAGCGAAAAGGTTCAAGAAAAAATCTTTCATTTTTACTTTGTCTTTTTACTTTTTTCCTTTTTTAATTTTTAATGTCTAATTTTTCGGCTGGGCCAACGAGAGAGACATAAGGTTCGGTGAAATACCGGGAAGCCACTTTTTGGATGAACTCTGGAGTGACGCTGGTAACTTTTTCTTGAAACTCGGTATCAAACTCAATTCCCAGACCCAAAATTTCGTACCAGCCGAAAACTTGAGCCAGCTGAGCATTAGTTTGTTTGCCGAGAGCGTATTGCCCAAGCAGCTTGTTTTTGGCAGCTTGCAGCTCCCGATCGCTCAGTTGAGTGGTGCAAAGGCGTTCCACTTCAGTTCGCAAGCCTTCATAGGCGATCGCGGTGTTTTCCGGTGCCGTGCCCATATATACCACAAACTGAGAGGTTTCTAGCCGAGTCGGATAAAAAGCTGAGACATCGTAAGCCAATCCCCGCTTCTCGCGCAGTTCCACAAACAAACGGCTAGAAAGACCGTTGCCCAAGTAAGTATTGAGCAGTTTCAGGCAGGCGTAGTCGGTTTCTTGCACGGATGGCGCGACGTAGCCTAGCATCACGATTGATTGTTGCGTATCTTGTGGGGTAGCGCAAGAGATGGGTTCAGAGGTGATTTGGGGCAGACTGAGGGTAGGTAGAGGGGTGGTTCCACTCTGCCAATCTCCAAACACTTGATTAACCAAATCAGTGGCGTCTTGGGGAGTCAGGCGACCGGCAATACTGATAACTAGGTTATCGGGACGGAAATACGTCTGATGGTAATGCTGGAGGTCAGCGCGGCTTAAACCAGAGACGGTAGCTTCGGTGCCCAGGCTGGAGAATCCGTAGGGATGATTCTGGTACATGGCTTGCCGCAGCTGGTCGAAGGCGATGGTGAACGGCTGTTCCTGCTGGGAGCGAATATCCTGCAAAGCGAGACGCCGTTCCAGTTCCACTTCGGCTTCTGGAAAGCTAGGCGATCGCAATAATTCTCCTGCCAGTTGCAACATCTCCGGAAAATCTGCGGATACTGTTTTGAGACTCAGCAAGAAATAATCCGCAGCCGCATCAGCACCGAGACTGGCTCCCACTGACTCTACTTGCTCGGCAATTTCTAGGGAAGAAAGGCGATCGGTTCCTTTGGTGAGTACCGTGGATAGCAGGTGAGAAAGTCCCGCTTTTTCTCGTGGCTCCCACCGACCTCCAACCCGTGCAAAAATTCGACCAGCAATAATATCAGCCGCTGGATTTTCCACCGTAATTAATACGATGCCGTTGTCCAAAACACTGCGGTGGATAGTTGGGTTGGCGAGCGATCGCGTCACACTTTGAGTCATTCGTTGTAGAGTCCTTAGTCATTGATCGTCGGCGATGAGTCATCGATCGTGAGTGCTAGGAACAACTTACGACTCACTAATGACGAATGACTCATCACTCCTCTCCCCAAGCTAACAAGGTTTGAGGATTGTGACCGCATAGCGGTACGGGGAGAGATACTGCTGCGCCAGCTGCTGAAGTTCTGTGTTCTGAAAAGACTGTATTTTTTCGGGATAAGTCGTGGCGACTTCAGCCGCTGCAATGGTGTTGTAATAGCCATACAACCCCGCTAGCTGGCTGGGTGCTTCTGTGGAAAAAGCATAGTCATTCGACAGCAAGCGTTTACAGCGAGAAAGTTCTCCCTCTGAAACGGGAGCGTTTTGCAACTCGGAGATCGCATCGCCAATGATTGCCTCTACTCGATCGAGATTCTCTGGAGCGAGGCAGGCACTAATCGTAAACAAACTGGAATCCCGTTGTAGGGAGAAACTACTACTAATGTTCTGGACTAATTGCTGCTGTTCTCGCAAGTTTCTGATCAGCCGGGAAGACCGCCCTTCTGCCAACAGTACCGAGATCAAGTCTAAGCCGTAGGCATTTCGCAACTGCTCTACACCCGGCCCCACCCATGCCATCATCAGACGAGCTTGTTCTAGCCTAGGTAAGTGGATTTCCTGACGCCGAATTTCTATCATTGGAGGTTCGGCTTCGGCTTCAGCCAGGGGACAATACAGGGGCGGAGCGAAGTGCTGGAACGAGCGATTTACCAGTTCTAGTGCGGGTTCTTTCTCAACTCCCCCCACAATGACTACCGTCATATTTTCCGGCTGGTAGTGGGAGCGATGGAAGCGACGCATCTCGTCGGGCGATCGCTCCATCAGATGAGCTTCTGTTCCTAAGATGGGACGCCCGTAAGGATGGCGCTGGTAAATGCTTTCTGTCAGCGCTTGGAATCCAATAAAATCAGGATCGTCATAACTCTGGCGGATTTCCTCCAAAACTACATCGCGTTCCCGGATAAATTCTTCTTCTGGGATCGCCGCGTTTAAGAGAATATCTGCCAGAGCAGGCAAGGTATTTTCTAAATACTGAGCGGCTGTAACAATAAAGAAATGGGCGTAGTCGTGGCTGGTCGCCGCGTTCGTCATGCCGCCGGTATTTTCAATCACTTGGTCAAATACACCGGGCGGCAGTCGGTCGGTGCCTTTGAAAATCATGTGTTCCAGAAAGTGAGCCATTCCCGACCACTCTTCTGTCTCAGCGATCGCCCCCGCCCGCACCCAAACATCTACCACAACCACTGGTGTCGCTGGGATGTGTTGATAAATCACTGTTAAGCCGTTGTCCAGCTTGAATACCTCAGCTGGAAATTTTGAAGTAGTATTTAAGAGTTGCAACAAACTTTTTATTTTCTAACTCTAGTTAGATACGAATTCAATTATCCTAGCGCCTAACGCTAAATAATTATCATTTGTCGATCCAAAGTTGGCAGCTTTGCATCCATTATTTAAGAAATACAATCAAAATTTAAAACTTTCAGCCAAGTAAGATACAAAAATCCCCTTATCTCTTGGACAAGGGGATTTTAATTCTATGAGGTTCACCGCAACGCCGTTTTACCTCAGTTTATGACCTGGATAAACCAGGTGGGCACCTAATGTCTGACTTAAAGTTTCCGGGTACTTGCCCGGTCTACTGCTGTCAAAGCTTTTTGGTTCCCGTTAGAACAAGGCAAGATCAAAAAACGTTATTGGCAGTCACCAACGCCGCAGCCTAACCTAAAAATTATTATAGCAAAGGAGCTAGGCTGTCGGGGAGTGGAAGAATCTCATTTAGTTCCCTCCTGTGCTCACTCCTAACCCCTACCTCCCAACCTCTAACTCCTAACTCCTCAGCCCTCAGTCCTCAGTCCTCAGTGCTAACTCCTAACTCTTCAGCCCTCAGTCCTCAGTCCTCAGTCCTCAGTCCTCAGTCTTCAGTCCTCAGTCCTCTTCCCTCATTCCTCTGAATACCAGATAGATTCAATGATTTGAGCGATCGCTTCTGCCTCAGAACGGTCGGCTGTTTCTAGCAAAACGGTGACGTGACCGAGTTTTCGACCGGGACGAGATTCGGTTTTGCCGTACCAGTGGACGTGAGTGTGAGATAACTCAGCTAGCTGTTGCCGTTTGGCAAGATAATTGCTCTGAGAATGCTCGTAACCGAGTAAATTTACCATGACAGCACCCGCACTTTTGAGAGCGGGACTGCCTAAAGGGAGACCGCTGACGGCTCTAAGTTGCTGCTCAAATTGAGAAGTTTCGCAGGCATCAAGGGTAAAGTGTCCGGAGTTATGAGTACGGGGAGCAATTTCATTCACCAACACTTTCCCAGATGCGGTTAAAAATAGCTCAATGCCAAAGACGCCAACCGCTTGCAGGCTATCGAGAAGCGTATGTGCGATCGCTTTCACCTCTTGTTCCACCGTTGGCGTAATTGCCGCTGGCACCAAGACGCGCCGACACACTTGATCTACCTGCTGAGTTTCTACGACTGGGTAAGTCACCACCTCACCTGCGGCTGAACGAGCGGCAATAATCGCTAATTCTCGCTCAAAAGGCACAAATTCTTCTAACAACACTGGCGCATATTTCAGTCGCTGCCAAGTTGACTCTAGGGCGTGGCTATCTTTAATAATGAAGGTGCCTTGACCATCGTAGCCGCCGCGTCGGGCTTTTAGAACGACTGGAAAATCCATGTCTTTAAGGTTCAAGGGGTGAGTGAAGGATTTGGGAAGATTTACTTCATGATTCCCAACTTCTCCCTCAAGCGTCATAAAACTGGGAGTTGGCAAGCCGATATTTTCTAAATAGCAGCGCTGATCGTATTTATCTAACAGCGGGGCTAATACTTCCAGCCTAGGACGAAAGCAGACGCCTTGCTGGACAAGGAAATCTAAAGCGTTCAGGTTAATAAATTCGTTTTCAAAAGTAATGACATCGCAGCGAGACGCTAACTCGGCTGTAGCGGCAGCATCATCAATGGGGGCAAAAATGGTGGAAGATGCGATCGCAACCGCTGGATCGCGATCGCTGGGCGTCTGCACCACCAATTCAATCCCCAACGCCTCCGCTGCGCCTGCCATCATCCAGGCTAGCTGTCCGCCCCCAATTACTCCTACACGCTTCATCGACACCCCAAAGACTCACGAGTTGCGATACCAGTTTTAGAATTTACACCAGATGCTTTAATACAGAGTTCTTTTATTTGCGCCCCATCTAAAATTGCATCGGTGAAGTCCGCACCAGCGATATTTACACCGTCAAATATAGTACGCAATAGGATACTTTCCACCAAAACGGCATCGCTTAAATCCGCGCCGTTGAGTTTTACCTGATCGACCATTGCATTGGTTAAATCTGCCCCGTGTAAATTAGCATTCGTCATCACCGATGCACTAAAAATCGCCCCTTTTAAGTCCGCACCCTCAAAGTTAGCGAGTTCCATGTTGGCGTTGGAAAACTCAGCCACTTGCAAAATTTGACCGGAGAAATCCTTGGCTTTCAGTTCGGCATTGCTATAGGACAAGGGAGGCGGGTAGTATCCTGCTTGGGCTGGGAATGCCCAGATGAAAAGAACGATTGTTAGTAGGAACGCAGCGAGTTGCCGAAAGGTCATAGAAAAGCGCTTCAAAACACGCTATAGAGTTGGCTATCTTTCAAGTTAGTGTATTCTGAAATCCTTCAGGATGTGAACCAGACCCTTAAAATTGTGAGTAAGCGAGGTTTAAGGAAAGCTTATGCCATACTTTTTAGTGACTTGGCTACTTACAGCGATCGCGCTAATGATTACTGCATACATTGTCCCCGGCTTTACAGTCACAAATTTTCTGGCTGCGCTGGTTGCTGCGATTGTTTTGGGCTTAGTGAATGCAATTGTCAAACCCCTTTTGGTAATTTTGACATTGCCGCTGACGCTCGTGACCCTAGGGTTGTTTCTGTTTGTGATTAACGCCATCACAATTTTGATTGCTGGGGCGATTACTCCCGGTTTTAGTATCGCTGGTTTCGGGCAGGCTTTGATAGGTTCAATTGTTCTGAGTCTAGTGGCTAGTGGGCTAAACTTTTTGTTCAACAGAGAAGCCGAATAAATTAACGGATTTTGGCGTCAAAACCGGCGTCAAAACCCAAGTAGCCGCGGGGGGTAATCATCCAATCAGCGTGGGTGCGAGTGCTGCTATTGCCAATGAGTACCGTTGTCAGCATATCAATCGGAGTATCGAGTAATTTCTCAAGTGTAATCAGAGTAATTTCTTCGTCTTCTCGATAAGCTGATTTCACGATCGCTACCGGCGTGTGGCGATCGCGATATTGCAGAAAGATTCTTTGGGCGATCGCGATTTGTTGGGTGCGAGTTTGCGATCGTGGATTATAAAGTGCGGTAACAAAATCTGCTTGCGCGGCGGCTGTCAGGCGCTTTTCAATCACCTCCCAGGGGGTCAGCAAGTCGCTCAAACTAATCGCGCAGAAGTCATGCATCAAAGGCGCACCCACCCGCGAGGCTGCGGCTTGTAGGGCGGTAATTCCCGGAAACACCTGCACCCCTGGCGTTTTGCCATCCCAGCCTTTGACTTGGAGTTCTTCCATGACTAACCCAGCCATGCCGTAGATGCCGCAATCTCCAGAAGAAACAACCGCTACGGTTAAGCCCCAATTCGCTAATTCTATTGCTCGTTCTGCCCGTTGACGTTCCTGGGTAATCGGTAACGCTTCTACAATCTGTCCTGGACGCAGCAAAGGAGAAATCAGATCGATATATAGAGAGTAGCCAATAATGGCGTCAGCGCAGGATACGGCGGTTTGAGCCGCTGGAGTCATTTGGTCTAATTTTCCAGGTCCCGTACCTACTAGGAGTAAACAGCCCGTGCGACCTGTATATTCTCGTTCGGATTGAGCGATCGCTACCGTTACCGCCCCTGGTTGACCTTCTAACTTAAAAACTTGTTTTGCCACTTTCAGCAGTGCAATGCCTTCCGCCCCTACAGAAGCCGCATGAATTGCTGCGGCTTCTGCAACACTGGGCGTTCCGACTTCTGCTTCCACAACCGCTGAGGGAGTAGGAACGCTAACGGAACGCAGGATATCAGCCGGGAAAGTTCGCAAAGGCAAGTGGCGATCGCGGCCTAATTCCACTAACCCAACTTCATCGGCTTTAATGTCGATGGTGGCAATCCCTGCGATCGCTTCTTGGGCTAAGTGATTTTTCTCAAACACCTGCCCAATCGCTGTTTCTATCAATGCTTTCGAGGTTCCTCGTTCGCAGCCGATTCCCACCCACAAGACTCTAGGATGCCACTGGACTGTTGGCAGCCTTGATTCTGAGGAAAATCGTTGCTGGGTGGGGCTAATCCAAATCCTCGCCTGGGATGATTTTGAACGATCGGGTTCCTGGTTAGATTGAACCATCTCTGATTGGCTAGCGAGATATTCTGGAACCCTAAAATCAAATGGATGTTTCTCAGAAAGATGACTTTGCCATAAAGTAGAACCCGCTTCCTGAATGACTTGTACTCGTTCCCCTCTCGCCACTGCTGCACTAACGCCCGTCCAGTCTCCCTCGCCTCGATTCCAGCCAAAAGGAACGCCCAGCATATCCACTGCGGGTAGTCCTAAACCAGCGGAGGCACCCGTCAAGACTGGTGTTGCCCCAATCGTAAGGGCGATCGCTTGTGCCAACCGATCCGCCCCTCCCTGATGACCGCTACATAGACTAATAACAAACTGACTATTTTCATCTACCACGACCACTGCTGGATCGCTGGATTTATCTTGCAATAAGGGTGCAATCAAACGCACCACGGCTCCAGATGCCAAGCAGAAAACAAAGCCCCGATGTGTATTCCACAAGGTCGCTAGGTGGTCTTTGAGGGAACCGCGATAAACTTTGGCTGACGCGATCGCCCTTGCCTCTACAACATCAGTGAGAGACTCTGGAACCCAAAGAGTAGCACCCGTGGATTGACAAAGCGGCTGTAGTTTTTGGGCACCCGTAGGAGTGGTCGCGATCGCGGCTAATGGTTGAAAATCACCTAACAGTAATACCATCGATTGTCTTGAGTTGTTTTGTGAGAGCGATTATTTTGCGCGATCGCAAAGCGTATGTCCAAAGGGCTATGGCACTACTCGCTCTCCGGATTTTACTCTTCTTCGAGGGTTTCTGAGTCGTACTCTTCGTCTAGCTCCTCGACATCTTCATCGTATTCCTCTACAGCTTCTTCGTCTTCGTCGTATTCCTCGTCTTCGTATTCTTCCTCTTCGTCTTCTGCGATGGCTTCTATATCTTCTTTCTCTTCGAGGTATTCTTCGTCTTCCTCTTCTTCGACAGCTTCTTCGTCTTCGTCGTATTCCTCGTCTTCAGATTCTTCGTCTTCGTCTTCGGCGACGGCTTCTATATCTTCTTCCTCTTCGAGGTATTCTTCGTCTTCCTGTTCGACGTATTCTTCATCTTCTGCGACGACTTCTTCGTACTCTTCCTGCTCATCCTCGACGTATTCTTCGTCTTCGGCGACGGCTTCTTCGTACTCTTCCTCGTCACTGCCGATGTCGTCGTCTGAAATATCGAGAGCATCGCTAATCAGCGGGATAATCTCATCCAAAAAGGAGGCGTCATCATCACTCCAAACGCCCCGGCTATAGTCGAGGTCGGTGACGCTGCGAATCGTCCAGCAGTCATCGCAATATTCGGGATTGGTCATGTAGTCGTAGGGAATGTAACAGTATCCCTTGTCTCCCCAGTGTGCGCCCCAAGAATTGCGAACCACAAATACCCGATCTTTGTCCGAGTAGCCGACGCACAACATCGCGTGACCGCCTTGAGACTCCTCTCGCTCCGGGTTAGGCATGGGAATCCCCTTATTTCCCTCTCTCATGAACGAATCGAAAAGCTGTAACCCAAAGGCAAACGGATAACCCTCGGCTAGACAATGCTTCATGGCGTACAAATCCACGTCAATTCGCTCAGCATCGTCGATCAAGAATTGGGTTGCTTCCTCATAAGCTTGGTCGTGGGGACGGTGAAACAACCGCTCTGGGTGATAGGGCCAGGTTAACTCAGAACAAGCGCCCATCTTTCGCAATACCTGGATGCAATTGCGAAGTGTTGCCCCGGCGTCTTCTTCAATTTCTCCGGCGAGCGATCGCGCATTGTAATAAATAAACAACCGGCTTACATCCCCGGCGGTACCGAGTTGGCGCATTGCCAGGTACTCGTAGGCTCCCGCCATCGCATTCCCCGTGCAACTTCCCACGTCCCCCTGATCTTCTACCGGAGTCAGGTAGTGACGCAAATCGACTCTTGGCGGCAGCTTTTCGGCTTGAAATCGATGAGCCTCGTATTTCTTATCGTTCGCATCCTTTGTGTCGGGTCGATAGCCGCCTAATTTCAACTTTTTGCCGGTCGAATGCTGGACGTAAGCAAGTTTGGGCGAATAGCGAAGATTCGACATAAAACAACCTCTTGGGTCAGCTATCGTTTTATCTGCTCATCTATCTAGGGATAGATTTATGCGCTCATTCTAACTGTCCGCCTGATGAGCGTCCAGGGATGGGAAGCGCCAGTGGATGCGATCGCTCGAAAGCCGAAATACACGCTACATTTCGCCCAAATAGTCGAAACCCGGCTTCTTCAAGAAGCCGGGTTTTCCTAAGAAAGGACTTTTTACGTTTTTTAGGCGAGAGGAGTCCTGCTTATCCCTTGTCCTAACCTTGATGCCAGGATGTTAAATCTTGGCGCTGAAATCAATCTGAGGTTGAATTTGACTAACCGAGTCAGCCGCAGGAAGCATAGATTCTAAGGGAGCAAGGTCTTGCGTCGCTACTGTGTTATGCACCGATGCTTGCAGCATTGGCGTGCGGATAATTGAATTATTCGCCAGGGTAAACAACGGGTTAGACAAAATCCCTGCCAAGGATGTCACCACTAACGACACCACTAAAGTCACTTGCAAAGGACGCATTCCCGATATATTCCAGCGAATTTCTGGATAATTCTTCACGGCGTCAGACATTTCTTGGGGTTCTTTTACCACCATCATCTTGACGACACGGATGTAGTAGTAAATCGAGACGACGCTCGTGAGCAACCCTAGTAAGACTAAGCCGTAAACACCCGCCTGCCAACCTGCCCAGAACAGGTAGATTTTTCCGAAGAAGCCAGCCAAGGGCGGAATCCCTCCCAAGGACAGCAGACAAATACTCAAGCACAAGGTCAGAAGTGGGTCTTTCTGATACAGCCCCGCGTATTCGCTAATTTGATCCGTACCCGTTCGCAGGGTGAACAGAATCACGCAGGCGAAGCCTCCCAAGTTCATGAACAGGTAAACCAGCATATAAAACACCATGCTGGCATAACCTTCTTCGGTGCCGGTAATCAAACCGATCATGACGAATCCAGCTTGGGCAATGGAAGAGTAAGCCAGCAGACGTTTCATGCTGGTTTGGGTAAGAGCAACGACGTTACCCAGTATCATGCTCAAGACTGCGAGGGCGGTGAAGACAAAATGCCACTCTTGAGTGACGAGGGGGAAAGCTGTCACCATTAGGCGGATGGCGAGGGCAAATCCAGCGGCTTTTGAACCGACGGAGAGGAAGGCTACAACAGGTGTTGGCGAACCTTCGTAAACGTCGGGTGTCCATTGGTGGAAGGGAACGGCGGCAATTTTGAAGCCAATCCCGGCGATCGCAAAGACTAATGCAATCAGCAACCCTAAGGATAAATCGGCGTTAGCACTGGCAATGCCAGTGGCGATCGCGCTCAACTTCGTTTCTCCTCCCGATAGTCCGTACAGCAGCGAGACACCGTAGAGGAAAATTGCTGTACTCGAAGCGCCAATCAGCAGGTATTTTAACGCTGCTTCATTGGAACGGGGGTCGCGCTTCATGTATCCCGTCATCAGGTAGGACGAGATACTGAGGGTTTCTAAGGCGACAAAAATCGTCACCAACTCATCTGCACCACACAGAATCATTCCCCCAATGGTGGCGCTGAGCATAATCCCAATAAATTCTGCCAGGGAGGTGCCGCTTTGCTCTACGTAGCGGATCGACATCAAAATGGTGACGGCGGTAGACAAGGCAACGATGCCGCGAAAGACGACGCTCATGGCATCGCCGTTGAAGCTACCCAAGAAGCCGATGGTGTTCGTGTTCCCCCATTGATAGTACAAGGCGACGATAGAGGCGAGTAGACCCGCGATCGCGATATAGGGGGTGAAGCGCGAGGACGACCGTCCGATAATCAAGTCAACGACGAGAACTGCCAAAAGGGTGACAATTAAAATCCCCTCAGGCCAGATTGTCCCAACATTCAACTGGGCTGCAAGTTCAGCAAAACTCATGAGATATATAGTTTTGGGTATTTAGGCAGAGAGACTGAGACTCTTAATATTATTTAATTTTATGGCGTTCGGGGTTGCTTGGATTATTGATGAGGGCGATCGCTTTTGGCGTCATGAACCCCAAAGACGCTAAGAACAAGGAAAAAAGGCAGGAAAGAGGCGAACTGACTTGTCAGCGCAACGCGCGATCGCGCTGTCGCTAAAATCTCAGTATGGCGATCGCGTGTCTTCGATTCTGTAACGATGACGCCATTGATTTTTTCGAGATTCTGCAAGGGCAAAAACCGATGGTACAGTCTTCTTGGGCTACTGTAACTGATGAAGAATTGATGCTCATCAGTTCTAAAAATCCAGATTTACAATTTGAGCGGAACGCTGACGGGTCATTGGTAATTATGCCGCCAACTGGAGGAATTTCTGGGAATCGAGAGGCGAAAGCAGTGGCTTATCTGCTGAATTGGGTGGAAACTCACGATTTAGGAGATGTTTTTGGTCCCAGTACGGGGTTCAAGTTAGCGAATACAGCGATTAAATCGCCGGATGCTGCTTTTGTTGCTAAAGGACGCTTGGCAGAAGATTGGGATCGGCAAGAAGATAGGTTTTTAAATTTGGCTCCCGATTTTGTTATCGAAATTCGTTCTAAATCTGATAGTTTAGAAACGCTCCAGGCCAAGATGCGCGAGTATATCGATAACGGAGTACGTTTGGGATGGTTGTTTGACCGTCAAAATCAGCAAGCTTGGGTGTATCGTCCAGATGGCTCAGTTACCCAATATCCCGCTACAGCGGTTTTG
The DNA here is from genome assembly GCF_039962015.1 of Trichocoleus sp. AS-A1. NCBI lineage: Bacteria > Bacillati > Cyanobacteriota > Cyanophyceae > Leptolyngbyales > Trichocoleusaceae > Trichocoleus > Trichocoleus sp. AS-A1. The sequence goes on along the minus strand of NZ_JAMPKG010000011.1, from coordinate 93,245 downwards.
AGTGGTGAGGATGTGGTGCCTGGATTTACGTTACCTGTGCGGAGTTTGCTGTAAGCGCGATCGCGTTTGGAGAAATGAACCCCTAAGGAGCAAAACCCACATTTTGTAGAGAAGCGATTTCTCGCATCTGGAGAGGGTTTTAGGTTTGTACAGAAAATTCTTCAGGATCGATTCCCCAATTCACCCAGCCAATCGCTTCACGCGCCGATTTCATATTAGGCGGAACGCGCAAGGCATGAATGTGTCCGGTACTGGGGCAAGTCATTTTTAATAAATATATTGGCTCTACATCGAGCTTATTATCTATTTTTAATAAGGTATATTCTTGCCAAAAATCTAATATAGTTGCTTGCAATTCCTGGCAAATACGGCTGTAGCCAATTACCTGTATTAATACTCGTCGCAGTTCCGCATTATCTTCTTTTAAAAGCCATTGAGGTTGCCACTGACTTGGGTGCAGTTTGCCGTATTCTTCTGGTAATGTTACGCCGTGATAGGAGTAAAAATTATATCCATCAGCAAATTGGATTGCCGGTTCTCCTTCGGCATGGAGGCGATTTTGGCTATCGAAAGAGATTTTTATAGGGCGTTCGCTGACTATATTTTGTGTATCAAAGTAGCGCCAAGTCCATCCTGCAAACTGCTGTAACTGCCAATAGGCTTGTCTTTGGGTGTCTCGATCAATGCCATTCAAAGCAGCAATAGACTTAACCGTTTCCCTTGCTGATTCAAATTGAGAAGTTACAACTAAAATATCAATCTTTTCTGTAATGGGGCAGGTTTTCTGTAACAAATTAACCGGATAATTCAATAAATTAAGTTGGAGTAAAGTATATTCCTCCCAAGAATCTAATTCTGTAGCTCGTAAGTCTTGTAAAAATCCACTAGCATCCTTGATTATTACTTGCTTGGATTCCGAATAAGTCTCTTCTAAAAACGATTCGGTTCTCATAGAGAATTGGATGGGACCTTCCACGCGATCGCGTCCGTTGGATTTAGCCTTATCTGTCTCAAGCTCGGCTACTTTAATTAATTCCTGCCAGTTTAATTCAGGCTCTGGAAAGCAAACTGCTACTCCCGCAGAGACAGTGCAACGATGAATGTAGTAATTCGGATCTACGTATAGTAGCTTAGCTCCTTCCCTAAGTTGCTCGGCTAGTCGCCTACAATCTTCTAGGGAAGTTTCTGGCAAAATTACTGCAAATTCATCACCTCCTTTGCGGCAGACTATCGCTGAGTTAGGAATATTTCTTTGTAAGAAGCTCCCCAATTCTTGCAGGAAGAAATTGCCTATTGAGAAACCAACCAAATTGTTGTACCTTTGAAACCAATCGATATTTAGCAGAATTAGACCTAATAATTGCTGACTTCTTTCTCGACACCCCTGCCACTGCAAGAATGCAAACATATAACGCCGATTCAATAAACCTGTGAGCGGGTCGCGAAATATTTGGTTAAATTGCAAATCATCAATCAGGAGCTGGTTCATTTATTCGGTGTAGGCTGCTTTTACCACTTCTGCGGCTTTTTGACGGTCGATTGGTTCGGTGGAAAGCGCGATCGCGCTTTCCACGTCTCCCGATAAACTGGAATCAGCGCTTCTTGTGACGTAAGTTTATCAATCTTAATCTGCGACATATCGCCATCCTTGAGGCTCGTATTCGCGCTGAATTCGCACCATCCATCTGCCTTGGGGAATAGAAATCGCCTTATGCTCCTCGTGGGTTAAAGTTGCCGTCTCTGAGAAGACGTGCAGATAAAGCGTGCCATCTTTCTCATATAGTTCCGCTTGTCCGTCGCTGATGCGGTGCTTGTGTCCCGTCACCTCGCCTTCGGCTAAAGTCAGGTGAGGTAGCTTTTGCCCCTCGGTTTGCTGTGCGGGGAACAAAATCACATCGCCTTGTCGAATGGGTTGCATCGGTTCTCCTCCAAATGCTGCTAAGCTGTTTCAGCCTGATGTTGGCATCCATTCTGGCACACCTCGAAATAGAAGGAGGTCGCCATTGCAATCCTCCATAAGTTAAACATTGAGATAGCTTTAAATTAAGCCTGGTGCAAACAGCTCTCTGGGTAGCGGCTCTAAAAAAGCGAGTTATCTTTGGGAGAGCGAATCGCCCCTAGATGCGATTTACCGCCATTCGTGAAACCGGCTCTCGTCAGACTTGGTACGCAAAATCAAGACTTCAGTCGTCGGTTTTCCGCATAAAATCCTCTTAATCGCTCTTGACATCTGACATAAAGTATTTAAATTAACTGTTCAGCCCAGCTGCTATTTCTCCAAGCTCCCATGTCAACCCTCGTTATCGTCGAATCTCCCACCAAAGCACGCACCATCAGTAAATTTTTGCCTTCCAGCTACCGGGTCGAGGCGTCGATGGGTCATGTACGCGACCTGCCCCAATCCAGTAAAGAAATTCCCGAAGCCTACAAAGGGGAAAAATGGGCGCAGCTGGGAGTAAATGTGGATGCGGACTTTGAACCCCTGTATGTCGTCCCCAACGACAAAAAGAAGATTGTCACCGCCCTGAAAAATGCCCTGAAAGATGCGGATGAATTGGTGTTGGCAACTGACGAAGACCGAGAAGGCGAAAGCATTAGCTGGCATTTGCTCCAGCTCTTGAAGCCAAAGGTTCCCATCAAGCGAATGGTATTCCACGAAATCACCAAAGAAGCCATCCGCGACGCCCTGAAGAACTGCCGCAATATTGATGAGCAGGTGGTTCGCGCTCAGGAGACGCGGCGGATATTAGACCGGCTGGTGGGATATACCCTGTCGCCGCTGTTGTGGAAGAAAATTTCCTATGGCTTATCGGCGGGACGGGTGCAGTCGGTAGCAGTGCGGCTGTTGGTAAATCGAGAGCGTCAACGTCGAGCCTTCCGCCAAGGCAGCTACTGGGATCTCAAGGCAAGTTTAAACAAAGACAAGACACCCTTTGAAGCGCGACTTGTCGCTCTCAAGGGGACGAGAATTGCCACTGGCAGCGATTTTGATGAAGCCACGGGACAAATTATTGCCGGACGGAATGTGATTCTGCTCTCGGAAGCGGAAGCGAGAAGTTTAGAGGCGCGACTGGCAGATAAAACCTGGACGGTGGCTGACTTAGAAGAGCGTCCGGTTACTCGCAAACCTTTACCGCCGTTTACCACCTCGACGCTCCAACAGGAGGCGAACCGGAAACTACATTTATCTGCCCGCGACACGATGCGAACTGCCCAGAGTTTGTACGAGCAGGGGTATATTACCTATATGCGGACAGATTCAGTGCATTTGTCGCAACAAGCGATCGCTGCGGCTCGCAGTTGTGTCGAGCAAATGTACGGTAAGCAATACCTCAGCCCGGAACCCCGCCAGTACACGACGAAAAGCAAGGGCGCTCAAGAAGCTCACGAAGCCATTCGCCCCGCCGGTAGCAGCTTCCGCACTCCCCAGGAAACCGGCTTAAGCGGTCGGGAATTCGCTCTATATGACCTGATTTGGAAGCGCACTGTCGCCACCCAAATGGCAGAATCTCGCCAAACTCAAATTACCGTGCAGTTGCAAGTCGAAGATGCCGGTTTTCGGGCTAGCGGCAAACGGATTGACTTTCACGGCTTCTTACGCGCCTACGTGGAAGGATCGGACGATCCTCATGCGGCACTAGAAGACATGGAAGTGATTTTACCAACTCTCAAAAAAGGCGATCGCCCGACCTGCAAAAAGTTAGAATCCATCGGTCACGAAACTCAGCCACCGGCAAGATACACGGAAGCTTCCCTCGTTAAGACCCTGGAAAGTGAAGGCATCGGGCGTCCCAGTACCTACGCCAGCATCATCGGCACGATTATCGAGAAAGGCTATGCCCAAATGAATGGCAACGCCCTCGTTCCTACCTTCACCGCCTTTGCCGTTACCAGTCTGCTAGAACAACACTTTCCCGATTTGGTCGATCCCAGCTTCACCTCTAAGATGGAGCAAACCCTAGATGAAATTTCCACTGGGGAAGCCAAATGGCTGCCATACCTGAAAAAGTTCTATCTCGGAGAAATGGGTCTGGCAACCCAAGTCAAGGAAAGGGAAAAGGGGATTGATGCCACATCTGCCCGTACTATCGAATTGGACGATCTCGGTGGGGCGAAAGTCCGGATTGGTCAATATGGCCCCTACATTGAAGCTGAAAAGGACTCTGGGCCAGTAAAAGCCTCGTTGCCTAAGGATCTGACCCCCTCAGACATCCACGCTGAGCTAATTGAGACGCTGCTACAGCAGAAAACAGAAGGCCCCGATAAAGTCGGCTTGCATCCGGAAACCGGCGAACCGATTTACGTGCTGATTGGCACTTACGGCCCCTACGTCCAACTGGGCGATGCCACGGAGGAGAACAAAAAACCCAAACGCGCCTCTCTTCCCAAGGGGGTCACGATTGAGGACGTAACGCTGGATATGGCAGTTGGCTTGCTATCTCTGCCGCGTACTTTGGGCATTCACCCCGAAACTAACGGCAAAGTCCAGGCAGGATTGGGACGCTTTGGCCCTTACGTCGTCCACGACCAAGGCAAGGAGGGCAAAGAGTATCGCTCCCTGAAAGCCAGTGACGATGTATTGACAATTGACATCGAACGTGCAATTGAGCTGCTAGCTGAACCGAAAAAGGGACGCGGCGCGACTCGCAGCAAGTCTAAGGCACCGTTACGAGAACTGGGGACTCACCCGACTGATGGGGAACCCGTGAATATCTACGATGGCCCTTATGGCCCTTACATCAAGCATGGGAAGACGAATGCTTCTGTGCCAGAAGGGGAATCTGTGGAAGGGTTGACGATGGAAAAAGCGCTGGAAGCATTGGCAGCGAAGGCAGGTTCCACAACAAAATCTAGTCGCAAATCAACTACTAAGAGTGGAACATCTACCAAAAAGACCACAACTGGGAAGACAACCGCTAAAAAGACGACAGCAACCACTAGCACTAAGAAAAAATCTTAGTTTCTTGCCGGTGAAGGGAAGCGATCGCTCTTTTCTCGAAAATGAAAGCGATCGCTTCCCTTCAATAGAGTGTTAGACAAAGTGCGATCGCTCTTATCGTTGCAGAGGAGGGGGGCGTGAAGCGTGAGCTATCCCGTAGGAAATCGCCCACACTATAATTACTGGCATCTGTGGAAAGCTGGAGTCGTTCCCATGTCGTTACAAGAACTCAAAGAGCAAGCTTTTAATTTATCTGTGAGCGATCGCCTTGCACTGGTCAATGCGATTATCCAATCTCTGCAAGACACTCTCAACCCACAACCAAACCGAAAAACCCTGATTAACCAGATGCGAGGATTGCTGAAGACAGAGCAGTCACCACTAACTGATGCTCAAATTCAGGCAATCTTGGAAGAACGTCGGGTGGAGAAGTATCTCCAGTGAGAGTCCTGATCGATACTAATTTTGTTTTAGATTATTTACTGGAGCGAGAGCCGTTTTTGCAAGATGCAGAAGCATTGTTTCAGGCGATCGGTTCTGAGCAGGTTGTTGGTTATGGTACTGCAACAACACTAACTGACATCTTCTACATTGCTAGAAGACAAACTCAGAGCGTTGAACGGGCAAGGCAGGTAATCTCTATTACACTGACAGTTATGGAAATTTGCCCCGTCGATCGTGCTGTCTTAGAGGTAGCTTTAACATCTGGTCTAAGAGATTTTGAAGATGCTGTACAGGTTGCTTGTGCGATCGCTCAAAGTTTAGATGCAATTGTTACCCGTGATACACAGGATTTTTCTAATGCAACCGTACCCGTGTTATCTGTTAGTCAGCTATTGGAACAGTTGAAATAGTTCTGTACTTTAACACTAATGCGATCGCTTCCCTTCAAAGAGTGTTAGACAAAGAGCGATCGCTCTTATCGTTGCTCAAGAGAGGAGATGCGTGAAGTGTTAGCTATCCCGCAGGGAATCGCTATCTGCCAACAGTTAATTCTCAGGTAGGAAGATGCCAGTTGCTTTCAATCCACAGTGCCCGTGCTTCAACTACGTGACATCCTCCTACACCGAATCGAAGATTACGGTGTAGGCTTCCTTACCTCGCGATAACGCTTTCCTGCTTATTTCCTAAATCATCGAAACGATTAAGAAGCCATAGTTATTAATAAAATCTGACATTTACTATTTCCTCATTCCCCCATTTTCCCAGCTTCTCTGCTTTTTTGTCGCACGGGAATTTCAATGATAAACTGCGCTCCTTCTCCGGGAGCAGAAATACATTTTAATTGACCGTTATGTTTTTCTACCACAAGCTGATAGCTAATAGATAATCCTAATCCCGTGCCTTTTCCTACTGGTTTCGTGGTAAAAAACGGATCAAATATCCGCTGTTGTATTTCTTGGTTCATCCCTGATCCATTATCGGCGATCGCTACCACTACCCAATCTGATTCATTAATGGAAGTGCGAATAAAAATCTGTTTTTTTTCATTACCTGTTGCTTCTGATAAAGCATCAATACTATTATTGATAATATTCATAAACGCTTGATTCAACTGCCCAGCATAACACTCAATCTTGGGTAAGTTTCCATAAGCTTTAATAATTTCAATACTGGGAGAATCTCTCTCCCCATTCAATCGATGTTTTAAAATTAATAAAGTGCTATCAATACCTTCGTGAATATCAACTTTTTTAAGTTCTGACTCGTCGTGACGGGCAAAGTTCCGCAAACTAAGGACAATCTGACGGATGCGTTCGCTGCCAACTTTCATAGAAGCGAGCATCTTGGGTAAATCATCAGCCAGAAATTCCCACTCCATCTCTTCAGTCTGTTCGACAATTTCACGAACGGGATTCGGATAGTGTTGCTGATAGAGATGAACCAGGCTGAGTAAGTCTTGGGTGTAGTCATTGACATAAAGAAGATTGCCGTGAATGAAATTAACCGGATTGTTGATTTCATGAGCAACTCCCGCAACCAGTTGACCTAAGCTAGACATTTTCTCGGCGTGAATCAGTTGTGCTTGGGTTTGTTTTAGCTTGTCTAAAGCTTGTTTTAGTTCTTCATTTTGGCGCAGTGTTTCTGTATTCTTCTGAACTTCTTCAGCCATTCGATCGAAAGCGATTGAAATCTGACTCAGTTCATCAGAGCCTTTTAAATTAGCACGGACTTCTAAATTTCCTTGCGCTAAGCTGTTACTAGCTGCAACCAGTTTGCCTACTCGCAAGTTCAAGGTTTTGTAAAAGAAGAACCAGAGAATGCTACAAAGCACGGCAAGAGCAACACTGTAGGTTAGCGATCGCTCTAAAGCATCGTTGTATGCCTGAGCTTTTAGCGACGAAAGGTCATACTCCAACAACAACACAGCTACCCTCGACGGTAGGATTTCTCCAGGCGAAGCTCCCAAAAGCACTGGATAAATTGCCCTGAGGGTTTGTCTATCGTCCGAGAAAATTACCTGCTTTGACTGAGTTTGCTGGACTTCTTTGATCGCTGATAAGCTGGAGGCTGCTAGAGTGTTGCTGATTAAGCGATTTTGCAAGTCAAAACGAGTTGACAAGAGTACTCGCTCATTTTCATCACAAAGCAAAGCTAACCGCAGATTAGGAGCGGGAGCAATCTGAGCGATCGCTAAATGGGCACCCTTACCTTGAGCCGTTCTGTACAAGTACTCTAGTAACGTTGCTGTTTGACTTGCAGAAAATTCAGCCTGCTGTCTGATAATCGTTTCGGTACGGGAGAAGGACTGAGAGACTTCCCGTTGAAACGAAACCAAACCTAACACACTGCCGAACACTAACAGAATCCCTGGAATCGAAAACCGCAGAGGAAAGGGGAAGCGATGCATAGGTAGACTTTTTGCAAAAATAGTTTTGCCTGGAGGCATGAACCACAGATTAACCCAGATAAACACAGATGAATCTGATATTAACTGTAGGCATCTGTGGTTTTTTCATAAAGGTATGTTGAGTGTTGCAATCGGTCTACGCTTTAGGGCTTGACATCTCTAACCAGTCTGTCATCGAGCAGAGGGTTAAGGTCTACGTCTTGTTTCAGTATGTTATTTTCAACCAAGAATTGGGATAACCGTTGGGTTCCCTTGAGCAACACAGAATTGGTTTTTCCCAAGAGTTTCTGGTTTTCCTCAAGGGTGACGAGCTGAAGCCCCTTGAGGGATGATAAGAATTGTTCGGGTGTGATTCCTTGTCGCCGTGCCATTCGACGAGCGGCATCTTCGGGATTTTTCTCAATATAATCGAGAGCGCGGAACCAACCCTGGATTAACACCTGCAATTGAGTAGCATGCGTCGTCAACAACGACTCACTGCCAATTAGCACATCGACTACTTCACCAGGAATCTGGCTGCTGTCAAAGAGTAACTTGGCTCCGGCGTTGAGTATATTGGAGCGGTATGGCTCAAAGGTGACAATGGCATCAACGCGACCTTGTTTGAACGCCTCCTCCTGCTCCGATAGCTCCACAGGGACAATCTTGACATCTTTGAGTGACAGACCGACTTGTTCTAAGCCACGGCTCAGGACAAATGGTGCCAGCATTGACCTGTCAAAGCCAACCCTGCGCCCTTTTAAACTTTGCAGATTCGCGATCGCTGGTTTAGCTACAATGGCGTCTGCACCATTAGAGATATCCATAATTAGCCAAGCACGGACATCTGGATGAGTCGGCGCTAATGGCAAAAACCCAGTCATCGGTGTGGCGCTCATTTCTACTTCACCGTTCCGGTAAGCTCTGTTTGGGTCGAAGTTGGGATACTCCACTAATTGAATCGGGGTTTTACCGTAGTATCCCAGTTCGCGAGCCAGAAATAGAGGTTCATACCCAGGCCAAACATTGGTACCAATCCGTAAGGGTTTCAGGGGTGCTGGGACACAACTGATTAGAATGAAGCTTGAGAGGGCGATCGCCACAATTAACAACTTCACAGGCAAAGTGAAACCTCTCATCTTTATTCCTCTGAGTGCAGTCCTAATAGAAAGCTCTTTTTACCTGAGTATTATCGAATACTTTTCAGGACTAGACTTTTCTGAGGAGCGATCGCCCCAGTAATCCTTGTGGTCGAACCAGAAGCATGATGAACAAGATAACCCTGCTCGGAGCCGTAAATCAAGCCTTGGTGCTGCAATCGGGCGATCGCTCCTTGGAGACTGCCTCCTCTAGACAGGTAATGCTTGTGAGCGATCGCTGTTATTAGATCCACGAACCCGAAACTGCGATCGCTTCCCTTCAAAGAGTGTTATTTTATCGCCTACCCTCTTTCCACTCTTCCCCACCTGGTAGCTGAACTAAATTCTCATCAATGATTGCTGGTAAAGTTTTTGCCGAAGGTTCATACGTTAAATCGAGCAATCTCTGAGCCGTCATTATTAAATCTGTTCTATCCACCGACGCTGCAAGTTGGCAAGGATGATAAAAATAATCCATAGCTTCTATATTTGCCGGACGAAGTGCTGCCTCAATTGCCTCTTCTAGAAAAGGCTTCCATTCATCTTGCTCGATGTAGTAAGACGTTTTATTCTCTTTGAGATTTAATGTTTGAATTTGCTGGAGAGAATCTGAAATTAAAGCTGCCCAGGAATTAGTTAAACACTGGTCAACTTGGTTTTGAATCAAGTGAGTCAGCATTGTGACCAGACACGCTTCGATATTACAAAGGATCGCTTGTTTACTCATGACTCATCCCCTCCAGCTCATGCACAATTGCCAAAGCATCTGCATAGGGTCCTTCTAAGATGCTAGTTCTTAGGTCGATTAGTTCTTGAGTTATAAATGCTACCTTCACAGATAGGCGTTGATAGGCTGAATATAGCATTCAGTCACCTGACATCTTGACTACCCCCTTAAGCGATCGCTCCCACACACTTTGGTATCAACTCAAGCGCTGGCGAAGCCACAAAGCAAACAGAGGCAGAGCCAGTCGATAGCCTTGTTCGGAGCCGTAAATCAAGCCTTTGTGCTGCAATCCCGCGATCGCACCTTGAAGACTCCCCCCTCTAGACAGGCAATGCTTGTGAATGTAATCTCGACTTTGCGGCTTGTCAGTGGGATCTAACGCCAGAGACTCCAACAGATGCGTCTGGTTAGCTGGAAGCAGCATCAGTAATGACTCGAAGACCATCGATAGGTCGGCTAGTAGTTCTTGGATTGCCTGCTGGACGTGCCAATCGCGAATTAGCCCGTCAGAAACTCGTACCGACTTGAGGCGTCGCACCAGTGCCGAAGCATCGCCTAAGTGTCCCTGCACCGCATTGACAAAGAGTTCCAGCGCTTGCGATCGCGGATCGAAAGTCAGCCCTTCGCCATGCAAAACTGCCTGAACCCAGGCAGCGACAACATCGTCCGATAAGGGAGCCAACTGCATGGTTTCCAAGCTGTTGCCTGGTTCATCAGGATGAAGACTAGTTTCTGCGATCGTGGCGATTAATACATAACTCACCTGAGTCTGACGCTGAATCTCGTTCCTCAAAAACGTTTCCCACATTCCATTGCGATCCCAAGAGCGAATGTGGGGGAAGCTTTCCAAAATCAGCACCACCCGTTTCCCCGAAGACTCCGCTAACTGTTGCAGGAGATAAAGTAATGCTTCAAATGCTTGCCAAAGCTGCTCTTTATTCTCTGCGCGAACGGGTTTCAGTCGCTGCCTGCCACTTGCTTCATCTTTCAGGACAAATAATTCAGATGCCTTGCGTTCAATCCACTCTCTGATGAAAGCTTGAGCCGTTGCACTTTGAAACGTCTGATCTATACTCTCGCACAGCAATTGCACGAAGCGCTGACCATCAGTAACCCGGATGCAGTCAACCTCCACGATTTTAACTCCAACTTCCTGAGCTGCCCGCCGTACCAGAGTCCGCCGTCCGCTTCCCGGCACTCCAGTAATTAGCAGGTCGCCATCACGCGCTAAAACCTGCGTAATTCGCTGGAATTGCCCTTGCCGCCCAACTAATTGAAACGGTGCTGATAAATCCACAAGATTCACGGCTTTAGCGTCCCGCTCCCAAGTGTAGAAACCTTCTGGCAGCAGGCCTTGACTCGTTGGCAAGCCGCCACCTGTATCGGTGGACGAGCCAGGGCTGAGGTTAAGCATTGATTTGCCAATCGATTCTGTCATACCGCTATTGCTGCGTGTTTTATCCTACCCGATCGCAAGCTCAAACCAACAAGTTAGTGTGGCATGAGTCTATAGTTTACCCTGGCACTTTTCAATAGTGTCAATACTTTCCGGCACTATTAAAAAGTGCTATATATCTTTTAGCACCATTTAACAGGCATTTACTCATAGGCAATTCCCGTGTTAGAAGCATTTGTCTTCGCAACAATCTTGTGCGGATTTCTCGGCATCATCCTTAAAAAGAACCTAGTTATGAAGATCATCTCTATGGATGTCATGAGTACAGGGGTTATCGCCTATTACGTGCTGATTGCATCGCGAGATGGTTTATTCACGCCCATTATTTCAGACGCGGCAAATGGGGCTTACGCCGATCCGGTTCCTCAAGCGGTCATCTTGACAGGGATTGTGATTGGCTTTTCGATTCAGTGCTTAATGCTGGTCGGTGTCATGAAGTTGGCACGGGATAATCCCACCCTGGAAACCAACGAGATCGAGAAGAGCAATACCCCATGAATACCATTACCCTTGCATGGATCGCACTACCGTTTTTCTTGGGGTTCACCATCTATCTGTTCCCCAAACTTGACAAAACCCTTGCACTGTTTACAGCTTTTGCTTCGGCTGCATATGCGTTGCAGCTATTTGTCGAACAGTCGCCCCTGAAACTAGAGTTACTAGATCATTTCAGCGTCACATTAATAGTCGATCAGTTAAGCGGCTACTTTATCTTGACCAATGCGCTGGTAACAGCCGCAGTCATCCTCTACTGTTGGCAAAGCGATAAGACGACTTTCTTTTATGCACAAGCCATCATTTTGCATGGCAGCCTCAATGCCGCGTTCGCCTGTGCCGACTTTATCAGTTTATACGTGGCGTTAGAGGTGAGCGGGATTGCCGCATTTCTCTTGATTACCTATACCCGCACCGATCGCTCGATTTGGGTTGGCTTGCGCTATCTGTTTATCAGCAACACGGCAATGCTGTTTTATCTGGTGGGTGCGGTGCTTGCCTATCAGACCAATCATTCGTTTAGTTTTGCAGCTTTGCGCGGGGCACCACCGGAGGCGCTTGCCCTTGTATTTCTGGGACTCTTGATTAAAGGGGGAATCTTTGTATCGGGATTGTGGCTACCGTTGACCCACTCCGAATCGGAGACACCAGTATCGGCGTTGCTGTCGGGAGTTGTGGTCAAAGCTGGAGTCTATCCGCTAGTGCGTTGTGCGCTGATGGTGGATGAACTCGATCCACTCATCCGGATTTTCGGAGTTGGGACAGCCCTGCTAGGCGTGTTCTATGCTGTCTTTGAAAAGGATGCCAAGCGGATGCTGGCGTTTCATACGGTTTCGCAGTTAGGCTTTATCCTCGCTGCGCCAGTCGTAGGTGGCTTTTATGCACTGACTCACGGACTGGTCAAATCGGCACTCTTCCTGATTGCGGGTGCTTTACCAAGCCGCAACTTCAAGGAACTGCAACATAAGCCGATCAATACAACCGTCTGGATTGCTCTGGTCATCGCCAGCTTCTCGATCTCAGGCTTTCCCTTGTTGTCCGGCTTTGGGGCGAAGGTGTTAACGACGAAAAATCTTCTGCCCTGGCAAGCGATCGCCATGAATGTTGCGGCGTTGGGAACAGCTATCTCGTTTGCCAAATTCATATTCTTGCCGCATAAACCGGACGGCGAGGATGTAGTAAAGCCTGGTTTCTGGCCAGCAGTGAGCCTGCTACTCGGTGGCTTGTTTGCGGCAAACGTTGTCTATTACGAGGCGTATAGCCTTGAGAATATCGTGAAACCACTGGCAACCATAGGCATTGGTTGGTTGGCGTATCTGTTGATTTTCAAACGATCCGTACTCAAGCTGCCCCGTGTTATGGAGCAATTTGAGCATCTGATCGGTGGGATGAGTCTCATGTTAATCCTGCTCTTTTGGATGGTGTTGCCATGATTGGGTATTTGAATCTGATATTGCGACTGGCCATCTGGTTTTTGCTAACTGCTAATCTGAGTCCGGCAAATATCATCATTGGTATCAGCATCGCACTCCTTTTACCGGGACGCCCCAAAGCCCCAGGACGATTGAAGGACTGGCTGCGGGCGCTGTGGGAAACGCTCGTGGCGATTCCGCAGGCATATAAGGAAGCCTTTGAAATGATCCTCCGTCCCCATAATTACGAAGATGTGACGATGGAACAAGTCAAACCTGGACGGACACCTGGACTCATCTTCCTGGATATATTTCTGATCACCTTTACGCCCAAAACCATTGTCTTGAAGTACCACGAAAATGGCTGGTACGAAGTCCACTGGGTGCGACGGAGGAGAAAAGCATGAACTTGGCACTGAACTGGGCACTGGTTGCGATGATTCTGGCTATGCTCATACCCATGTACGAGGCTTGGCAGGATGATGATATTTGGCAAAAAATGTTGGCATTTTCCAGTGTCGCCAGCAAGACATCCATCATACTCCTGGTTGTATCGGTCTTACGAGATGATTGGATGCTCGGTGTTGTAGGAGTCATCATCCTGAGTGTGGGTAATGCCGGATTAATGTTGTTGGCACAAATCCTTAAACGACTGAATCAAGTATGATTACCGCACTTAGTTACGCCTGTATCGGTATCGGAATTTTCTTCTGGTTTTGGGGAACCTTCCCCCTAATCGGCGATCGCTCGGTATTATTCAAGCTGCATACTCTTTCGGTTGCAGATACGCTAGGGAGCATGCTCATCATGGTCGGACTGCTCCTTCCGAAAGTACCTAGCGAATGGCCGTTGCTCATCCTTGGCATTATCACATTAGCAATCTGGAATACAGTGCTGGGGTATGTGTTGGCATACGGTTCCAGCAGTGGAGGAAATCAATCATGAATGATAGCTATATCTATGTCATAACCGCCCTGATGCCGTTGTCCGCACTCATGCTAATACTTCAGACCAATCCATACCATGCCCTGGTAATCCAGGGAATATCGGGAGCGGTAGCAACATTGGTATTTGCGGTTTTGGGGGCGGCGGATGTTGCTTTGACCCAAGCCTTGATGGGTACTCTGCTCGCGATTACACTTTATGCGATCGCGGTGCGTTCATCGCTGGTGATGCGTCTGGGTGTACTCGAAGACGGGGCGATCAAGACAGATGACGAGTCCCATTTAGGGCAACTGATGGATGACTTACGAACAATTTTCGGCAAACACTATATGCGTCTTGAGGTAATCCCGTACACGAATACGCAGGCTTTGCACCGGGCACTGATGGAAAAAGAAGTCCATGCGACCTGTGCCAGACGAGACTACGATAATCAAGACTTTGTAGCGAGTGAGGACGAACAAGAACCCTATCACACCACAACTAGGGTTCGACGCCTCTATGACATCATGCGAACCGAACTTTCGTCACCAGCAACAAACCTAACTTATGTAAATGCATCAGACTTAGGGGAGGAACAGAAATGAAATGGGTCTACATTGCAGCGGGGATAGCGCTGTTCGTCAAATTCCTTGTCATGCCCAATCCGGCACCGGACTTATCGTTCTCGATCGTCCAAACGCTTGTACAAGAGAGTGGAGTACCTAATGCAGTTACGGCTGTCATTCTCAGGAATCGGCTGTATGACACGATCTTTGAAGTAGTGGTATTTACGATCGCGGTAATGGGTGCCCATTATCTACTGGCGAATGAGAGGCCGTTCTGCGCGATCTATCAGTTCACCGATCAACCCTCGATTATTATGGGGCGTCTGGGAGCGACCATTGCTGCGTTGGTGGGTATCGAACTGGCGATTCGCGGGCATCTGAGTCCGGGCGGTGGTTTTGCGGCTGGAGTTGCGGGCGGAACGGCGATCGGACTTGTTGCAATTACCTCATCAACGGAGTGGATGCAGGAAATCTACAAGCGCTGGCACGCCGCTACATGGGAGAAGGTTTCGGTTCTTATTTTCATTGTCCTGTCAGTTATCACTCTAGCCGGATATGAATTACCGCACGGAGAGTTGGGCGCACTTTTCAGCGGCGGGGTTATCCCCCTGCTCAACATCCTAGTTGCAGTAAAAGTCGCGTTGGGTTCTTGGGCGGCTGTTTTGGTTTTTATTCATTATCGGGGATTGTTGTAAGAGATTATGCAGCTACTTAAAGAGTGGAACAATCCAAGCAGCAGTTAGGCTCATCAACACGAGAATCTCTAAAACTTTGAGAGGAAAGGACAGTTTCAACCACTCTTTAGCAAAAGTCGGTTGCCAACCAGACCACCATTGAAGAATATTTTCTCGCCACAAAGTGGGACTATCTTTAGGGCGGAACTGGTAACTTAATATTGACAAGAGAAGGGGAATTCCTCCTACCTTGGCACTCATTAAGAGATGCAAGGCGATACAGACAACCATCACTACCCATGAAATGAGGTGAGCATAATACCAACCATGATTAAGCTCTCCCCTTGGCAACCAATTTTCATCCATCATCTTGCCAGAGAAAACGGCAAAAGTCAGTGCCAAGATAGCAAGGGTGTTAATAACTCGATGCAGCGTGTACCACCATACAGGTTTACCCAACTGTCCAAGTTTTGCCACAAAATCCTGCTGGATAAGTCTTTTGTGTCCACGATGGAAAGCATATAGAGCAAATAGAGGAAATACAAGTAAGGCATATAGCCCAAACGTGCCATGAATTCCTTCTATTTCCTTTAACTCTGGCAAGGGAATTCTTCCCCATCGCCCATCGTAGACATCGTATGTCCAGAAAGCGGTCAAAATCGCAGCAATTACGAAAAGACCAGTAAAGCCATGCAGAATACGGAGAAGAAAAGGTTGATATGGCTCAGAGGGTTTTGCAGGCATGAACTGAAATTTTCCACTCATCTTCCACTCATTCAATTGTCTCACTCTGCGATCGCCTATCCAAAAAAGCCATAACCTATCAATTTAGATAGTGGTTGACGGATGCTTGGCAGAGTTTGAGAATAGGAGATCGCCTATTCTCCCTAGTCATGATGCTCCCCTAATGAAAAATCCTTTGAGGTTATGGGTGATTTACTCAATGATTTGAGGAGCGATCGCCTTTGAAGTAGGTTGACCTAAAATCCTTTCGTTGCCACCTCAGCGTTATCAGGTTTAACACGGGCGTTGGTGCTGCTGGTTGTAGTTTTGGGGGCTGCCAGACTTACCGAACCGATTTCGATGGCAGTGTTAACGGGGATTGCCCTTAGGGTCGGGATTGATATTCTCGACTGGAGTTTCCCTGAAGCGATCGCACCAGCGATCCCTCAAGGGTTCCCCGATCATGTACGGGGTGTTGTTCTTGACAGTGTTTGTGGATCTGATCGTGGCAGTGGGTGTTGGTGTATTTATTGCCAATATCCTCACTATTGAACGGTTGAGCAATTTGCAATCCAAGGAAGTCAAGTTGATTACCGATACGGATGACGATGCGCGGTTGACCAATGAACAGAAGCAACTGCTGGATAAAGGCAACGGACGTGTCTTGCTGTTTTACCTGACTGGTCCAATGATTTTTGGCTTGTCGAAAGCGATCGCACGGGAACACAATGCCATGAAGGAAGCCGATGCGTTGGTGATGGATCTTAGCGATGTGCCCTTGCTAGGGGTAACGGCTTCGCTGGCGATTGAAAACGCGATTCGCGATGCCCACGATAAGGGGTTACAGGTTTACATAGTCGGTGCCAGCGAGAAAATTCAGCGCCGCTTGCAAAAGTTAGGACTGTTCGATCTAGTGACCCGAGAGCATATCTTAAGCGATCGCACTGAAGCCCTGCGTCAAGCGGTTGATCTGGTTTACCGCAAAGAGATAGTTGCCTAATTCACCTGTTTGGAGGTTTGATGAATCGAGGCGATCTAATGCGTCAGAAAACTAGCTGGCAATCAATTGCCTCTCATTCAAATAAGGTTTGATTCATTTTTACCACCAAAACCTAACCCATGTTTTTGAACCATACAATGACAGCTTTAAGTTCTGGGATGGCATCTCTGATTGCTCCCATGCCCTTGTTAGCAACGGTAGAGGCAGAAAATTCACCGATTGTTCTGGCTGGAGTTCTGCTGAGTTTAGTCGTGATTTATATCGCCAGTAAACTCGGCGCGGAACTCGCTAAACAATTTGATTTTCCACCCGTTCTGGGTGAACTGGTGGCAGGGGTGATTGTCGGGGTATCTGCTTTACACCTGATCGTCTTTCCCGAAAGTGGACTGTCAGCCTCAGATTCAGCGGTGATGACCGTGCTGCAATGGATTAATCATCTGTCTCCCGCAGCCCTCACGAGCGTATATGAGTCCCAGAGTGAAGTCATTTCAGTGCTGGCTGAATTGGGCGTGATTATTCTGCTATTTGAAATTGGTCTGGAATCGGATCTCAAACAACTCAAAGAAGTGGGTTCTCAAGCTGCGATAGTCGCCTGCGTGGGGGTGGCAGTTCCGTTTGCCGCTGGTACCGCTGGCTTGATGATGTTCTTTCACACACCTGCAATTCCAGCAATTTTTGCAGGCGCTGCTTTGACGGCAACCAGCATCGGAATTACGTCCAAAGTGTTGTCTGAGTTAGGACAGCTTAAATCCAAAGAAGGTCAAATCATTGTTGGTGCGGCGGTGATTGATGATGTCCTGGGAATCATTGTCTTGGCTGTTGTCGCCAGTTTAGCCAAAACGGGTGAGATTGATGTTGCTAATGTCATCTACCTGATTGTGAGTGCAACAGCGTTTCTGCTCGGTTCCATTTTGTTGGGCGGCATCTTTAACCAAACCTTCAATGCGATTGTGGAGAAATTCAAAACCCGTGGCAATGTGGTTATGCCAGCATTTATCTTTGCCTTTTTCATGGCATTTCTGGGCAGCGCGATTCATCTAGAAGCGATTTTGGGTGCTTTTGCCGCTGGCTTGGTTCTGGATGAAACTGATGCCCGTAATGAGTTAGATGAACTAGTAAAACCGATCGCCGATCTACTGGTACCCATCTTCTTTGTGACGGTGGGAGCGCGAGCCGATCTAGGCGTGTTGAATCCGACGGTGCCTGAGAATCGTGCCGGAATTTTGATTGCCGCATTTTTGATGGTAGTTGCCATTCTCGGCAAGGTAGTGACGGGTTGGGCGGTGTTTGGTCAGCCCGGAATTAATCGACTCGCGATCGGAGTTGGCATGATTCCACGGGGTGAAGTCGGGCTAGTGTTTGCCGGAATCGGTTCTGCGAGTGGGGTTCTGGATAAGCCGTTAGAGGTATCCATTATTATCATGGTGATTCTGACCACATTTCTGGCTCCACCGTTTCTGCGGATCGCCTTTGGTGAGCCAGTCGAACCCCCAAGCAAGGGCGAACCTGCCAGTGAGCAATCAATTTTGGTGAGTGAATCTCAGCCTACGCCGTGAGGACGCTGGGGGCGATCGCTGTACCATGAACGCCACAGATCGCGATCGCCCCACTACCAACCTCTCGCCTATTTCCTTACCCGTAATGTCACAGTTAATCAGCTAAATCGGGAAACACTTCGCGGACGGCAGGATGAACCAGGCGGTGATTCTGCACGTTGATACCCCTTGCTAAAGCCGGGTCGAGTTCTAGAGCTTTCATCCCCTGGTTCGCCAGCTTCAGGACGTAGGGTAAAGTGCTGTTGTTCAGTCCCTGAGTGGCTGTCCAGGGAACGGCTCCCGGCATATTCGGGACGCCGTAGTGGACGACGCCTTCCTCGATGTAGATAGGATTGGTGTGGGTCGTTGGTCGCACCGTCTCGACACAACCGCCTTGATCGACTGCCACATCGACAATTACCGAACCGGGATGCATTTTTTGTACCAACTTCCGAGGGACTAAGATAGGGGCGCGACGCCCTGGAACTAAAACCGCCCCAACAAGTAAATCGGCTTCCGAAACGACCGCTTCTACTTGCAGGGAGTTACTGTAGAGCAGCTCAACTCTGGAGCCAAAGAGGGTTTCCAGATACGCCAACCGCTCGACATTCACATCCAAAATCTGGACGCGGGCACCCATGCCTACCGCCATTCGAGCCGCTTCGGTGCCAACGACACCGCCGCCTAAAATCACCACGTTACCCGGTTTGACACCGGGAATACCGCCCAGAAGAATCCCCCGACCTCCTTGATGGCGCTCCAAAAACTGTGCCCCGAACTGTACGGAGAGGCGACCGGCGATAATGCTCATGGGGGTGAGCAGGGGCAATTTTCGATCGGGGAGTTCTACCGTTTCGTAAGCGATCGCGCTGACGCCACAATCAATCAGATGCTCGGTCAACCCCCGATCGGCTGCCAAGTGCAAATAAGTAAACAGCATCTGCCCTTTCTGGAGAAACTGGTACTCTGGCTTCAGTGGTTCTTTCACCTTAACCACCAGTTCTCGGTTCCAAGCATCCTTCGCTTCTAGGACAATTTTTGCCCCGGCAAGAATATAATCTTCATCAGAGAAGCCAGCACCATTACCAGCCGCGGATTCTACAAAAATCGCGTGACCGTTTTCACTGAGTACCCGGACGCTACTAGGACTTAACCCTACCCGAAATTCACGATCTTTGGTTTCCTTGGGAACGCCAATTTCCATTTATATACCTCAAATTGCTCGGCTATCTATTGAATTGACTATAGGTGCCACACCTGGTGACTTGTTGCATTGGGAGTTACCTCCCTGAAGGAGCGAGTGAGAAATTGGACTGACAACTTCTCAAGTAAAACGGTTTTTGGTTTGGGTAATTCGCGCATCGATCGGGAGGGGCAGCCGATCGGGAATGAGGTATCGAATGAGGTATCGATCGCTCCCCTCTCCCTTTACTCCTGAAGTCTCTTTATTCCTGAAACTCTCTCTCGCCCCTGATCCCCATCATTACTTATTTATTTAGGAGTCCCAAAAATTTTCGGATTACTTCACAAAAATGCTGCAACAATCAAGACGGCTACCTTATCCAAAGGATTTGGAAACACCAATATGACGATGCAAATTAGCGGACGGAATCAACTCAGGGGTAAAGTGACTGCGATTCAACTGGGTGATATCCTCGCCGAGGTGACAATTCAGGTGGGAGATAACTTAATTGATGCGGTGATTACTCGTCGTTCGGCAGAAAATCTGCAAATTTCAGTTGGCGATGAAGTGAGTGCCCTGATCAAGGCGACCGAAGTCATGGTGATCAAAGAGGTTGATTAGCAACTGTGTTTGCTTTGCTCTTGACTCAAGGCTTAGCACCTCTACAATAGAAGACAATCTATAACGAATTGTAAACCTCTGAAGGGGCAAGGATTGCCAAAGCCATGACACAACTTCAACCTACGACCACTCCTAAGCTGGAAGAACCCAAGTTAGGCTTCAATGATTACGCAGAGCGATTGAATGGTCGAGCCGCAATGATCGGCTTTTTGCTAATGGTGCTCATTGAATATGTCACGGGTCAAGGAG
This sequence comes from Trichocoleus sp. AS-A1, assembly GCF_039962015.1. Lineage (NCBI taxonomy): Bacteria > Bacillati > Cyanobacteriota > Cyanophyceae > Leptolyngbyales > Trichocoleusaceae > Trichocoleus > Trichocoleus sp. AS-A1. The sequence continues at coordinate 72,772 of NZ_JAMPKG010000011.1, read as the reverse complement.
TGCTATCCTGGCTGGGCTTGCAATAAAAAAGCGCTCTTCTTTTGTCTAGTCCTTCGGAATCGGCAACCCGTCCAGGCTTTCCTCGGTCTAGCACAACAAGTACAAGAATTTGTCTCAGGATACAGGATGTAGGGTTCTGCCCTTGCCGAAAGGTGGGATGAAGGATGAAGTTTAGAATCCAAAAATGATTCTGGCTTGTGCCGCCTGACTCCTGACTCCTGAATGAGATAACCTGAAATTAGATTAAAGAATAACGGAATAGAGCAAGTCGTGATGAATGCTTTGTGGCCTAGATTTTTAAAGTCAGCCTATCGTAAAGAGCCAATTTCCAGCTTTGTGGTAATCGTTGGTGCTGTAGATGCAGTGATTGGCGGCGTAGATGAAAGCTGGGGTTTGTTTAGTTTCGGAGTCTTGACAGTAGGGGCAGCGATCGCTCTGCGCTGGTGGCAAACGCAGGGGAAAGAAGTCGAACCAGTCCCCCAAACGGCAAAACACTTTCTTCCCCCCCCAACCTCTCGTCCTGTCCTGCCCATGCTGAGTAACTCCAAACACCATCCAAAACAGTAACCCTTTGGGTGGGAGCTTCCGAAAACCATGATTGGCACTTCTGTTTCAATTGAATGGCTTAAAATCGGTGAAGTTGCCGCTCGGAGTGGTCTGCCTGTCAAAACCATTCGCTATTACGAAGATATTGGTCTGTTAGCACCGACGGTGAAGCGGACACCTTCCGGCTATCGTCTTTTTAATCGTGAGATTGTTAATCGACTGGCATTCATCAAGCGATCGCAAGCACTCGGACTTACTCTCAGCGAAATTCAAGAAATTTTAACAGTTCACGATCGGGGGCAGTTACCCTGCGGTGCCTTGAAGCAGCTTTTGCACGCGAAAGTAGAGGCGATCGCAGACCAAATTGAATCGCTAGAAATCCTCAAGAGCGAGCTAGAAGGGCTAATCTCTGGTTGGCAAGACCGACCGCCCGCTCACCACATCGATCATACTATCTGCCCCAATATTCAATCAGCACCATGAAACCTCCGGCTCGGAAGGCAAAAGTAAAAAGGCATTTATACAAAGAAAAATTTCTGAGTTTTGCATTTTTACCTTTTAGCTTTTATTGTTTCGCCCTTACCAGTCAGCCTCTCCCAGCCGCCGCCAAAACAATAATCCAGGAAGCTGAAGCTGTTCCGTCTGCCCCAGCCCAAAACCTGCCTCCTGAAGCTTGGAGAAACGTTAAACTCCTCCGTACTCTCAAGGGTCACAACGCGACAATTGATTCCTTGACCTTCACTCCCGACGGGAAATTTCTGATCAGCGGTGGGAGCGATAATGACGGCAGAATAAAATTTTGGTGGGTGAGAAGTTGGAAAGAAGTGGGTAGCCTTAGGGCGCATAGTCAGGCAGTGATGACCCTTGCCATGAGTCCTAATTCAGAAATCTTGGCGAGTTGTAGCAATGACTCCTCGCTGAATTTATGGAATTGGAAGACTGGCAAATATACTCGGACTTTTCTGGATCATACGAGTAATATTCTGTCAGCGGCGATTACCTCGGATAGTGAAATGCTGGTGACGGGTGCTTTGGATGGGATTCGAGTCTGGAATTTGAGAACGCAGCGCCCGATTTACAACCTGGTGCGTTTCGATAACCAAACTTATGCAGTTGCCCCAAATCCAAATGGGGAGATTCTAGCAAGCGGCGGCAAAGATACTGCGATTAAGGTCTGGGATCTCCAGAATGGAAGATTTCTTGACTCATTGTCGGGACATAGCGGTGCAATCAGTACTTTAGCGTTCACGCCGGATGGAAGTACGCTGATCAGTGGCAGCTACGATCGCACCATCAAAGTCTGGGATTTTAATAGCGGACGATTGCTTTACACCCTTTCAGGGCATACAGGTTGGATTCGGGCGATCGCGATCGCTCCTTCTGGACAAGTTATGGCTACCGCGAGTCAGGATGGAGTCCGCTTGTGGAACTTGAGAACGGGCGAACTGATTGCTTTGCTGGTCGGACATTCCGATTGGGTGAAATCGGTTGCCTTTAGTCCTGACGGGCGAACTCTGGCGAGTGGGGGGTTTGACAGAACCATTAAAATTTGGCAAGTCGGCTCTGTTCCCTAAACATTCATTAAGTGTGCGATCGCGGCAACTTTTAGTTCGGTTTATGGGAAAACTAAGTTCAGTTCCATCTGAGACGAAGGAAGTAAACCAAAGTGTTGACTCACAATCGCGACAAAGGAAAGAGCCTAAACGGATACGAGTGGGCAGAGGCGGGTTTCTTCAATCTCTCGCTGGATCTGCTTTGTATCGCCGGACTTGATGGCTACTTCAAGCACCTGAACCCTGCCTGGGAAAAAACTCTGGGTTTTACGAAGGAAGAACTCTTAAGCCAATCGTTTATGGAGTTGGTTCACCCGGAAGATTGGGAAGCAACCATCACCGAAGCGCAGAAGCTTGCTACAGGCGCGGAAACAATCTCTTTTGAGAACCGCTACCGATGCAAAGACGGCTCCTATAAATGGCTATTATGGACTTCTGCGGTCTCCACTGAAGAAGGTTTGCTGTATGCAGTGGCTCGTGACATTAGCGATCGCAAAGCGGCTGAAGAAAAACTCCTCAATTTAAGAGCTGTCTTGGAGAATGCCGTCGAAGGAATTTCCCGGCTAGACACTCAAGGGCGCTACGTTACCGTTAATAAAGCCTACGCCAATGCAGCGGGTTACGAACCTGAAGAAATGATTGGCATGGAATGGCAGCGAACGGTTCATCCGGAAGAGATCGACAAGCTGATCGCTGCTTACCACAAAATGTTGGTGGATGGCAAGGTAGAAGCTGAAACGAGAGGCATCCGTAAAGATGGCTCTATTTTTTATAAGCAAGTGGTGATGATCTGCGATTACGACCAAGAGCAGCGATTTATCGGTCATCACTGTTTTATGAAAGACATCACCGAACGTCACCGAACCGAACAAGAGCGATCGCAATTAGCTAATCACATCCAATTGCTGCTGCAATCGACCGGGGAAGGCATCTACGGCATAGATTTACAGGGACGTTGTACCTTCATCAACAAAGCGGCGGCTCAGATGCTGGGATACCAGCCGGATGAAGTGATGGGCAAGGATATGCACGAGTTAATCCATCACAGTCGCCCCGATGGCTCCTTCTATCCCAGTGTTGAGTCTCCGATTTTTTGTGCTGTTCGCAACAGGAACAGTTGCCGAATCGACAACGAAGTTCTATGGCGGCGGGATGGAGCTGCTTTTGCTGCCGAATATTCGGCTTATCCGATTTTTGAGGGAGAGGAAATCAAAGGGGCTGTTGTCACCTTCGTTGATATCAGCGATCGCAAGTTAGCAGAGTCAGCACTCAAACAGGCGAATGAAGCCCTCGAAATCCGAGTCGAGGAACGCACCGCCCAATTAAGGCATACCCTCCAGCAGCTAGAAGACGAAATAACTGAGCGCCAGCGGGCAGAGAAAGCTTTATACAAAGAAAGAGAATTCTTAAATGCATTGCTCAATAACTTGGCAGACGGCATTGTCGCTTGTGACGCCAATGGAGTTTTAACGCTATTTAATCGAGCGACACAAGAGTTTCATGGGTTGCCGGAACAAGCTCTTCCTGCCGAGCAATGGGCTGAACATTTCGATTTATATCTGCCTGATGGGAAAACACTGATGAAAACGGAAGATATTCCGTTGTTTAGAGCGTTTCGGGGAGAGACGGTTCGGGAAGTAGAAATGATCATCGCCCCGAAGCAAGGAAAAATCCGCACCCTACTCGCTAGTGGACAAGCGATCGTTGATGCTCAGGGAAAAAAACTAGGTGCAGTTGTGGCGATGCACGACATCACCGAGCGCAAGGAAGTAGAAGCGGCTTTACAACAGAGTGAGTTACGACTCAACAGTATTCTAAATTGCCTTAAAGATTTGGTGTGGTCTATTTCAGCCACCACCTATAAAACGCTGTTTATGAACCCAGTGGCTGAGAAGTTTTATGGGCGGTCTTACTCGGAGTTCTTCAACAACTCCAACCTCTGGCTGGAGGTTATTCATCCAGAAGATCGCGAACTCGCCCTTGCCTATAACCACAGGGTTATGCAAGAGGGCAATGGTGAACTGGAGTACCGAATTATCCGACCCGATGGCGAAGTGCGATGGGTTTACAGTCGAGCCTGGATGATTTATGACGAGCACGGTACTGCTACCCGCATGGATGGTCTGTCCACCGATATCACAGATCGCAAGCAAGCCGAGGCAGCTCTGAGCGAAAGCGAGTCGCGGCTCAACAGCATTCTAAATTCGCTGAAAGACGTGGTGTGGTCTGTTTCAGCCAGCACCTTTGAAGTGCTTTACCTCAACCCAGCTACCGAGAGTGTTTATCAACGCCCAAGACAAGATTTCTTTGACAACCCCCAAGTGTGGTTTGATAGCATTCACCCCGAAGATCGCGATCGCGCCTTTGAATACAACCGTCAGGTTATAGTCGAGGGCAGCGGTGACATAGAGTACCGAATTCTCCGACCCGATGGCGAAGTTCGTTGGGTTCGTGACAAGAGCCGGGTGATTTACGATGAAACCGGGAAAGCTATTCGTATAGATGGTTTAACTTCTGACATTACCGAGCGTAAACAGGCAGAAAAAGCTCAGGCAAGACTGACCGCAATCTTAGAAGCAACACCTGACTTCGTAGGCATCGCCAATGCAGAAGGACGCGCCTTATACGTCAACAAGGCCGGTCGCCAAATGATAGGAATTGGTGAGAATGAGGATATCACAACGATGTATATCCCCGATTTCATGGCAGCTTCAGTCATCGACGGGATTCTGAACGAAGGGTGGCAGGCTGTTGTCAGAGAAGGTATTTGGAGTGGCGAATCAGCGTTGCAGCACCGGGATGGCAGAGAGGTTCCTATCTCCCAGGTATGGATGAGCCATAAATTAGAAAATGGGGAGGTTGAATTTTTCTCTACGATCGCCCGCGATATCACTCCTGCTAAGCGGGCAGAGGAAGCCATCCGCCAAAGCGAAACTAGACTTGCAGAAGCTCAAAAAATTGCCCATATCGGCAGTTGGGAATTCGATCTGGCGACTGGAGAAATCGCTTGGTCGGAGGAACTATTCCGCGTGTGGGGTATGGAGCCGAACCAACCCGTACCGACTTACGAAGAGTTGGTGCAAAAAATTTATCCGGATGACCGGGAAGTTTTTGTAAAAGCAGTTGAGCTAGCAATTACTGAAGGCAAGCCCTACGAATTCGACAATCGCACTTTGCGCCCTGATGGTTCGATTGGATATATGTTCTCCAAAGGGCAACCGATTATCAACTCTGAGGGTCGGGTCATCAAGCTATTTGGAACAGGACTAGACATCACCCAGCGCAAGCAACAAGAAGAAGCCCTACGACAAAGCGAAGAACTATACCGCGCCCTTGCCCGAAATTTCCCCGACGGTTCGGTGGCTTTATTTGATAAGGACTTGCGCTACCTGCTGGCAGATGGAAGCGAATTAGCCGCCATCGGGCTTTCCAAAGAACTTATGGAAGGAAAAACCCTATGGGAGGTTTTTCCTCCAGACACCTGCGAAACTGTGGAACCGATGTATCAAGCAGCATTAGCTGGTGCCATGACGGTTTCTGAAATCCCCTATGGCGAGCGCACCTATCTGTTGCAAATTCTGCCCGTCACCAACCAGCAGGGAGAAATCTTTGCGGGGATGACGTTGACGCAAAATATCAGCGATCGCAAACAGGCAGAGGAGGCGTTGCGGCAGCGGGAAGAACAATTGCGCCAGATTCTTCAGAATATGCCAGTTATGATGACTGCCTTCGATGCAGACGGAAACATCACTGTCTGGAACCGCGAGTGCGAAAGGGTTGCAGGCTACAGTGCTGCGGAAATTGTTGGCAATCCCAAAGCACTGGAGTGGGTGTATCCAGATCCCGCCTATCGCACATCAATGCTGACCATCTGGGCTGAACTTGGCAATAACTACCGTAACTGGGAATGGGAAATCACAGCTAAAGATGGAAGTGTCAAAACAGTAGCATGGTCGAATATCTCCGAGGGATTCCCCATTCCCGGCTGGACCACTTGGGGCATTGGTGTGGACGTAACCGAACGCAAAGCCGCTGAAGAAGCTCTAGCAGAGAAAGCTTGCTTAGCCGCGTTTCGTGCGGATGTAGACACTGCGCTGACTCAGGGCGATCGCTTGCAGGTGATACTGCAACGCTGCACCGAGGCTGTAGTCCAACATCTCGATGCCGCGTTTGCAAGGCTATGGACGCTTAACAGAGAGGAGAATGTATTGGAGTTGCAAGCGAGTGCGGGGATGTATACCCACCTTAATGGCTCTCATAGCCGCGTACCCGTTGGTCAATTCAAGATCGGCCTAATTGCCCAAGAGTGCCAGCCCCACCTGACCAACTCTGTGATTGACGATCCTCGTGTTGCTGATAAAGATTGGGCAAAAAGAGAGGGCTTGATCTCCTTCGCTGGTTATCCCCTGATTATCGAAAACCAGATATTAGGGGTTATCGCCATGTTTGCCCGGAAACCGCTTACCGAAGCTACGCTGGGGGCGCTAGAATTTGCAGCGGACGAGATTGCATTAGGTGTTAAGCGCCTACAGGCAGAGGAGGCGTTGCGACACTCGGAAGCACGATTTAGACAACTCGCTCAACGCGAGGCACTGCTCAACCGTTTGTCCAGCGATATCAGGAACTCCCTTGATGTCAGTACCATATTAGGAACGGCTGTGCAGGAGATCCGCAATTTGTTGCAGATTGACCGATGCCTGTTTCTTTGGTATCGACCATCAGCAGAACAACCAGTCTGGGAAGTGGTAAAAGAAGCGAAGATACCTACCCTGCCTAGCTTGCTGGGTCAATACCCAGCCCCAGCAAGTTCGCTAACTCAGAAGTTCACCAACTTGGAAATCCTCCAAGTTGACGATCTTGCAAACGCCAGCGATCCAGCCGAACAGGAACTCTATAGTGCTTCGGGCTACAATGCTATCCTATCGCTGCCAATTCAAGCTCCTTCTGGTGAGATTGGTGTGGTCAGTTGCATCCATCATCGTGGTTCTCGGTCTTGGAGTGGCTCGGAGGTGGAACTGCTGCAAGCGGTAACTGACCAACTCGCGATCGCGCTTTTCCAAGCCGAACTCTACACGCAAGCTCAAGACTCTGCACAGCAAGCTCAAGAAAAAGCTCACCAGCTACAGCAAACTTTGCACCAGTTGCAACAAACTCAAAGTCATCTGATTCAAAGTGAAAAAATGTCCAGCCTCGGTCAGATGGTTGCTGGTGTTGCTCACGAAATCAACAATCCTGTCAACTTCATCCACGGCAACCTCACCCACGCAAATCAATACAGCCAAGATTTACTGAATCTCCTCCAGCTTTACAAGCAGCACTATCCCAATCCAGTTCCGGAAATTCAAGATGAAATCGAGGCGATTGACCTTGATTTTGTGGTAGAAGACCTCCCGAAAATCCTAGGTTCGATGAAGATGGGGACAGACCGCATCCGTCAGATTGTCCTGTCGCTGCGGAATTTCTCGCGCTTGGATGAAGCCGCCATGAAGGCAGTGGATATTCATGAAGGGATTGATAGCACCCTCCTGATCTTGCAAAACCGACTGAGAGCCGCCCCCAACTATCCCAGCATTGAAATTGTTAAAGAGTATGGCAATCTACCGCTGGTGGAATGCTACGCGGGACAGCTCAATCAAGTGTTTATGAACCTGCTCAACAATGGGATTGATGCCCTAGAAACGCAGCCCGAACCGAGAATCATTACCATTCGGACTGAAGTGGGACGTGGGAAATCCCTTCCTGACCCTTATGTTTTGATTCGGATTGCTGATAACGGCCCAGGGATGACCGAGCCAGTAAAAGCTCGCCTATTTGATCCCTTCTTTACGACTAAACCTGTAGGGAAAGGTACAGGTCTGGGATTATCCATCAGTTATCAAATTGTGGTGGAAAAGCACGGTGGCACTTTAAAATGTGTCTCCAAACCAGGACAAGGAGCGGAGTTTTGGATTGAGATTCCAATTTCTCAAGGTCTAACTTAACTGGAATTATGCATAAAAAAAGAGAGGGAAGTTAATCTTCCCTCTCCTCGAATCTTTACTATTTTCAGATTCACCCTGGTCTTTTAGCTTCTTCCGCAACATCTTCTGTTGCTTTCTAATCTGTCTCGCCCTAGCGGAGCCACCTTTCCCTTTGTCGTTTCGTCCCTCTCGGCGGGGAGATTCCCACCGCTTGAGTCGTTGAGTCATGGTCGTTCTCTTGTGTAAAGAGTGGGCAGGGAGAGAATCGAACTCTCACGATCTCACGATCGTCAGATTTTGAGTCTGATGCGTCTACCAATTTCGCCACCCGCCCTTGGGTTTAGCTTCACTATTATAGCCTATCGAATGCTGTTGTAGCAAGGCTTGATATTCTTGACTGCTAGCCCAACGGTCAATTTCCCGCGCCCGCAGGACGGGTACTGGGTGGCTGAGTTGGGCTGTCTGCGCTTGTTTGAGCATTTCACCCAGCTGATTTTTACTGATATCGTCGTAAGCTCTCGCTTGAGCTAAAAAGGCTTCCAGATTCAGCTGCGGCGCAAGAATGGGTGAACCTCCAGCCAGTTTCATTAAGACGGAACTGACGACTTTAGAGTCTTGAGTGGCGAGAAGTGCAGCGCGATCGCAAGTAAATTCTGCACATCGCAGCCACTGTAGCATCTGTCCCCTCAAAGTTTCAGCGATCGCTGCACCCCAAGTCGGAATTAATCCTGCTGCTAACACCATAATATTGACGGGTGTCAGGTACACTCCATGCTCGCATTTTAGGTGTCCCAGTTCGTGGGCGATGACTGCCTGAATCTCTTCGGGTGTCAGCAAATCGATTAAAGAGGTGTGCAACACAATAAATGGCTGCTTTCCTCGCATGGCAAAGGTGTAGGCGTTTGGCGTGGGTGAGGAACGGACATACAGTTGCGGGGGTTCCAAATCTAATATTTGGCACGCTTCTAACAGTAGTTTATGCAGATGAGGCAGTTGTTGTTCGCCTACGAGGACGCCCGCCGCTATATTTTCCAAATAAAAAAACTGTTCTGCGAGGGGACCAAGCAGATTTCTGACCAGGATATCCATTCCCGGCAGTTGTTTTAAGGCGTTAGTCGCTTCTAAATCTAAGGGATGGCGAAATTTATCTGCCGAGAGACCAATTAAGGGTGTCCTTGAAGGCAACATGGAGGAAATCTCAAAAAAAAGAACTAAAACAAAAGAATTGATTGATGCGGTGCTAATCTCAGGGCGATCGTGAGATTAGATATCCCAAATTAGTATAGCGAGGGCGCTTTGTTTTTGTTTCTAAGCGGCGCATCTAACTATGATTTATTAATGCGATTTACAAAATATTGTACCTATTTTCTCTTCTTCTTCACCCAAAACTGGTATATTTTTATAATGGAATAGTTTTGCTTTTTTTTTAACGGCTAATATTTCATTATTTAAAACATATTATTCAGATTTAATTAAATAATTATATCCTGAAAAGCCCTAACTTCTTCAATATTTTACTTTCAAAGTTAGGGATTCTGAGGACAATTTCCAATTAGGTAAACAACCAGTTTTTTACCCGATTTAAACCCTTCCAGTCGGGTTTTCTCGCTAATCCATCCTCAAGACTTTCTTGGATATCGGGGCGTAATTCTGGATTAATCGCCAGAGAGCGCTGAGCTTCTTCAATGTGTTGCCGGACGCCGGTTTTCCCTTCTTCAAGCATCGCCAGAACTAGGTTAATGTGAGCCTGGGGATCTTGGGGATTTAACTTAACAGCTTTTTGAGCGGCTTTGTAGGCCAGAGTGGCTTGATCGTCCAACAGATACAGCCAGGATAGACAAATCCAGGCAGCAGTAAGTTTGGGGGCGCGATCGCAAATATCCTTGAAAACAGGAAGCAAAGTATCCGGGCCTTCTCCCGCTTTATAGCGTTCTAGGCCATTGTCAAAAAGGTCGTTAATTGGCTCGGTCATTTCTGAAAGATGAAAGATGTTAGCGATCGCGTAGCGGATGGCGGGCTAGATAGCGACGCTCTCTTCGCCGGATGCGTTATTTTACGGGGCAATGGGGGGTTGAATCCACCCTTATCTGGAAAGCAGGCGGGATACCTGCTTTCCAATCAGAAGTTTTTACAAACTGTAAGCCAAGCTTGAACTTAGACACCAAATGCAAATGACTTAGACTCCAAATGACTTACCGCAGCCACAGCTTTGAGCAGCATTGGGGTTTGTAAATTGGAAACCACCGCCAATCATGGCATCGCTATAGTCCAGCATCAGACCATAGAGGTATAGCATACTCTTGGGATCGCAGACAATTTTGAAGCCATCGTAGTCGTAGACTTCATCATTGTCCCGAATTTGACTAGGCTCTTCAAAATCCATCATGTACGACATTCCAGAGCAGCCACCTTGGCGGACGCCAACTCGCAGGCACAGATCCTTGCCTTGTTTCTCCCGCAGAGAGAGAACGTGTTTGAGGGCAGATTCGCTTAACTGGATGCCGCGTTTTTGCGATTGAGTAGCTTGTGTCATGGCGCTCTCGACTCCTAATTTGGTGTTTTATCTAGACGACTTGAGGAAGCCAGTCCACTAGGTCAATTTTATCGAAGATTCTTAACTTAACCGCAGACCGGCGAAGCGAAAAGCTTTTTATTATTTATGTTAACGATTAGGCGTTGGGGTTAGATAGAGCGATCGCGCAAGGATTGTATTGTGGTGCTTTCATCACTGCCAAGCATTAGTTTAGAGGAGGACGGCAGAGAGGCGATTAGTATTTAAAATGAGGATCTACAAAGCGCACGGTGTGTTGTTCCCCCAGTTGGCATAGTCTATGTCTGTTCTCACTCGCTCCACGTCTCGTCGGCTGCAAACTTTACAACAAATTCCTAGCGTCTGGGAAGGCGATCGCCGTCGATTATCTGCTGGGATGGCGCAAAGCTTAGAGTCGGATACTCAGACAGACAGCGAATGCATTGTTTGGGTGGATGGCGTCGAAGGAATGGTTCGAGCGATGGATGTCGTGACTTCCGAGACTGGGCCGGAAGCCGTTGTTCGCGCCCTGCTGCGAGCAATGGAACATCCCCACAGCCCTGCCAAGCCATCCCGTCCTCAGAAAATTGTAGTCCGACACAGAGAACTTCAGTTCTACCTGCGGGGTGTTCTTCAGGATCTAGACATTGCTGTTGATTATGTACCAGAACTGCCCCTGATTGACGAACTATTTCGCGGGTTCCAAGAAATCACCAGCACTCGCCCCCCCAAACTACCGCCTGAATATGCCGAGTTGCTGGTGCAAAAAGCTTATGAGATTTGGGACGATGCACCTTGGGAACTGCTTGCCGATCACCAGATTATCTCAATTGAGCTAAACCAGTGGGATGTGGAGACGCTGTACGCCTCGGTGATGGGGATGCTGGGCATGGAGTACGGCATTTTGTTGTATCGCTCTCTGGACTCTCTGAAACGGTTTCGCTCGTCGGTTTTGGCAAAAGAGTCTTTTGAGGAGCTAGAAGAAGCATTTTTAGGGCAAGATTGCTTGTTTGTCACCTTCGAGCAGGCTGAAGATTCCTTAGACGAAGATGAAGAGGACGAAGGCATTGATTTAGCTGACTTGCCGCTTTCAGAAATTCAACCCAATTTCGGAAATGTGCATCCGTTAGAGGGGATGCGACCCTTTTTATATGAGGAAGAAGCGATCGCAGTTTACGTGGCACTCGAAGCCCTCCATCGCTTTTTCCGAGCATCCAATCGGCAGCTGGCAGCAGAGAAATTCCCTACCTTGAGCAAACGCTACCGCATCGCCGCGCCGCTAGAGGCGGATCTGCAAAAATCGATTCCCGTTAAGGTGGCAACGGTTCCCGATGTGGCGACGGAACTGTTTGACATGGCAGAGGTGGCAGGGTTGGCAGAGGAGGAAGACAGCGATCTCGAAGAGATGATGCTGCCCCTGCGGGATGACTTAGTGCCCAAAGATTCTTTCCTCAGCTTGGGGATGATGACTTGGGAGAAAGTAGAGTTGCTGCGTAAAACCGTTGATTGCTATCAAGCGAAGGAAGCGATCGCGGCGGGAGAGGGAATGCCAGTGGTTTTGATTCAAACTTCCCGTCCCAAGGCAAAGGAATTGATTGAGCAAATCCAAAGCGCGGGAGGGTTGAAGGGAATTTGCTTTAATCCGGGAGAAGATCCTTTTGAAGGCGATCGCTATGACTTGGGAATTCTCCAAACAGAAAATGGCAATATGTACCTGTTTGGTGAATTTCAAGAAGACGATCCGATTCATAGCGAAGCTCGTCTCAAATGGGATCAGCGTTGTAAGAAAACCAAAGGCTACTGCGGCTTGATTGTGGCTAGGGGGCTAAAAGGCGCATCTAGGGGAAATCCTCAGCTAGGCGACATGATGGCTTTATTTGAAGCGCGATCGCTCTCTAGTAAAGATTTAGGATTGGGGTTGCTCCAGCTGATGCCTCAGTTTGAGTTCGAGTAAAGCGGCGAAGGGCTAGAGGAGATGGGACGCCGTGAGCGATCGCCAATCCCCAATTCCTTAATCCAGGCGATGAAAATCGGTAATCTTCTGCTGTCACCTGTTAAACTTTGTAAAGAAATTGAGAAGGACAGATGGCATGCGGGTTGCAATCGTCGGGGCAGGATTGGCTGGAATGGCAGCGGCAGTCGATTTAGTCGATGCCGGTTGCGAAGTCGAAATCTTTGAGTCTCGTCCGTTTGTGGGGGGTAAGGTCGGCAGTTGGGTGGATGCCGACGGCAATCACGTTGAGATGGGATTGCACGTCTTTTTTGGGAACTACTACCAGCTATTTGAATTGATGAAGAAGGTGGGGGCAGGTGACAATTTGCGCCTGAAAGAACATATCCACACCTTTATCAATCAAGGAGGCGTCACAGGTGCCTTGGATTTTCGCTTCATCACGGGTGCGCCTTTCAACGGATTAAAAGCATTTTTTACAACATCGCAGCTGTCATTGCAGGATAAAGTACAGAATGCGATCGCCCTTGGCAGCAGTACCATCGTGCGCGGTTTGGTAGACTTCGAGGGTTCGATGAAAACAATTCGCTCTCTCGATAAAGTTAGCTTTGCCGATTGGTTTCGCAGTCACGGTGGCAGTAATGGCAGCATCAAGCGGATGTGGAACCCAATTGCATATGCACTCGGATTTATTGATTGCGAAAATATTTCTGCTCGTTGTATGCTAACCATCTTTCAGATGTTTGCTGCTAGAACCGAGGCATCGGTGCTGCGAATGCTGGAAGGTTCTCCCGATGAGTATCTGCACAAGCCGATTATTGAATACATAGAAGCACGAGGCGCGAAAATTCACACTCGTCGCCGGGTACGAGAAATTCAATATACCGGCGAAGGCAACGAGACGCGAGTGACTGGCTTAGTGGTTGCTAAAGGCGAAACTGAAGAAACCATCACCGCAGATGCTTATGTCTGCGCCTGTGACGTACCCGGAATTCAGCGTGTTTTGCCGCAAGCGTGGCGTCAATGGTCGGAATTTGACAATATTTATAAGCTGGATACAGTGCCCGTCGCGACAGTGCAGCTGCGGTTTGATGGCTGGGTGACTGAGTTGCACGATGCCGAAGAAAGACACCAAGTGCATCATGCTGCCGGAATTGATAATCTGCTTTATACAGCAGATGCCGACTTTTCCTGCTTTGCTGACTTAGCTTTAACGAGTCCCTCTGATTATTACCGCGAAGGACAAGGTTCGCTGTTGCAGTTGGTGCTAACGCCGGGAGATCCGTTTATCAAAGAAAGTAACGAAGCGATCGCTCAACACGTCCTCAAGCAAGTACACGAGCTATTCCCTTCCTCCCGTGATTTGAACATGACTTGGTACAGTGTGGTGAAGCTGGCTCAGTCTCTCTACCGCGAAGCCCCTGGCATGGACCCCTATCGTCCTCCTCAGAAGACGCCGATCGCCAATTTCTTCCTTGCGGGTAGCTATACTCAGCAAGATTACATCGATAGTATGGAAGGGGCAACGCTGTCTGGGCGTCAGGCAGCAAAGGCGATTTTAGAAAATGTACAGGAATTAAAGGGTAAGAGCCAGTTGTCGGCAGTTTAGGGGAATAAACCGAAAAAACGCTGCATAGTGCGAAGGAAAAAAGAAGTAAATGGCTGAGTGGCTAGAGCATAGCGTGCAGGTAGAGGTGCCGGTTCCCATTGACGAGGTGTGGAACCTCTGGTCCGATCTGGAGCAAATGCCTCGATGGATGAAGTGGATTGACTCGGTTACAGTTCAGGATAATGACCCAACCTTGTCGCGCTGGAAACTTGCCACGGGTGGCTTAGAATTCACTTGGCTTGCCCGTATCGTGAAAAAGGTGCCTAACCAGATTATCCAATGGGAATCTGTTGGTGGATTACCCAATCGGGGTGCGATTCGCTTTTATGACCGGCACGGCAGTAGCATTGTTAAGCTAACGGTGGCTTACGCCATTCCAGGCTGGCTGGGCAGATTAATGGATAATCTCTTCCTGGGGCGCGTAGTCGAATCCACGATTCAAGCTGATTTGGATCGGTTTCGAGAATACGCGATTAAATCCCAAGGGAATACTTAGTAGTAATCACCCCTTCTTAAAAGCTGAGAGAGATTTTAGAGGGAGATATTAAGAAAAAGACGCAAATGCGATCGCATTTTCCATCTTCGCGGTTCAAGAACTTTGGGGTAGCAGCGTGACAAACGCAATCACCAATCCGCCAAATAAGCACATCAAATACACGCCTAACAACAACAGCCTGGTTCCCCAACTGGAATGGGATTCCCGACAGCGTTGGGCAATATCTTTGACCATTCTGTACTTCTGAGCAAAGGGTAGGGAACTGTAACCAGACTTGTTAAGCGTATGGAAAATAGCCATCAGTACGCTATCAGAATCGTCAGTTGATTGGGGCAGTTCTCGCCGCAGGATCTTCAGAATCTTGGCACTGCGAAAGCTAGCAGGGATGCTAAACGCAATTAAAAATCCGAGGAAAAGAAAAATACCAGTCCCCGGACTCATGCCGATAAAAACTAGCAACCCGACGGCGAAAAGTTTGAACAAAACATCGGTGTAGGGATGGCGGGAAAATATTAATAAATCTAGGATGCGTCCTCCATCCAAGGGCAAGATAGGAAGTAGATTGAAGTAGTTAATAATGACCAGAAAGCTGATTACTTCTTGCAACCCTAGGGAACGCTGGAGAGAATCGGGAATTGCCAGCGCGATCGCAACTCCTAAGATTATCCCTGGAACCGGCCCCGCCAGCAAAACTAGAAATTTTTCCCGAATCGTAGCATTTTCTTTGCGTCCGGAAGCCGCAGCACCAAATAAGGGCAAGAAGAAAATCGACGTATCTTTATAGCCGCATCCTCTCATTGTCAAAAAGTGTCCTAGTTCGTGCAAAAACAGGACGCCGACGAGAATCAGCAGTGTCTGCAAGTCGAAAAATGGCGTAAAGGAGATAGCAAACACGACCAAACTGCCAAGCAATAACCACGACTTTATCCCCTTCCTGGCGCGTCCCCGTTCGATTCGTTCCATCCGGCGGAATCCCTCCACTTCCACCGCCGAAGGAATCTCCACATACCGATAGGGTTCGGTTTTTGCCTTTTGCGTCCACTTTTTGACCAGAGTTGTATACTTGCCGCTATCCCGCCCCAGCTTAATCGCTGTTTTCATCGCAGCACTAAGATTAAGTTCTAGCAGTGGCGTTCCTTTAATCGGTGATAGCTGCCCTGATTTCACCAAGCTGTCTATGTAGGTGACATGATGCGATCGCAATGTCTCAATAAATGTCTTTGATGACATCGCGAGGGGCATTTTTGTAAGCGCCAAATGCTCAAGCTTGTCTTGATGGACTTGCCACTGTTCCTGGGTTTCTACCGCGTAAGGATCTTGGAGAATGGTATTGGGTATTTCCCCAATCACCCCGTAAGCCTGTCCATTCATTGTGTGTAACAGGACACCATCCTCAAAAAACGTAAGAAACTCGATCGTAAACAGCCTCACCGATTCCGGTAGGCTACGAATGTTTACATTGGCAAATGTTCTAAATGCCTCGTTGTATAGCACCATCCCCCAGCTTTTCGAGGCATCCAGGTAAATGTCATTAAAGCTGAAATAGGAATGGAACTGAAACCCTAGCTTTTCAAGTTCTGGTAACGGAATCTCAAATAAATCTTTGATATAAGCAGGGATTTCCTCGGCCCTCCGAATTTCGTAATCGATGTACTGTAGAGTCAAGCCTAAAAGTCGCTGAAAAAAAATCAAGTAGCGGCACGCTACTAGCAACCCATAGACTGCTAATCCGTAAAGCAAATATTCCATTAACGGCCCAATCCTGTGTGTAGTTTGCTACCAGACGGGGTCAACGTAGAGATTGATTGTTAATTGTTCGCACCCTGCCGGTACTGCTGTGATACAAGCACAGATGGTATGTCCGTCCGCTACCTCCACTTCGCAGGCGTGACACGAACCCATCAGGCACCCGGTGGGAATGAACACCCCAGCCCGTTCTGCTACCTGTAATAACGGTTCTCCTGCCTCAGCGTCAACCGTAATCTCGTCAGGTAAAAAAATTACACTTACGCTCATCAGTAGTTGGTAATGAGTAATGGGTATTTGCTAATGGGTAATGGGTGAAAAGCAATGACCCATTACCCATGCCTTAAGACAAAATAGGGTTTAAATCTAGGTGAGCTTCCACCGTATCTGCCAGCGAATCCAGAATGGTTTCTCGGTGTTCGCGGTAGTTGGCAACGCCTGTGGGGAGAGATGGAAGCCCCCGTTGCTGCCGTAGGTGATTTAACCAGGCTCTTCGCCAAGGGCCATTATCAAAAAGACCGTGGAGATAAGTGCCCACAACGGATTGAGTAGCATCGACAATCCCTAAACTCGGATCGTCAAATAGGGTTTTGTAGGAGTATTGCTTGGGTGCGTGTCCGGATGCCCCCATTCCTTCCTCTGAATCCAACAGCCGCGTGCGCCCTTGATGGATTTCATAACCGGCGACGGGTAAACCAGTTTGAGGATAGTTAGAAGTTACGAGTCGTTGGCGGGCAATTTTTTGGGCGGTAATTACGGTTTTTACGGGTAACAATTCCAGACCTTTGTAACGTCCGGTTTCACCTTCAATTCCTTCAGGATCGGCTAAAAATTTGCCTAGCATCTGGAAACCGCCGCAGATTCCCAGAATAGTACCGCCTGCTGCCGCGTAATTTTGAATTGCCTGCGCCATGCCGGTTTTTTGCAGCAGCATCAAGTCAGCGATGGTGGTTTTGGAACCTGGAATAATCACGGCATCCGGATGTCCCAAGGGTTCTCTGGGGCTAATGTATTTCACCGTAACGCTGGATTCTGCTTCTAGGGGGTCAAAATCGGTGAAGTTAGAAATCCGGGGAAGGCGGATGATGGCAATAGTGAGATCGCTGTGAGATTTGGTCGTGCGACGCTCAAACAAATCTAGGGAATCTTCGGCGGGCAAAGCTTGATCGATCCAGGGAATGACACCTGCAACGGGAATGCCGGTGCGTTCTTCTAGCCAGGTGATGCCGGAGTCTAAGAGCGATCGCTGTCCTCGGAATTTATTAATGACAATCCCCTTAATCAACGCCCGTTCTTCCTTCTCCAGCAACTCCAGAGTACCCACTACATGGGCAAAAGCGCCCCCCCGGTCGATATCCACGACCAGCAAGGTTGAGGCATTTAAATGCTTCGCTACCCGCATATTCGCCATGTCGCGGTGCTTAAGGTTAATCTCCGCTGGGCTACCCGCTCCCTCACAGACCAGTAAATCAAATTCTTCGGAAAGACGTTGCAGCGATTCTTCAATTGCCTGCCAACCTATATCAAAATACTGCTCGTAGTATTCCGCAGCACCCACTTGCCCGACGGATCTGCCCTTGATAATCACCTGGGAAGTCATGTCCCCTTGGGGCTTAAGTAAAATTGGGTTCATCTCCACCCAGGGCGTGACTCCCGCAGCCCAAGCTTGGACTGCCTGGGCATAACCAATTTCTCCTCCAGTGGGCGTTACATAAGCATTCAGCGCCATATTCTGCGCTTTAAAGGGAGATACTCGCCAGCCGCGCCGAGATAGAATCCGGCAAAGTGCTGCGGTTAGTAGAGATTTTCCTGCGTGGGATGTGGTTCCCACGACCATAATCGCTTTCATTTTAATAGTTTGGGGTTATAGGGAAGAGCAGGCAAGCAGGCAAGCAGGCGAAAGGCACAAAACAGGAGGGCAGGGAAAAATTCTTACTCAGTCCTCAGTCCTCAGTCCTCAGTCCTCAGTCCTCAGTCCTCAGTCCTCAGTCCTCAGTCCTCAGTCCTCAGTCCTCAGTCCTCAGTCCTCAGTCCTCAGTCCTCAAAACAACCGGAACCAACGATTTAAGGCATTATAGAAGCGATCGCTAAGAGAGGGGGCAGGCCACGAACCACCCTGAAGTTCCCATTTTTCAACCAATTGGCGTCCCAAAGGCGTGAGGCGAAAACTATCGGTGATTCCTTGACCATCCACCTCTCGCCGCAGAATGCCTACTTGAATCAGCCACAACAGGGAACTTTCTGCGCCTAGTTCCCGCACAGGATGGCGGGTGTACTGGTGTTGGACGCCTGAAGCACCAGCGATCGCTTGCAGGGGAACGCTGGTTGAGCGCATCGCTGCAAACAAAGGCAGGAGGAAGGGCGAACAGCGCATCGCTCGTTCGGCACGGGATACACTGCCAGGGGAATATTGAATCGACTGGGAGTTTTTTGCCTCAACAGAATTCATCTCTTCATCTAATGTCAGGAAACAGCAGAGGATTAAAAATTGCCATCTAGTCAATATCGATTATTTATTAACCGACTTTTAGCGATCGCACCCACAAGCTTTATGGTTTTAGCTGTAGACGCTCTCCGGCGCGTCTCGTTAGGAGACTGACTGCCGTCATCCACCTTAGCTTAGCCCAAGCGGAATTTTAAAATATTGTAAAATTTGATTTTCACCAAACAATCATAACTGAGCAGGAAATAGAATTTATGGCTCTAGCAGTCGGTACAACGGCACCCACTTTCACCGCCAAAGATACCAATGGGAACACTGTCTCGTTGTCTGATTTGGCAGGAAAAACTGTGATTTTGTATTTTTATCCCAAAGATGATACACCCGGCTGTACCAAACAAGCTTGTAGCTTTCGAGATGCCTATGCAGACTATCAAGGCAAAGATATTGTAGTCTTGGGCGTTAGCAAGGATGATGAAGCGTCTCACCAGAAATTCACCGAGAAGTTCAATTTGCCTTTTCCCCTACTGGCAGATGTCGATGGCAGCATTATCAAAGCTTATGACGTTGAAGGAAGTAGCGGTTATGCCCAGCGCGTAACTTACGTGATTGATGGCACTGGCAAGATCGTTCACGTTGATTCCAGCGTCAACACGGGTAGTCATGCTCAGGATATCTTAGCGGCACTGGCTTCTTGAGCCGACGACTTTAGTCTCTAGAAATAATCCGAGAAGCCCGATTTCCTTAAGGAAACCGGGCTTCTCAATCACAGGACTATTTGAATACTGATTAGTTATGGCGTCGAAGAGGCGGGTGTTACTGAGTTTACTGGAGTGACAGGTGCTACAGGTGCTGCCTGATTGGGAGTACCAAGAAGTTGTAGTTGTTGACGTCGGAACTGATCGGCGGCAGTATTCAGATTATTCTTCTGGTCAGAATTAAACTCGTCCATACTGCGAATGTTGCCCAAGGTGGCTCGATGCATCAAGTCAAAGACACCAGACGCACCGCCGTTATTCGTCCGAGAAAATGGGTCTGTATTTTGCTCTTGGAAAGTGTCTGCGGGACTGACCGCTCCTGGTTGCGACAGGGTTGATTGAGCCAGAGTCAATTGAGGCAGCAAGCAGGAGGCGAATCCCATGCCAGCCAGAACACCGAGAACCAGTTTAGTTTTTTTATTCATGACAATTTGGGGCGAAACACGCTACGAAAGTTGTGAGTTTTGAGTTTTGAATAAAGACGAAAAAATTGATCTCTATGTTCAACTTTATAACTCAAAACTCACTCAAGACTTGGTACTCATTACTCAAGACGATTCTTAAGCAAACCGACGACGCAGCAGGGGTTGAATTGTTAATAATATTACTGCATCAAAACCGAGAAGCACCAATATGGCAGTGCCAAAAGTTACAGTGCCCCAAGGAGCTTGCATTACTACGCTACTGAGTGCCCAATCACTGTGGAGATACAGATAACGAATTGGCTCAATCGCATAGCTGAGGGGATTGAGAGTTGCAACAACCTGCAACCAATTGGGCATGAAAGATAGAGGGGCGAGGGCTGTGCTGGCAAACAGTAAAGGCAGGTTGGTAACAAAAATTACAGCAATCAGCTCGACGTGACCGGGCAAAGCAAAAGCTAAACCCAAGCTCAAAGCGGTGACACCCAGAACCAGCAACAGAACAATCAATGCGATCGCGCCCAAGCCTAAAAGATTGGGTAAACCGGCTCCCAAAAAAGCACTGGCTGCAACAATCACTGCCGCTTGGATTAAGCTCAGCGTCACAATATAGATAGCTGAGGCAGCCACAATTGAGAATCGGGATGCCAGAGGAGCGACTAATAAGCGGTTGAGAAAGCCAAATTCCCGGTCAAACATCACCGGCAATCCAGCATTCAGTGCCCCGGCAAAGGCGGTAAAAACAATCACCCCGGCACCGAGAAATTGCCCGTAGCTCAAATCATTGCCAAAAATGCCTTGAGGAGCATTTTGAAACAGCGCCCCGAATAGAACCAGCCACATCAAAGGCTGGATAATTCCCGCCACGAGCGTCGAGGGACGCCGTTGCAATTGAATGAATAAGCGCTTCGTTAAAGCCAGAGTTTCTTGAATAAAGTCGCTGACGAGGCTGGATGCAGCACCGGCATTAGATTTACCAGCTGCCTCTGGCTGCAACCGGATATCAGGTTTAGGAGGCGTTATCGTACTGCTCATATTAATTTCAGATGTTGATGTTGGATGTAAGATTTTGGTCGCTTGGTGGTGTAAAAGCTGGCTTACCGCATATTCTGCTTTTTCTCTGCCTTCGGATCGCGGCTACCCGCTGCTGCAAGTTCTGCATCCATCAGGGTTCTACCCGTAGCCGCGAGGTAAACATCATCTAAGCTAGGTCTAGCTTGGGCAATGCCAAAAATCGGTAAATTAGCGGCTTGTAGAGATTGCTGTATCGTCATCAGCGCGTCGCTTTGGGGCGTCACTACTAAATTAAGGGAATTCCCCTGAGCGTTATTGATGATCGCTTCTTGGACAAAGGGCAGAGATTGCAGCATATTTTTCGCTTTCTCTGCTTCCTCAATAGGAGAAAATTCGCGGATACGCAGGGTGATGCGATCTCCTCCCACTCGATCCTTCAACTCAGAAGGCGTCCCAGCCGCAATCACCACCCCTCGGTCGATAATCGCCACCCGGTCGGCTAGAGCATCAATTTCTTCTAAATAGTGGCTAGTAATCAGCACCGTTGTCCCCGATGCTCGCAACTGGCGCAAGAAATCCCACACAACGACACGGCTTTCAATATCTAACCCCACGGTTGGTTCATCCAGAACTAAGACATCTGGCTGATGCAGCAACCCAGCAGCTAAGTCGAGGCGCTTGCGTAAACCGCCAGAGTAGGTGCCAGTTTTTTTATCGGCGTATTCTTGCAATCCCAAGATGCTCAGCACCGCCTCAATTCTCTGTTTCGCTACGGCACGGGGGAGGTGATACAGTGCGGCTTGCAGTTGCAAGAGTTCCCGCCCTGTCAGCACCTTATCTAAGGCTACCTCCTGAGCCACATAGCCTAAGCGTTGCCGTGCCCCCCTAGGGTTATCCACAACGGAGATGCCAGAAACTTCAATTTTGCCAGCATCGGGTGTTGTCAGGGTACACAAGACCCGCAGGGTTGTTGTTTTCCCGGCACCATTCGGCCCCAATAGACCAAAAATTTCACCAGGTTCGACCTGAAAGGAAACATTTTTAACGGCTTCTACTGAGCCGTACCGTTTCTGAAGCTTTTCGATTAAAACAGCGGGAGCCATAGATGTCCCAAATTAACAAATCTAAACACTATTTGTTTCTATTGTATTTCAATCCCTCATCAGGATTTATACTCCTACCGTGCTGGACTTCTCTACTTGAAAGGCGAAAAGTCCGTACCATCTCAGGACGATACAGCGCCAGACAATTATACGGATAAGCGATCGCGACCGTCCCCATATCTGAGATAGAGAAAGCGCGATCGCTTGATTTAACTAAATTGGGAAACTCTAGCCGGATTAGTGACAGAGTGCTATTTGCGTGACAGAGAAAGGAAGTTTTTTGCTATCATCCACAGCCATTGTTCGTTCCCAGCTCTTTCGCTCAGAAATCCACCTGAAACCCGCCTGTTTTGCCTGTTGACGATTGTCATAGGTTACAAGAGCTTTAAAAAGAGCTTTGGGTCTTAAAGCTCTTTCAAACATAGCTTGCAAGTTTTCCATGCGATCAAAAAGAGCTGCGATTAACTGGCAATCAGTTAGTGTCCTATGCGTTCCAAAAACTCCAATGTCATGAGCTGCTGCCAATTCGAGCAAAGATTGACCAGAACGGGTTTGACGAGGCCACTTGAAATCGTTACAAGTACATACCCAAGGAAGCGGTTCCCCTTCAAAGTTCAATAAAGTAGGTAATGTGCTTTTCCCATTTTTTGAGAGACCAAACCACTTCTTATCAAACTCGGCATTGTGCGCCACAATAACTTGCGCCATTTTTGCCATCTCAACGAGCATCCGCACTCCCCGATCAGCTTGTTCTGCTGTCATTTCCATTAGCGGTGCTGGTTTAATTCGGTTTATATGCTCTGCCGGATTACTCTGTGCAGGCAAAATTATTGAAAATTGCTCGATGGTGGTTTGGTGCTTCACCGAATAAAGGATTGCTCCAATTTCTATCACCTGGCCCGCGTTTACTTCCAGATGTGTTGTCTCTGTATCGACGATTAAAACCTGATCGGGCGTGTGAAGCCGTTGCTGAGGTACAGCTAATGGATTGTGGTTCATAATGGAGATAACAAATTAACTACAGGCCCCCAGCCTTAGAGCTGGCGGGCTTTTTTTTGGCAATTCTGCCCTTGACATCCACAGCATAACTTCGCCAATATCGCCCTGTCAACTATTTAAGTAGTTAGTTCTTTTACAATAATGTTCATAAGCGTGAGTAGTATCCGATATCATAAGTATAGTGAGACACGTCCTGATTAAGTCTCAAGTGGTAAACAAAGCGCTTATGAAAAAAATTCGCTGTAAGTTAAAGGATTTGATGGAAAAACGGGAGCTATCCCAGTACAAACTAGCAAAAGAGACGGGTCTTAGTATCAATGCCATCAGCAGGCTTTACAAAGGTGAGTTTGATCGAATTGACTGCAATACATCTGAAGTTTTATGCGACTACTTTGGCTGCGACTTATGCGAACTTTTTCCTCTAGAGGCTGATTCCTCAGAACGGATGGGAGAGGATGAGCTTCGGAAGCGATATGCAGCAGGGGAGAGGGATTTTTCAGGAGTAAACCTCAGCACTGCCAGCTTAATTGGGGAAAATCTGAGTGGGGCTATTCTAACTGGGGCTATGCTGACCTCAGCTATCTTGACTAGCGCAAACCTAAGCAAGGCAAACTTGGATCAGGCAGATTTGACAGGAGCATATCTGAAAAAAACAAACCTGAATGCAGCCACCCTAAGAGGAGCAAAGCTCCGTTTAGCAAGACTAGATGCGGCAAAACTTGTCTATGCAGAACTAACTGACGCAGACCTCAGCCAAACTTCTTTAGAAGATGCAGAGCTTCGTTGGGCAAACCTAAGTGGGGCAGTTTTAAGAGGAGCAAACTTAAATAACGCACAAATGGCTAGAGCGAACCTGAGAAAAGCCGACTTGACCAATGCAGAACTAACGGGAGCGCATTTAATGTGGGCAGACCTGAGTGAAGTAAAGGCGATCAGTGCTGCTCCTGAGGTGAGTAGTGCAAATTTTAGTAGTGCCGACTTGAGCGGTGCTAACCTCAGCAGTGCCAACCTGAGTGGTGTTGACCTAACAAATGTCAACCTCACAAATGCAAATTTGAGTAGTAGCAATCTGAGTCGTGCCATTCTGAATGGTGCTGACCTAACTGGTGCCATTCTAAATAGTGCCAATATGACCAATAGTATTTTAGAAAAAAGCTATCGGGGAAACACTACTGTGGTAGTAGCTTTGAGTGGTGCTGACTTGAGTGGTGCTGACTTGAGTGGTGCTGACTTGAGTGATGCTGACTTGAGTGGTGCTATCTTGAGTGGTGCTGACTTGACCCATACCAATCTGAGTGGTGTCAACTTAAGAAATGCTAATCTACAGAATGCTTCCTTGAACAAGGCTAAATTTAGGGGAGCAACAATGCCTGATGGCAAAATATTTAGCAGTTCAGAAGAGGAGTTTTCCGAGTTCTAGCTGTTAGGTTTAGATAGATTTTGCCGGTTGAGCGATCGCGCTAATTGTTGATAGAAATGCGATCGCATTCCCAATCCTTTCCGCAAGAGTTTAAACAGAGCGATCGCTTTCAACGCAAAAAACCCGCCTAGGCGGGTTTTTTGTTTAGACGCGATTTCTAATCGCGGGATCATTGCAAAATTGCGATCGCGCTAATGAATGTCTGTAGATGTTCGCCAACAAATGCGGTGAATTGATGCGTCACTGGTAAACTATCGACGACAATGCCGGTGCAGAGCAGCATCATGTAGAGGATAGAGTATTTAAAAAGCGATCGCGCGACCTGTTTATCTCCAGGTGACTGCAATAATTGCCATGCTTTCTTAATAAAGATACTCCCCAGGATTGAGGCAACAATGCCATAAACAATACCAGACGTGCCTAAAGGATAAACCAGCAGCAACGTCATCGGTACCATAATCAGGGTGTAAAGCCAAATTTGCCGAGTCGTGACCACTTCACCTTCAACCACTGGCAGCATCGGAATGCCGACTTTGGCGTAGTCATCTCGGATCATTAAAGCTAACGCCCAGAAATGGGGGGGTGTCCACACAAATACGATGGCAAAAAGCAGCCAAGCTGCCCAGCTTAAAGTGCCGGTAACAGCTGCCCAACCGACTAGCGCTGGGATCGCTCCTGCGGCACCGCCAATCACGATATTTTGCGTGGTGTGGCGTTTTAGCAAGTGGGTGTAGATGCCCATGTAGAAGACAACGCCTGAGATTGCTAAGAGGGCACTGAGCAGGTTAGCGAAGACGGTCAGCAAGGTGAAAGAGAGACAAGCCAGGACAATTGCAAAAATTAGCGCATCGCGGGACTGCACCCGACCGGAAGGAATCGGGCGGTGGCGGGTGCGCTCCATTGCATAATCGATATCGCGATCGTAGATGCAGTTGAGGGTTTGAGCAGATGCAGCAGCGAGAGTCCCACCCGCCATCGTCACCAATAACAACAGCGGATCTACCTGTCCATCTGATGCCATCCACATACTCGCCGCCGTTGTGATCAACAGCAGCGGGATAATTCGGGGCTTTGTCAGCTGGTAGTAACTCTGAATGACCTCTAGGAAGTTTTGGTGTCTGCGGGAGACATCGGTTCCAACTATCATTTCCTGCATTATTTATTTTTTCCTAAATTACTTAGCCTGCCGCAACGCGATCGCTCAAGGGTAAACGAGCGCAGGCTTTGTTTGTAGAGTCCCACCCTGAGGGGTGCGGATTGATGAAGAGCTATACGGAAGGGTTGGGAATGACACTGGCGCGATCGCGCAACGCCAAAACAGTAAAAGCAACAAGCGTTCCGAGTAAGGCGGCTCCGACTGCCTGGTGAGCGACGGTCAGTGGTTCTACTTGGAGGTGCAAGCGGAAGGTCGCCACACCGAGAATCACTTGTAACACCAGTAAACCACCACCCAGATTAGCCAGACGGCGCAGCATCGGGTGCAGTGCGGGTGTGCGCCATGCCAAAAGCACGACAGCAACGATCGCTAAAGTTGGGGGAACGACACCCGCAATGTGGCTATTCATCACCGTACACAACTCTTGCGCCCCAAAGCACTGATGGAGCGCCCAGCGAGAACCCACTAATCCACCCAGGAGGCTTTGTAGATAGACCAAAATTGCAGCCGTTAAACTCACCCACGGCAATTTTCCAACCGTGCCCGTGCCTTGATAAGGCAACAGTGCCGCGCCAATTATCAGGAGGGTCATGAAAAACAACAGTGCGGTTCCCAGGTGAGCAGTGACAATATCAAAACGCAGCAAGTGCGTTACGGTCAGCCCTCCCAAGACGCCCTGAAATACGACTAAAAAGAGTGCGAAGGTGGACGCCCAAGGCATCCATTTGGGGAGCGATAGCCGATGCCACCAGGAAAGAACTGCTAGCGCGATCGCGCCGAAGCCGATTGCTGCCGCGTCCAACCTGTGAAACCACTCCAGAAACACCTGAAGATTCATCTGCGAAGAAGGCACCAGTTGACCGTAGCATAGAGGCCAATCCGGGCACGCCAGCCCAGCATTCATCACTCTTGTGGCACTCCCAATCGCCATCAAAACCAGCGTAGCGACGCCCAGCCGAAACACCAAGCGACGGATCTTGTCCCTAGGGTGGGAATCCTCCGGAGTGCGAACATCCTGATGAAGGACGGATTCTGTCATAGCGTTCAAAAAGCTAATTTTTCACCAATCAAATCAGAGTATCCGCTCAATTCCAACCTAGCATCTGAATGGAGGAAGATGACCGGCTCTAGCTACCACTCTAATGACCCCGTTGCATCATCAGCCACCGCTTTAGGAATTTCTTCCAATTGCCGAGATTTGGCGGAAATTGAGGCGAATTAGGGCAATGCAATAACCTCTGCGGCTAAAATTTTTAGATTTCTTCTAAATCAAGTATTTCATTGTAAAAAAGAATACTGGTATTCAAAGAGAAAACCGCTAGAATCCAGAAGCAATCTTCTAGCTCTAAATCCCGAATCCCTGACAGGGCGGGAGACGCCTCCCAGGATTCATCCTAGCGGAAATGGCTTTGTCTGCTGGTACCTTTCCTGAAAATGGCGGCGATCCCAAAAAAATTCCAAAAGATAACTCAGATTGGCTCACCTTTATGGGATCTCTGCCTTACCGTGGTTAATGAGGCTCTTACTGATTTCCTAAGATCGAACACAAAGGCAGCTTCACTTCGAGGCAGTCTAGATAGACCAAATCGGTCTGGGCATCAGCCCACACTGTTTTGTTTAGAATTGCACCAAATCCAAGACAAAGCCCGTGAAAATCCCAAGCTCGATATTAACTTTACTGGTTGGCATTGTGCTGACCCTTGTCAGCCTGTGGTACGGTCAAAACCACGGTCTTTTGCCGATAGCAGCCTCTGAGGAAGCAACCCTAATCGACAGGCTGTTTAACGCGATGATGACCATTTCCACAGGTCTGTTCCTGCTGGTTCAGGGAATAATTATCATTGCGGCAATTAGATTTCGGCAACGTCCTGGCGATGATACGGACGGGCCACCCGTGCATGGCAACGTTCCCTTAGAAATTTTGTGGACGGCGATTCCAGCGGTGATCGTCCTGGGAATCTCGATCTACAGTTTTGAGGTTTATGGTCAAATCGGCGGACTGAATCCGATGGATCATTCGGTTGCTCACGCTCCGAGTCATCAGCAGGTTGCCAAAATGCCTGGAGCGGCGATTGCAGCTACCTTAACAGAGGCTGAAAACGCCACGGACACTGAAAATCGCAATCAGCAGCTGCAAGATAAAGTCTTAGAAGACCCCGCTACGGCAAAAGTCCGCAAGGAGCTTCCTCAACTGCGGGATTCAGCCGATGTAGGCGTAACTTCCGGTCGCATTGGTCCCACACCTGACAAGCAAGGACAAAATCCAGAATTTTATGTGAATGTTACGGGTCTACAGTTTGCTTGGCTTTTTAGCTACCCCGGAACCGATGTGACAGCGGGCGAATTGCATCTTCCGCTTGGACGGGAAGTGAAATTGAACATCTCGGCAAATGATGTTATACACGCTTTTTGGGTGCCTGAGTTTCGCCTCAAGCAGGATGCGGTTCCAGGACGCCAAACTGAGCTGCGGTTTACACCCAACAGACTCGGTGAGTATCCGCTCATTTGTGCGGAACTCTGTGGTGCTTATCATGGAGTCATGAAGACAACGGTCATTGTTCAGACCCCCGAAGATTTCCAGAATTGGCTTGCCGAGCAGCAAGAAGTTGCCAGTTCGGAGACTCTCGATCGGGCGGTGGCAGTAAACCCCGCAGAACGCTCAGATGCTGAGTTTTTGGCTCCCTACGCCAGTGAAATGGGGATCGATGCCGAAACTCTACACCCTCTCCACCACCACTGAGTAAGAGAGTGATGAGTGATGAGTGTTGAGTTGTGAGTTAAAAAAGTTCTCGTAAAAATCTTTTATTTAATTCAAAACTCAAAATTCAAAACTCAAAACTCTTCTGACCCCCCTTAACTTCTGAATTTGAGATGACACAAGTAGAGCTTCAAGAAAAAGCAAATCTACCAGCCCACGGTGAACAACCGAAGGTAACCCATTGGCGAGAATACTTTAGCTTTAGTACCGACCATAAAGTGATTGGGATTCAATACCTAGTCACGACGTTTATCTTTTATTTGATTGGTGGAGTCCTGGCAACAGCCGTTCGCACGGAACTGGCAACGCCAGAGTCCGATTTTGTCGCCCCAGATGTTTACAACAGCTTATTTACGGTTCACGCGACGGTGATGATCTTCTTGTGGATCGTGCCTGCGGGAACCGGCGGCTTTGGGAATTACCTGGTGCCTTTGCTGATTGGGGCAAGGGATATGGCGTTTCCGAGACTGAATGCGATCGCCTTCTGGATCATCCCACCGGCTGGGTTGCTGCTGTTGAGCAGTTTCTTAGTCGGGGCACCCGGTGCGGGTTGGACTTCTTATCCCCCCTTGAGCGTTGTCAGTGGCAAACCCGGTGAAGCGATTTGGATTCTCAGTGTCCTGATACTGGGAACCTCTTCAATCCTGGCAGCGATCAATTTTCTCGTCACCATCTGGAAGATGCGGACGCCAGGGATGGGGTGGAATCAAATGCCCTTGTTCTGCTGGGCAATGCTCGCCACTTCTGCATTGGCTCTCATCGCTACGCCAGTTTTAGCAGGGGCACTGATTCTATTATCCTTTGACCTGCTGGTGGGTACGTCCTTCTTTAACCCGACCGGGGGGGGCGATCCCATCGTGTATCAGCACCTATTCTGGTTTTACTCCCACCCGGCGGTTTACATCATGATCCTCCCCTTCTTCGGGATGATCTCTGAAATTTTGCCGGTTCACGCCCGCAAGCCGATTTTTGGTTATAAAGCGATCGCTTATTCCAGTCTGGCAATCAGCTTTTTGGGGCTAATCGTCTGGGCGCACCACATGTTTACCAGCGGCACCCCTGCCTGGTTGCGGATGTTTTTCATGATCACCACAATGGTGATTGCTGTCCCTACAGGGATCAAAGTATTTAGCTGGTTGGCAACCATTTGGGGCGGCAAACTGCGCCTGAACAGCGCCATGCTGTTCGCAATGGGCTTTATCTCCATGTTTGTCATCGGCGGCATCAGTGGCGTCATGGTGGCAGCTGTGCCCTTTGATATCCACGTTCACGACACCTACTTTGTCGTGGCTCACCTGCACTACGTCCTCTTTGGCGGCAGTGTTTTCGGCATTTATGCCGGATTCTATCACTGGTTCCCCAAGATGACGGGGCGGATGCTGAACGAAACTTGGGGCAAAGTTCACTTTGTCCTGATGTTGGTTGGCTTCAATATGGCATTCCTGCCGATGCACAAGCTAGGTCTAGAAGGGATGAACCGACGGATTGCTTCGTATGACCCGAAATTTACCACTCTCAACGTGATCTGCACGATTGGGGCATACATCCTCGCCGTCTCCACCATTCCTTTCATTGTTAATGCCTGCTGGAGTTGGATAGCGGGTCCCAAGGCACCTGATAACCCCTGGCAAGGACTGACCCTAGAGTGGATGACAACCTCGCCCCCGCCACCGGAAAACTTTGAGAAAGACCCAGTGTTAGCCACTGGGCCTTATGACTATGGGATGGGCGATCGCCGCACTCAAGTAGAGGTGCCCTTTGACGAGCCTCGAAATCCAGTCTTGGCTGCTGGCCCTGACTCGGCTCTCCGTGCCGATCCCGATCCCGCAGTGGCGGTGAATCCCGATGACCGCCAAGGAGAAAGTCACAATCGGTAATGGTAATCGGTAATCGGGAAACGATGACCTATTACCGATTCTCCACTACCCATTACGTATCCAACTCTTTCTAGAGGAGATTCATGCAAGGTTCAACGATTGACCCAGCGAAAACTGCCCTCAACTATCACCACAACTCAGAAGCGACTGTGGAAGCCCACGGCGTAGAACATCATGATTTCCGCATCCAGGGGCTGATTGTGTTTCTGATTGCGGAAGGCATGATCTTTGTCGGCTTATTTACCGCCTATCTCGCCTTTCGCGCTGTGGCACCCAGTTGGCCCCCGGAAGGAACGCCAAAGTTAGAGCTATTACTGCCCGGAATCAACACACTGATTCTGATTTCTAGCAGTTTCGTGATCCACAATGCAGATACTGCCATCAAAAAGAACGATGTGGCAGGTTTAAGGACTTGGTTTGCCGCAACTGCCTTAATGGGAGCGATTTTCCTGGGGGGTCAGGTTTACGAGTATACCCATTTGGAATTTGGCCTCAGCACTAACTTGTTTGCCAGCACGTTTTATGTTCTGACTGGTTTCCACGGTCTCCACGTTCTTTTAGGACTAGGGGCGATGATTGCTGTTTTGTGGCGCAGTTTAAAACCCGGTCACTACAGCAGCGAACACCACTTTGGCGTTGAAGCCGCAGAGATTTATTGGCACTTCGTCGATATTGTGTGGATTATTTTGTTCACCATCCTCTATCTGATTTGAATCTTTGTTTTTGCTTTTTTGACAAAGCTTGCCCCCAATTGGGGGCTTTTTTATGAGGAAAAGTTACTCTACTGATTGGAGGCGGGAAGGAGTCCTAAAATTTTAGATTTGGGGTTTGGGATTTTGGGTTGAAAATCTTAGACAGTCAGCGACTTTCCCGATTGAAAATCATGCAACTGTTCCGCAAATTGGTATGAATCGATGGACGCAGATGAACTACTGAGGAAATATGTAGAGGGCGAAAGAGATTTTTGTCTAGCCGACCTAAGTGGAGCCGACCTGAGTGGGGTAAATCTCAGTCAGGCGGATTTTAGTGGGGCCAACTTAAAAAAAGCTACCTTGAGTCGAGCGATTCTGAGCCGATGCACCCTAGCCGCAACCCACATGGAGGAAGCCGACTTGTGTGAGGCAGACTTGCGTAGAGCCGATTTGAGTGGAGCTGAAATGTTTGGAGCCTTCTTAATTGCAGCCAACCTGAGTTTAGCCGACTTGATTGGCACCGACTTGACGAAAGCCAATTTGAGTTTAACCGACTTGATTGGAGCTGACTTGATTGGAACTGACTTGAGTGAAGCTAACTTGAGTTTAGCCGACCTGCGGGGAGCTGACCTGAGTGGAGCTAATCTGAATGAGGCTAATCTGAGCGCATCCCATCTCTATGAAGCTGACTTGAGCGAGGCCAACTTGGAGGGAACGAACTTCCGTAGAGCGCTCTACAACGAACAAACTAAGTTTCCCGAAGAGTTTGATCCAAAACTAGCAGGAGCATTGTTGATTGCCCCGAATGTATTGCTGGCAGGGCTAGACCTGAGTAGAGCGAACCTTCCTGGGGTTAATCTGCGTGGAGCTAACTTGAGCGGTACTAACTTGAGCAAGGCAGATATGGTTTGGGTAGATTTGAGTGGAGCCAATTTGAGTGGAGCTAATTTGAGTGGAGCCAATTTGAGTGGAGCCAATTTGAGTGGAGCCGACCTCAGCGAAGCTAATTTGAGTGGAGCCATCATGCCGGATGGCAGCCTTCACGACTAGGTCAGATCAAACAGTGAGAGATTAGACAAGACTCGTAGGGTGAATCTCTGAAAGGATTTATGCTGTTAGCGATCGCTCCATTGTTTCTCAAACTGGGCATAAGCTTGATTAATTGCCTGCATTTGAGCTTGGGCATTGGTAGAAGGATTAACATCAGGGTGATACTGCCTTCCCAAACGTCGGTAAGCACGCTTAACATCATCAGCATCAGCGTTCCTTTCCACGCCTAAAACTTCCCACCATTCCCCAGATGGCACTGCGTCAAGTGTAGATTCACTCACGCCAAAGCATTTTTGCCAAATTTTCAGTGTGTTCTTCTCACCGCCACTCACCAGCGTCTGTCCATCGAAACTGAAAGCAACAGGATGACGCCCAGGCAGAGTATCCAGCAGTTCTCCATCTAGGTTCCAAAGTTTGATAGTACCGTCTCGGCTGCCACTGGCGAGGGTTTTTCCATCAGGGTTAATAGCGATAGAAACAACCCCAGATGAATGTCCTGTAAGAGTGCGAAGCAATTCTCCAGTCTGGAAATTCCACAACTTAATTGTCGCGTCTCCACTCCCACTCGCTAGAGTCTTTCCATCCGGGCTGAAGGCGACAGAAGTAACCCAGCCTGAATGTCCGATAAGGATGCGATGCTGTTGTCCACCGCTCAAATTCCAAAGCCTGATAGTTTGATCGGCACTTCCACTAGCAAGAATTTGGCTATCAGGACTAATCGCAACAGACAAAACCGCGTCAGAATGTCCATTAAGAGTGCTTCTTAGTTTTCCCGTATAGGCACCCCAAAGCCTAATCGTTTTATCAGCGCTTCCACTCGCAATAATTTTTCCGTCAGGGCTGAAGGAAACTGAGTAAACAAAGCCCGAATGACTGTAAGAGGAGTTTAAATAAAAGAAGGTGCGGAGAAATTCTTTTTTAGGCAGATTCCAGGTAGTAATTTTTTGGTCAAAACTGCCACTGGCAATCGTTTGACCATCTGGGCTAATTGCCACTGAAGAAACTTCCTGTCCTTGCCCAAAGAAGTTAAAAATCTGTTTTCCAGTCTTCAGGTTCCACAGGGTAACGATTCTATCATCACTGCCACTAGCAATCGTCCGATCATCGGAGCTGATGGCAATAGAATTGACTGAGGCTGAATGCTCTTTTAGGGTGTGTATGCATTTCCAGCCTTGAGGTGTCTGAGACTCAATTTTTGTCAATCCTGGTGCCATCTTAGGCTGAGAAGATTCCGGTTGAGGTAACGGTGTTTGATGAGTAGAAATTTTAGGCGTTACAGAGGGATTTAAATTTGGGTGAAATGTAGAAAATTTGGATGAAATATTTTTATAAGGTGCAGAATAATTTAGATTTAAAACAGTCTTCGCTGGTATTTTTGCTTTTAGCGCCTTCAACTCGCCTTCAATTTCTATAGCGGCAAATTTTTCCTCTAAAACATCACCTGCTAGCTTCTTATCTAGCGCTGCTAATTCTAGCTCTATAAGAGCATTAGTATAAGCTTCTTGCCATGATACTTTCTCTTCCATCCGCTCGAAAGCTTGATATGCGGTTTCCCCGCTTCCAGAGCCGTCAATCAGCTTCAATAAACCGTAAACTCCCAGCCCAAAAACTGCACCTGTTGCCGCAAAAGAACCCATACCAATTCCAACCGCTGTTCCCTTGAAAGCTAATCCCATGCCGCCAAAAACAGAGGAAAAACCTGCGCCGCCTACTGCACCAATTCCCATCGAACCTAAAGCGAAAGCATCTCCTTCTCCTATCGCTTTGAATGCTCCATAAGCAGCAGCACCAGCAACCGCGCCCGCTGCTGTAACGGGTGCCATGCCAATTCCAACTGCTCCGAATCCTCCGACTAATCCCATCCCACCAACTGCTGCGGAAACTCCAGCACCCGCCGCCGCGCCTCCGGTAACAAATGCAGCACCTGAGATAACATCATCTTGTTTATGGGTTTGAAACATTGCTTTTTTTGCTAGATGGCTGGGATAATTTGGCAACTGGAAGTTTCTTTATATACCTAGCACAAGCAAGTTTAGCCTTAAATCGTATTTTTACTGAATTTTAAATTTGTTTACAACAAATCCAATTAGTATTTGTTGCTATCTGAAATTATTTGTGAAGGCAAAAACAGTGTATTGAACCGCAAAGACACAAAGAACACGTTGGCGTTCGCGTAGCGGCGCGGATGTGCTTAGCCTGTGCGTTAGCGAAGCGGCTCTGAAAGAGCTAGCGCTTAGGAAGAGACAAAGAGGAACTGATTGGTTCACGAAGGAAATAGATTGCTATAGTCTCAATTTCATTGACGTTATGTTTTTAGTAAATAGCACATGAAAAGCGCCTCACTTTTTTCATCGACATATAATGATGTTAGATAGTCTTGAGTTATAAGCCTTATCAAAAAATGCAGTGTGAATTGTGTGAAAGAGAAGTGGAGCGGTTGACCGTCCATCACTTGATTCCAAGGCAGAAAACAAAACGGAAAAATGAAGATCCAGGACCGACTGCAAAGATATGTTCTGCCTGCCATCGGCAAATACATAATTTATTTGACAATACGCGATTAGCCCAGGAACTTAATTCTTTGGATAGGCTGAAGGATGAGCCGCAAATGGAGAAGTTTTTGTCTTGGGTGAAGAAGCAAGACCCGAATAAGCGGGTTAGAGTGCATCGGGGAAACAATTAAAGATTAAAAAACTAATTTTTAATTGTTTAGGGGTTTTGCGATCGCTTCAATAACTCCTCTGCATTAGAAGCCCACTGGGTATTCCCTTGGGCAGTGTAGAGTTGTTTGGCATATTGCAAAACTTGCTGGGCATCAGTGTAACGACCTTGGCGCAGAAAGACTAACCCGGCAGCATAGTAGGCATTGGGGTAGTTAGAATTAGCCTCCGCTGCCTTGCGAAAGGCTGCGAGGGCTTCGTCTAAATTTCCCTGATTCATCAGGATGGAACCGAGATTATAGTGGGCTTCTGGATATTTAGGGCTGATTTTAATGGCTTGCTGGAATGCTTTTTTTGCTTGGTTCAGGTTGTTCTGTTGTAGATAAGCAAGTCCCAGATGATAGGCAGGTTCTGGTGCGTTGGGACTCAACTGCATCGCTTGTTTAAAAGACGCGATCGCTCGTTCCTCATCTCCCTGCTGTTCCCTTACCAAACCTAGATTGTAATGAGCAACTCCCAACTGTGGGTTGAGTTCCAGTGCCCGTGACAAATAATCACCCGCCTGCTGCAAGTTGTTTCCCTCAAGCAGCGCTGCACCCAAATTGGCATAGGCGAGAGCAAAGTTAGGATCGGCTTGGACTGCTTGGTAAAAGGCATCCGCTGCTGGCTGCAATTGCCCTACCTGACGCAAAGCCAGCCCCAAGTTGTAATGTGCGGGTGCCAGTTTGGGGTCGAGTTTAGCGGCTTGTCGAAAAGAGGCGATCGCTTCTTGTGTTTTTGCTTGACCGATTAGCTGGAGTCCCTGATTCATCAAGTCCACTGCCGATTGAGCTTGAGCAATTTGTACCGGCGTCACGGGTGTCCCAGCCACCGCTGGCGTCATCCTCCCACTCAGTAACAGTATTAACCCTCCAGCTATCCATCTCATCTGCTGGTACGTTCTCATTCTCCGTGTCACCTCTTTACAATTGTTACGTTTGTCGCCACCCATTCAGATTTTCTTCTAACAAATTTGCGGTTATTTGTTGCATATATTCATAAAATTTATAGCTAATTAATACTGATTCATTCAACTTAAGTTTTTGCTGGGTTTGCTTTAAAAGAAATTGCAATTTCTCAGTCATTGCCCCTAGAACGCGCTAACCTCACATTCAGGGATACAAAATTCCATCTAACTGTTAACAGCGATCGCCATCGGCACGGGAGGGCAAAAATTCTCCAGAAGCTGCCAATGGCATCAATCCCGTATACCCATGCGATCGCTCACATCTCTACATCTTTTTTATTTTGTTGGGGGTGAATCATGAACGAAAAAGTCATGTCCGGGGTACGCAATGTTGCAATTGTTGGCCCCTATTTAAGTGGCAAAACTACGTTACTAGAAAGTTTGCTCTTCGTCACGGGTGCGATTTCCCGCAAAGGTCGCACTTCAGACGGTAACACGGTGGGAGATAGTTCCCAAGAGGCACGCGATCGCCACATGAGCGTGGAAGTATCAACTGCCAGCACCGATTACGACAGTGTCCGCTTCACCTTTGTCGATTGTCCCGGATCGGTTGAATTTGCTCAAGAAACCTACAATGCTCTGATTGGCGTCGATGCGGCAATTGTCGTGTGCGAACCCGTGAGCGATCGCGTCATGACTCTCGCGCCGCTATTTAAATTCCTCGACGACTGGGAAATTCCGCACCTAGTCTTCATCAACAAAATGGATCGGGCGAACAACAACTTCATGGACGTGCTGCACGCCCTAAAAACAGTCTCCAGTCGCCCCGTGATCCCACACCAGTATCCCATTGGTCAAGGCGAACAGCTCAGCGGCTTTATCGACCTGGTGAGCGAACAAGCTTATCACTACCATCCTGGTGCCGCCGCCGACCCGGTGCCGATGCCAGATAACCTCAAAGAGCAGGAACAAGCCGCCCGTGCCGAAATGCTGGAGGAATTGGCAAATTTTGACGACCACCTGCTAGAAGAACTGCTAGAAGAAATTAACCCCCCCCAAGAAGAAATTCTCCAAGACTTGAAGATGGAGTTAGGGGCAGATTTGATCGTGCCTGTATTCCTGGGCGTTGCCGAGCAAGATTACGGAGTGCGACCGTTGCTGGAAGCGTTGTTGCGAGAAGCACCCGACCCATCCACCACTGCCGAACGTCGGGGAATTGTTCTCCATGCCGATGCCCCCCTCGCGCAAGCGATTAAAACCTATTACACTCCTCAAGGCGGGAAAATCTCCCTGGTGCGGGTGTGGCAGGGCACCTTGACTGATGGAATTGTCCTCAATGGCGTTCGGACTGGTGGCTTGTATCGTCTGATGGGTCAGCAACAACAGCCGCTGACTTCAGCCGAAGCCGGTGAGATTGTCGTCTTGGGACGCTTAGAGGGAATTAAAACAGGCGATACCTTGACCGCTTCCGGCGACCCACTGGCGACCGAACTCCCCAAAGCCGAGCAAATGGCACCCGTTTTTGCTTTAGCGATTACGCCCGAAAAACGCAACGATGAAGTTAAACTCAGCAGCGCCATCACCAAGCTGCTAGAAGAAGACCCCTCCCTAGCTTGGGAACAACATGGAGACACCCACGAAGTCATCCTTTGGGGTCAAGGTGAAATTCATCTGCAAGTTGCCCTCGACCGACTGCGGCGCAAGTACAACCTGCCAATGACGACTCACCTGCCCCGCGTTCCCTACAAAGAAACCATCCGCAAACCTGCATCCTCGATTCACGGGCGCTACAAGCACCAAAGTGGCGGTCACGGACAGTTTGGTGATGTTTATCTGGATATCAAGCCGCTGTCGCGTGGCGAAGGCGTTAACTTCAGTCAAACAATTGTCGGTGGCGTCGTACCGAGACAGTATATCCCTGGCGTTGAGACGGGTGTTCGGGAGTATTTGGTACATGGCCCCTTGGGCTTCCCCGTGGTCGATGTAGCAGTGACGCTGACGAATGGTTCCTACCATTCGGTTGATAGTTCCGAACAAGCGTTTAAACAGGCAGCCCGGATTGCGATGCAGGAAGGAATGCCCAAGTGCGAACCAACGCTCCTAGAACCGATTACCGCGATTCAGGCGTGTGCCCCAGCCGAATTTACCTCTAAGGTTCTTCAGCTAGTCAGCGGACGTCGGGGACAAATTCTCGGCTACGAAGGGAAGTCGGATTGGCCCGGTTGGGATTGCATTTCTGCTTACTTACCCCAAGCAGAGATGCACAACTTTATTGTGGAATTGCGATCGCTTACAATGGGCGTCGGCTTCTTTCACTGGAAGTACGACCATCTCCAAGAAGTTCCAGACAAGCTGGTTGAACGCGCGATCGCAACTTCTGGAAACGGCAACGGCGCACATTAACTAGAAAAGTTATGAGTTTTGAATTTTGAATGAATTGCTCATCATTCAAAACTCATCACTAAGCTACTCTTCAAGGCGTTTTTTGCGAATCTTCACCGAATGACTGCTACACAAATCTGGTATATTGTCAAGCGCCAAGAAGGAAAATGCGAAATCCTCTCCAGCGAACAAGTCGAAGGAGAGGATAAATCAGCTTTTGTGGAACGATGGGGACCATTTGATTCCCAGTCGGACGCGATCGCTCGTCGCGTCGGCT
The DNA here is from genome assembly GCF_039962015.1 of Trichocoleus sp. AS-A1. Lineage (NCBI taxonomy): Bacteria > Bacillati > Cyanobacteriota > Cyanophyceae > Leptolyngbyales > Trichocoleusaceae > Trichocoleus > Trichocoleus sp. AS-A1. The sequence goes on along the minus strand of NZ_JAMPKG010000011.1, from coordinate 34,427 downwards.
TAATTCGCGCTGGAAAGTGCCAACCCCAATAAGTTATGAGTTTTGAGTTTGGAATTTTAACTCAAAACTCATAACTCAAAACTATTTCTGCGCCTGGTTCCCTCGCTGGGCGGCAATCCTCTGATTCAGCACTTCCAGCGCTTTAGCGTATTGAGGATCGTCAGCACTGCCGATTTTATTGCGATCGGCTTGCAATGCCTTGCGCTGCTCTTCCGTCATTTCCAGCACCACATCCGGCTTGATCCCCGCCTGATTAATATCGCGCCCGTTGGGAGTGAAATACTTAGCGATCGTCACCGCTAGTCCCGAACCATCCCCCAGCCCCCGCACCGATTGCACCAAGCCTTTACCAAAGGTTTTTGTCCCTACCAAAACAGCTCGCTTGTTATCCTGCAACGCCCCAGAGAGGATTTCACTAGCACTCGCCGAGCCGCCATCTACCAACACCACCAACGGTTTATCTGTGAGGGCGCGATTATTCGCTTTCTCTCGCTCCCTTTCGCCCTGACGATCCACCGTTGAGACAATTGTGCCGTCTTTTAACCACATCTGGGCAATTTCAATACTGGCGTAGAGTAATCCACCTGGATTAGAACGCAGATCCAGAATGTAGCCATTTACCTTCTGCCGTTCTAAACCCTTAATCGCATCTGCCATTTCCTTAGCAGCATTGGCGCTAAACTGATTCAGGCGAATGTAGCCTATCTCACCCGTAGGACTGTTCTGCTTGCTAGAGCGCACCGGATGGATTTCAATCCGCGCTCGTTTCAGAGGAAATACTAATTCCTTTTCGCCCCGCTGAATGGTCAAGGTTACTTGCGTTCCTGGTTGTCCTCGGATCAGGCGCACAGCATCATTGACATCCATGCCCTCGGTACTTTTGCCATCAATTTTAGTGATAGTGTCCTTTGCCAGAACACCAGCCTTAGACGCTGGTGTATCTTCAATTGGCGCAATAACCGTTAGCTTTTTCGATTTCTCATCTTGAGCGAGTTGAATGCCAACGCCAGTTAATTCCCCAGAAGTATCAATCTGCATGCTCTTGAACTCTTCCGGGTCCATGAAGCGGGTGTAGGGATCGTTCAGCTTTTTCAGCATCTCCCGGATCGCCTCATAGGCTTCCTTCTTGCTGGGGTAAGACCGATTCAGGTAGTCTTTACGAACTGACCGCCAATTGACTTTATTAAAGGTGCCATCTACGTAACTGCGGTCAATAATCTGCCATACTTCATCTACAAGTTCCTTGGGACTTTCACGAAAAAAAGCCTGACCTTGAGACAGATGAATACCAGCGCCCGTAACAGCAACAGTCGATAAAACCAGTGCTGTCGCACCGAGAACGAGCCCGCGTTTTGTAATTACCATGATCCTTTCTGAGCCGGGGGGAAACTACTGCCAAGGAATTACGCTAACTCTAGCACAGGCCATATATGGAAGCCGGAGAGCGCAATTATTTATCCAGCTGCACTAAGTGCAAGTCCGGAAGTAGAGAGTTTTGAGTTTTGAGCTGTAAAAACGCGATTTCTCGCGATTGAGTTTTAAATTAATGCTTTCCTCAACACTTATTATTTTGTGAGTTTTGAATTAACTTTTGTCTCGACACTCACCACTCAGCACTTACTTAAGGATCGACCCAACGTCCATCTGCCTTAATTAAATTAATCAACTCTTCAACTCCTTGAGACTCTGGCACTTTTTTGATTTCTTCTCTGCCACGATACAGAGAGATGTAACCGGGCTGTTTACCAACATAACCATAGTCGGCATCCGCCATTTCTCCGGGACCATTGACAATACATCCCATGACTGCTATATCCAGACCTGTAAGATGTTTGGTGGCTTCCCGCACTTCGTGCAGCACTTCTTCTAGATTAAACAATGTCCGCCCACATGAGGGGCAGGCGACATATTCCACCATCGTTTTCCGCAATCCCAGAGCTTGCAGAATGCTGTAGCAAACGGGAATCTCTTTTTCCGGTGCTTCAGTGATTGAGACTCGAATCGTATCGCCAATCCCATCAGCAAGCAGAGGCGCAATGCCTGCGGTAGACTTAATCCGTCCGTATTCGCCATCACCCGCTTCAGTGACGCCCAAATGCAAGGGATAATCCATGCCTAGCGCATCCATCCGCTGTGCCATCAGACGATAAGCGGCTAACATCACTGGCACCCGCGAGGCTTTCAGAGAAATTACCAGGTTCCGGAAGTCGAGAGATTCACAAATTTTGATAAATTCTAGGGCAGATTCCACCATCCCTTCGGGGGTGTCGCCGTAGGAAAACAGCATTCTTTCAGCAAGAGAACCGTGATTTACCCCGATTCGCATTGCCTTACCCTGATCTCGCAAGGAAACTACTAAGGGTTCTAAAGTTTCGCGGATTTTTTCGCCAATTTCATCAAATTCAGCTTGGGTATATTCCGTTCTATCCGCTTTTGGCTTTTCAAATACATACAACCCTGGATTAATCCGCACCTTATCAACGTGCTTGGCAACTTCCAAGGCAATCTTCATGCCGTTGTGATGCACATCAGCGACCAGGGGCACTGGTTGATAGGTTTGAGCTAATTTATGCTTGATTTCTGCTAAAGCTTTGGCATGACCGATACTTGGCACGGTAACGCGGACAATTTCGCAGCCAATCTCGTGCAGGCGGCGAATTCCGGCAACCGACCCATCAATATCAAGCGTGTCTTCATTAATCATCGACTGCACTACCACTGGGTAGTTGCCGCCAATCGTGACATTCCCCACCTTGACGGGACGAGTTTTGCGCCGCTTGATAGTGGTTTCAAAGGAGGGTTGACTGGAAGATGCACTGGTAGTGCTTGGATTGGGCAGGGTTTGCATAACCTTTTGTTTAATTTTGGCTTTCCTCTCTGTTTCTCAGATTGCCACAGAAAGGAGCAAATTTGGCTAAGTCCGTTTTTATCTGTTTATATCTGTTTAGTAGTAAGGAGGGATATTGTCAGCAGCAAGCCAACCGTTTTGACAGTCTCTATATCAGTGCTAAAATATACAACTTATATCCGTCTTTATATTGAATAGGAAAACCAAGACTTATATAAGCAAATGATGCAATTCTTTGGCATTCCGCATTCCTAATCATGAACCAAAAGGAGTGTTTAAAGTGTCTGGTTTACTCAGCATTGAAATTTATTTTTGCTTATTCACAAAAAGGAATCGGCTCAAGCTTGAGCCGATTCCTTTTTGTTGCGAAACTACGGGCATTGGGCACCGATGCAGATACTTTGTAGGGTTTAAACTGAATTCGCCCACTTGTTCGCCCACTCTAAGGTGTGATGAACTTGTTTCAGCGTTGGCGCTTCGCAGTACAACCGCAAAACGGGTTCGGTTCCGCTGAAGCGAATCATCAACCAACTATCATCGGCTAACCGGAACTTATAACCATCAATCGTTAGGCAATCAATTACCGACCGACCGGCAATCTCAGTTAAGGGTGTATTTTGTAATTGTTCTAGCAGGCGCGATCGCACTTCCATACTCGCTAATGGTAGGTCAATGCGGTCGTAGGCAGAATGAAAGCCAGTTTTCTCCTGCAAGCGCTGGTAAAGATCGCTGAGATCCATTCCTGATTGCGCGATCGCTTCAAGCAGATACAGCGCTGACAACAGCCCATCCCGTTCTGGAATATGATTGCCGTAGCCAATCCCTCCCGACTCTTCACCACCGACTAACACCTGAGTCGTTAGCATCCGGTCGGCGATGTACTTGTATCCAATAGGCGTCTCATATACTGGCAGATTGTACAGGGAGGCAACGCGGGGAAACAAGTCGGAACCACTCACTGTTTTAACGACTTCGCCCGTCAATCCCCGCCGAGATGCCATATGTTCGATTAAAATTGGGATGAGGATTTGGGAACTGAGGAAATTTCCCTGTCCATCGACAGCCGCAATGCGATCGCTATCTCCATCAAATACAAACCCCACTGCCAACCCATCACCGCTGCGGCGTCGGTGAGTCCGCATCTGCCGAAACATCTGGGAAAGGTAACGCGGCAAAGGTTCCGGCGCACTGCCACCAAATAAAGGATCGCGGGAACTATTAATTTCCTGGATTGGCGTTTGCAGCAGTTGTTCCAGTCCAGTTGCAGCAGCACCGTGCATCACATCAGCAAAGACAGCAAGCTTATGTTGGGCGATCGCATCCTGAATGCAAGTAATATCCACTTTCGCCCGTAGCGCTTCGCAGTAATTGGGCCACGGGTCGAACATCTCCAAGCTTCCCGCCATCGTCGAGTCAGGTGACGGTTCCTTCTCTAACAACGCTTCAATCTGCTGAGTAATTTCCGGGGGTACCGATCCTCCAAATGCACCCTTGACTTTTAACCCTAAATATGATCCGGGATTGTGACTAGCGGTTATCACCAAAGCTCCCAAAGCTCTCCGTTGATAAGCCGCCCAGCTGAATGCCGGTGTGGGGGCATAACTACTGCTCAGCAGCACCTCAAATCCGGCTGCTTGCACGACTTGGGCCGCTTTACGGGCGAACGTTTCCGCCATAAAGCGCCGGTCATAACCCACAATAATTGTGCGGCTACCCGTCGTCTCGCCATAGACATTTGCCAGGACTTGTGCCGCCAACGGTGCTACCAAAGCCACCCGCTCAAACGTAAAGTCTGCGGCGATGATGCCTCGCCAGCCATCTGTACCAAACTTAATCGGATTAACAGCAACCGGCATAAATTAAGCAGGGGGTTAGTGTTCAGAGATTGCATTAATAACTGGAGGATCTTAGCATTTGTTGTACTCTATAGCCCAATAAAGATTGACAACTTCACACGCCTAGAGCCACGCCAGTGAAAGAGTTTTGCCTTCAACCGTGTAACTTCAACCAGGCTGAGGTGGGTGAGTTTCTGACTCCAGTGGTAGAGGGTGTGAAGAATTGGGCGATTCTGCGGCTGAGAGCTTTTCCAACAGCGATCGCACCTTCATGCGCTCAATATAGGGCCAGCCGCCTTCTTCTTCCATATCCTTCAGCAGGGCATATAGAGCCTGACGATTATCCGGTAAAGACGCTTGAAACACAGTATCTCGAATCTCACGATGCCAACTTTCTAACGCCCGCAGCAACGCCAACAGAGCCAGAGTATCCCCCTGGCAAGTCTGTGCCAAAGCGCGAACAGAAGTAGCGATCGCTTGCAGTTCCGGCTTCAAAAGCCCCAATTCTAAATTCTGATCGCTGTTCACGCCATCCCCTTTACTCCGTTTGATCAACTCAACTTTAACCGAGTCTTTCACTGACTGGAATGGTCAATTTACACTGAGCTTCAGGATAAAGGCAACACAAAGCCTTGTAAAATTCACTGTAGAGATTCTGAGCCGAACCATTCCGAGCCTGATTAAGAATTTCACTTTTGTCTGTTGTAACTTAAGCCCAATATCAGATTCTACTGGTAGGGATTCCTAGATTAAATATTTGAGGTTGACCATGAGGTATCGCGCTTTCATCGTTGCCTTCCTAGCTTTGTGCTTGGGAGTATTAACTGCTTGTAGTGAAGGTCCAGCAGCTGCGACCAGTGTTCCCACTCCACTCACTTACGACCAAATTCGAGGCACCGGGCTTGCGAATAACTGCCCGCAACTGTCAGAAACGACACGCGGTGCCATTCCCATTCAGCCTGGACAGTCGTATGCTTTGACGAATCTGTGCCTACAGCCAACCAGCTTCTTTGTCAAAGAAGAATCTACAAACAAACGTCAATCCGCCCAATTCGTTCAGGGTAAGTTGTTGACCCGGTTTACTTCTAGCATCGACCAGGTGCTGGGTAAATTGCAAGTTGATCAAGATCGTCGTTTGACCTTTATTGAACAGGATGGTCTCGACTTCCAAGCCATTACCGTCCAGCTACCGGGTGGTGAGCGAGTACCCTTTCTATTCACGATCAAAAATCTGGTTGCCAAAAGCCAGCCAGGAATGGACAGTATTAACACCTCGACTGACTTTGAAGGCGAATTTAACGTTCCCTCCTATCGGGGAGCAGCTTTCCTCGATCCCAAGGGTCGCGGTGTTGTCACTGGTTATGACAATGCAGTAGCACTCCCCAGTCAAGCCGATCAGGAAGCACTGACACGTGCCAATGTGAAGCGTGCTGAAACCCTTAAGGGCGAAATTTCTCTCCAAGTCGCTAAAGTGGATAACGCCACAGGTGAAATTGCCGGTACGTTTGAGAGCGAACAGCCATCCGATACCGATCTAGGCGCTGGCGAAGCTAAGGAAGTGAAAATTCGCGGCATTTTCTATGCTCGGATTTCACCAGATCAGGCTTAAATCTGCTCGTTAGCACCGAGCCACGCGGCTTGGCTTTGCTTGCAGGTGAAGAAAAGGGGTTTGGAACCCCTTTTTTCTTTTCTTTAGCAAGGTCAGCATCTGCTGTTTAATCCTTCTGCCTACACTCCGCAATCATGTGAGTGATTCCCACAAGAGAGTTTCTCGGTGAAAATGCTGTTGTAATTGACCAGGTTCAGAGAATAAACTGAATTTTGAAGCGAGGAAAAGAAAGCAACTTATCGCAATTTGGGGAAAAAGCTACATTCCTGGGCGTTTCCCCAACTGCATTTGTTCGCTTTCCGGCTTAAAGTTTTGTTATCGCAACCTATGTTTAGTATCACAGCACCCACTTCAAAAACAGAATATAACTGAAACAAACGTTTTTAACCGGGCCACTCTACCAACTGAACTTCGTATATGTATAGCACTGCCACTCCTGAACTGAAGCATGAAAGCTTACGGCTGTTGCGAGAGTACCAGCAAAATCGTTTAGATACTGTTCGCAATCAGCTGGTAAAACTGAATTTTGGATTGGTGAGAAAAGAAGCACATCACTGGACTAATCAGTGTACAGAAAGTTACGAAGACTTGCTTCAAGTCGGCTGTTTAGGCTTAATTCGAGCAATTGAGCGCTTTGACTTGTCCAAGGGTCACGCCTTCAGTTCCTTTGCTATCCCCTATATTCGCGGAGAAATTCAGCACTATTTACGGGATAAAGGCGGCTCATTCCGCATTCCTCGGCGTTGGGAAGCACTGCACTATCAGGCAGTTTCTTTGACGCGGTATTTCCAGCAGAAGTACAACCGACCTCCTACCGATTCAGAGGTGGCAGCAAAGCTAGAAATTTCACAGGCAGAATGGCAGGAAATCAAGTTGGCCTTTCAAAACCGCGAACTTGTAAGCTTAGATGTACCCCTAGGGGATGGTTCGGAAGGTGAAACTTGCTTAGGTGAAATCGTCCCAGACCCGCAATATCGGAGTTTTCAGTTAGCGCAAGAAGACCAGCTTCGCCTACAACAAGCTTTAGTTCAGCTAGAAAAGCGAACCCGCGAAATCTTGGAATTTGTTTTCTTACACGACTTAACGCAAAAAGAAGTTGCAGAACGCTTAGATATCAGTGTTGTGACCGTTTCTCGGCGGGTAAAAAAGGGACTGGATGCACTGAAAAAGTCAATGGTAGGGATTGACGATTGATTCTTCCAACAACCGGAAACTGAGATTCCCGATTCCTGGAAGATAAGGAACACAAACGCGATGAATCGATCTCTGTCCACTAAACTGAATATATAGATGGGTGTTTTTGCACACATTTAATAAAATAAATTATCCGCATATATATTAGAACTGTTGAAAGCAAACAGGGAATTTCTATTGGCGGATGCAGGTAAAGCACTGGGAGACTGGTCATGCGTCAACATTCATGGATTGCGTTTTTGGGAATACTTGCTGTGTTAGCGGGTGGATGTTCACAGGGAGAGGATACGGCTGTAGCTCCTAGCCCTAGCATTGTTCCAGTTCCCGCTCCGTCTGCTGTACCTACTGCTTCACCATCACCCCTGCAATTTCCCGGGCAGACGGTTCCCCCACAACCGCCTCCCGTTCCTGGGCTTTCCGGCTTGATTCCATCTACTAACTCTGATGCACGCCTGCGAGGAATTCAGAAAGGGCGGCAAGATCCGTTTGCACTTGTTCCCCTGAAACCAATTGTGGAAGTGACACCAAACGAGACGGGTTCGGGTCCGCCTCCCCCTCCGTTTCCGGCTCCTGGTGTAGCTCCTCCTCAGGGTTTGACTCCTGGGCGTCGAGTGATTCCCGTACCACCACCCCTGCCCCCTGTCAGACCTTCCAGAACCGCTGGAGGCGGAGGGAATGCTGGCAGTCGGGGGAACGCAGGCGGCAGGACGACGATACGCCCCACTACCACTCCAGGTGCTAGAAATGGGAATGGGGCGACTGCGGGTAGGAGAAACGCTACACCTCCAGGGAACAGAAACGGTATAACTCCAGGTAGCCGGATTGCTACGGCTCCTCGGATTCCGGCTCCCGCGCCACTTCTACCCAAACTGCCACCGCTACCAGAACCAAACTTGGCAAGAAGTGTAGAAGTCACAGGAGTGGTTCAGGTGGGGGGTGAACCTCAGGCAATTGTGAGGGTACCAAACGAGCCAAGTCGCTACGTTGGAGTGGGACAGCGTTTATCTAATGGACAGGTGCTAGTCAAGCGGATTGAAGTCAATAATGGTGCTAGTCCGGTAGTGATTCTGGAGCAATACGGCAGAGAAGTTGCCAGACGGGTTGGGGAAAAACCAGTGGCAACGCCCGATCAACCCGGTACACCAACGGCTGTTGCTCCTGCTAAGAAACCAGGAATCAATGGCTCTCCTCAAGCTTAAACAAGTACCACGATTCAGTTGTTGTAGGAGTTGAAAGGGTGCAGACTACTGGAGGAGAAAACCTGCGGTATGAAATTCGCTTCCCTGGGTTACCCTTAGCGGTATATCGGGAAATTGCTGCCCATTTGTGTCAGGTGGGAGGGGTAGACGCAGGTTTGGTTCCCCAGCCTTCGGGGCAATCGTTCGACTATTATCAAAGCCAAGTTGGCGGTTTGTGGATTCAGTATGCAGAAGATGCCGATTTATTGAGTCGCCAATGGGTCACGCAGATTTTGGACTACTATAGTCAGCGCTATTGTCCTTAGGAGGAAAACCAATAAATTTTGGATTTTAGATGGGATTGAATCTAAAATCTTCAGTGTCATGAAGTTTTCGCCATTGCAATGACCTAACCCCCAATCCCCGAAGGGGGTAAAGTGAAAATCCTGGGGGTGAAAAACTCATGACACTCACTAAAATCTAAAATCTAAACAATGGGAAGCATTCAAGCGATACGGGGAACGCGGGATATTCTGCCCGAAGAAGTCGGGTACTGGCAATGGGTAGAATCGGTCGCACGGGATATTCTAAGCAGAGCGGCTTATCAAGAAATTCGCACCCCGATTTTTGAGCTGACGACGCTATTTGAGCGCGGGATTGGCGAAACCACAGACGTGGTAGGGAAGGAAATGTATACCTTCAAGAGTCGGGGGGAAAATCCCTATTCCATGACCCTGAGACCGGAGGGAACGGCTGGGGTTGTGCGCTCTTATATTGAACACGCTCTTGATGTCAAAAGTGGGATTCAGCGCCTCTGGTATTTGGGACCGATGTTTCGTTACGAAGCTCCCCAGAAGGGACGACAGCGCCAATTTCATCAGCTGGGTGTAGAGGTGTTGGGGACTGCCGATTCGAGGGCAGATGCAGAAGTAATTGCGATCGCAACCGATATTCTGCAAACCCTCGGTCTAAAAAATCTCCGCATGGATATTAACTCAGTAGGAAATCCTGAAGATCGACAGCGTTACCGGCAAGCACTGGTAGATTACCTGACTCCTTACAAAGAAGAGTTGGACTCGGATTCGCAGGTACGGCTGAGTCGCAATCCTTTACGGATACTAGATAGCAAGGATCGGCGCACGCAGGAAATTGTTCAAGATGCTCCCAGTATCTTGGATTATCTGAGTGCAGATTCTTGTCGCTACTTTGAGCAAATCCAAGCCCGTCTGGCTGATTTGGGGATTGCCTACCAACTCAATCCACGTCTGGTGCGCGGTCTGGATTACTACACCCACATTGCCTTTGAAATTATCTCCGACGACCTGGGAGCGCAAGCAACTGTCTGTGGTGGTGGACGCTACGATGGGCTGGTGGCAGAACTGGGGGGAGCGAAGACCCCAGCGGTGGGTTGGGCAATGGGCTTAGAACGCTTGATCATCCTGCTGCAACAGCTGCAAGAGCCACCCGCCCCAACGTTGGATTTTTACGTGGTTTCCAGAGGCGAGAAAGCAGAATCCCAAGCTTTACAATTGGCTCAAAAATTACGTCAAGCTGGGTTTAGCGTGGATCTAGACCTGAGTGGAAGTGCTTTTAAAAAGCAGTTCGCTAGGGCTGACCGTAGCGGTGCAGTTGCTTGCTTGGTTTTGGGAGAAGAGGAAGCAGAGAACCAAACTGTCAAGCTGAAGTGGATGGCATCGAAAGAGCAGAGTGCGATCGCTCAAAGTGAATTATTAGGAACGATCGAGGAACTGCGGCAGGAGATTAAAGTAAAAAGGTAACAAGAATATGAAGTATGAAGTGTGAAGTTTGGCGTGTAATAATACGTCACACTGTCTTTCAGCCGCGCCTCTAATAACTTCATCCTTTATACTTCATCCTTTATGCTTGCTGCTTGCCTCCTATGGAATACTGGCAATTTCTAATACAACAAGAGGGTGATTCTTCCTGGCTCTCCCTAGAGACGCCAAGTGTGGAAATCCAAGAAGGTCGGTATCGGGTGGTTGCTCACTCCAGCCGTCCCAACACCGAGGTGGAAATTCGCATCACCTATGACAGCACTGAGGAAGTTCCCCCCAAGCGGCGGTTTCAGAAGCGATCGCGCCGCACCAACGCCGAAGGCTTGATGGTGGTCATTCCCTTCACCTATCTCAAGTCGGGGCGCTGGGAGTTGCGCTGCTCTGGCGATATCATGTCAGATTTCCTCGGCAACACTTGGCAGCAGGCAATTCAATTCCAGGTTTTTCCAACCACCCCGGCAGATGCAGATGTCGATTTAGTTGGACACATGCGACCCGTTTGGAGTGCCCAGGTAGGTGTCGCCACCGAAACCGTCCAAGAATCATCCGCAGGTTCTGCCGCTGACCGCCCCGTTAACCCTGCCCCGACAACCACTGAAACGCTCACCGCCGACGTTGACCTTCCGAATCCAGTGCCTCCTTCCTCAGAGGACGAATCAGTGACAGAGGCGATGACTAATGCTGGCTGGGAAGAAGACGATGATGAGGCAGTCAATGAATTATTCCTCTCTTTCGGGGCATCGGAGGCACAAAGATGGGAGACGGCACTCAACCGCACCCCTCCAAAGGCGGCAGTGCCCGTCAGCCGCCTCGTAGAACACTCGCTACAAATGGTGGACGAAATCTTACAGGAAGTCGTCGATCCCGTCTGGCAAGCGTTTGAGCCGACATCTACGGCTCGTGGAGCTATCCCGCAGAGTGAGTTTTCCCGCGATTCCTTAACGTCTCCCCCTGTCAGTAACTCGTCGGAGCTTTCCTTTGCTGCCGCCGGAAGAAGTTACTCAGCAGAAACTGAGCCACCTGAAATGGATGAAGCACCGATCCGACTGACCCTCGATCGGGAGACGCTGGTCGTGCGTCGAGGAGAGCTGATTGCCTTCAGTGGACAAGTAGAGATCCTAGACAGTTTTAGGGATTTGCATCTTTTGCCGCCAGACGTACTGCGAATTGAAATGCGCGATCCGCAAAACTCACAAATCTTGGTAGATGTCCAGCAGCTGATACCCGAACAGGTGCCGAGTTTTTCTTTTAGCTGTAATTTAGAGCTGCCCGAAAATTGCCAAACCCGTTTGATTTTAGGAGAAGTCACGTTAATCGATGCGGCTGAGACAGTCTTGGTGACTCACGCCTTTACCGTGACAGCCGATTTGGAAGACTTGCTCGATGCGATCGCTCACGATAAACAGCACGCAAATTTATTGAACCCGCCGTTAGATTCCCTTTTAGGAGAGACACCCCCGATCGATTCATCTTTCCTCGATCTGGTGGAAACGGCAAAAGATACTCCGCCGCTGCACTTAGAACCTTTACCTAATAAACCCCTACCGGAGCAGATTGCTAAATCCGATCCTGCCATTGCAGCGCTTAAACCCCCGGAACTTCCAGCAATTGCTTCCGATACTGAGGCAACAGGGAACGGGGAGGCAACCGATAGCGATGAGCCTGAGGACATTCTCGCTTTGAGCGATCGCAATACATCAGTGACTTCTGAACCTCCGCCGGTGGTATCCCTTCCCCCGCAACTTTATCGACCCGATCCTGCCAATCCAGTTAATCGATCGCTTAAACTTCCGGTGATTTCTGATGCGATGCCTGCAACCGAGCGCATCGAGAATGGCGACACATCCGCTGCGAAAGAAGAAGATAAATCTTCTTCCCTAAATCCTCCCCAACCTCTTGATACCGCCCCTCCTGAAGGGGCTGCGCCTGATGTAGAGCAGTTATTTGATAATTTATTGAATCACTTAGCTCAGACTTGGCAGCGTCCGGAGGAACCCGATGGAACAGATGCCAGCGCTGATGCCGATACAGATTTGCATAGTCAGCAGGACGTAGGTGTTGAAGATGCTTCTGATATCGAGGGAGCAGAACACTCCGCCGAACAAAGAGAAGCGCATCCCTCCGTTAACTCTCAAGCATCGCCCTTAGATACGGCTTTTGCGACCCTGAAGCTGCAAGATCGTTTTTTGTCCCGGTTGAACGACCTGGCAACGGATGAGGAATCTTCAGCATGGCTGCAACCGGAAGAGGTATTTGCAACGGAGGAGGAATCTACCGAGGAAGCAGAGCCTTCAGCAGACCTGACCGAGGGCAGCGAAGACACTGACGTTGCGGATGATGACGTTGCGGATGGCACCGAAGCAACTGCCGCCGAGCCGCAGGGGGAAACGGATGACCGTTTGCCACCAATGCCGACAGACTGGGAACTTGTAGCACTATTGCTTGACCAACAACCTCCCCTCCCAGAGTTGGAGGAAGAATTGGGTGAAGATGGCGGTATTGCCAGCGATGCAACGAACAATTCCCAAGAGGTGGGAGCCGCCTCTGGTCAACTGCCAGCAACTCCGCAGAACCCGGTTGAGATGGCTAAGAATGTTTTATCGATGGCAGAGTCTGCGGTTAACTGGACAGAGCGAGAAATTGTGGTAGACGATGATCCTTCTGAACTCCCTCCCAGCACCAGTGGGCGAGGCGGGTATGGCTCGCGAGAAGCTTCCTCAAGGGGGGTACAACCAGGGCGATCGCGTTTTGCCAATGCGGGGCGGGGGGTTCCCCCAGAACCGCAGCCATCGTCGCTGGACGAGGAACCCGTGCCAGAGCCTGAGCTAGTTTTACCCGAAGGCGAACTGATTGCCGGACAACCGTTGGCTGTCCGCCTGACGTTGCGATCTGAGTCCCCCCGGCTCTATGTCAAGCTGTGGGTGCATGACCGCCAAACGCGATCGCTGCTGGATGGCCCGCGGTGGCTAGTCGATTTTATCCCTACTGGTTTAGAATCCCTAGAGGCAACGACTCAACTAACTGTGCCATTTGGGAGCGTAGAAATCCGTTTTGAAGCTGTCACGGTTGATACTTATACCCAACGAGAGAGCCATAAAGTAACCGTTGACCGTATAGTTATTCCCCCAGATTTGCCCAACTGGTCGCTAGATGAGTTTGCGGATTAGGCGCTTGTTAAAAATTTTTATGATTCGGTTTTTGGCTACCAATTCACTGTAAATTCAATTACGAAAGCTGTTTCATTAAAATAGGAAATTTAAAGATGGGAGCTTCATTCTTACCCTCAATCCTAGTGCCTCTAACTGGCTTGATCTTCCCGGCTGTCGCAATGGCCTTCTTGTTTCTTTACATTGAACACGAAGATCCAACGGGAATTTAAATTTAGCTGGGCATTAGTTAGGCAATGGAAAAAACCGCCTGTTCTAGTCAGAGAGGCGGTTTTTTTTGATGATTTGATGAGAGTTCTCTCAAATCTAGTTGATTACCCAGCTTTTCTCTACAAAGAGGAGCCTAGACCAGCGTAGGCACCATAGAAGAAAACACCTAGCACAGCGATCGCGCCCAGACCAGCGACGGTAGCTACAATCCACAACGGGATTCTTCCACTTCCAGACACAGCTTTTCCCTCCTAATTAAACTTAAAAATGATGCAGTCAAGCCCAGTTAGTTAAAGAAATAACTGGAAAACAGGATACCAAGGACAAAAACCAGTAGCAAGCCCAAGTAAAGAGAAGTACGGTTTAACTCAACTGGTTGATTATTGGGATTTGGACTCCGTTCTGGCATAATTAGGTTTCTCCTATCGTTGAATAAATTGCATAGAAGCGATCGCGCCCAAGAAAAAGATTGTTGGGACAGCCAGCGTATGAACCGCTAGCCATCTAACGGTAAAAATGGGATATGAAACTGGCTGATTGGGCGTATTAGTAGTCATGTTCTGCCACCTCTTTTAAACGACTTACTTGTTGAGACTCCCAATTCTTTTGATAGAAATGGGGCTTTTCGTACCGTAACGGGAAGGCTTTTCCTGCAAAAAGGGCTTCGTAAACCTATATTGAGCCTACTGACCCTTTGAAGTCTCCTCCAACCAGCTAGAGGTGATTCTTTTTCCAAACACTTCCGTATACCTACGGTACTTCACTACCGATGTATCAAACTCGATTCCCGTTCGCTCTTTAGAGCCGAATTGATGCGGTACTTTTAATCCCTTTTTTGCATCAAATCCAGCCAAAATTGCCCCGGCAATCCTAACACAAATAGGTGCTTTTATTTTCACACCCAGCGATGTCTAGAGACTGCCCGCTTATTTTATAAAATCCTCGATTTGTTGCTTGGATTCAAAGCGATCTTGAACAATCGGCACTTCCTGCCGAGTTTGGGTGTAATACTCGTTGGGGCGGGGTGTCCCAAAGGCATCGTATGCAAGACCTGTGCTAACAAATAGCCAGCCTGCAATAAATAATGCAGGGATGGTGATGCTGTGAATTACCCAGTAACGAACGCTTGTAATAATGTCCGAAAATGGACGCTCTCCAGTTGTACCAGCCATTCAGATTCCTCCTCTGACAACAATTAAAAGCTAACTTAATTATGATACGAAACTCGGTAGAGAGTCACAAGCAAAGCATTAGTTGTATGACAACAATCTTGCTTTCCTCTTCAAGCCGCTTGCGACGAACCTTCGTATTTCAACAAAACACCTCGCTGACCTATGATAAATCCTTGCTGGGGTGTTAGAAACATAATCCTGTAAAGATTGGAAGGGATATCCTCTATCTCGCGAGCTTTTTCCCAAGTTTTGCCGCCATCCAGACTCCGCAGCAAATTTCCACTGCCTCCTGATACCCAAACTTCCTCAGGTGTCCGGTATGCCAAATCGAGTAAACCCCAACTGGTGGATACCTCTGGATATTGTGCTTCTTCCCACTCGTCTGGCTTTTCAGGACTGCTAAATTGTAGCTGACCGCCCCGCGCCAGCATCCACAGCCGACCATCTTGTGCAAACCCCATATTCTCCACTCTTCGGGAGCTATTTCGATTATGGGGAACCCAGGCATCTAGACCCGGCTCCCAAGTGGAGTAGAAGTTACCTTTGGCAGACACCGCAACATATTTGCCATCGGGAGAGCGAGACATATTGCGGACAACGCCCACCGCTTCTTGCACCATCGCTTTCCAAGTCTGTCCTGCGTCTTGAGTGCGATAAATTGCCCCAACGTTGGTGCTCATCTCAGCGGAGTTCGGACCGAGTGCCACAATTTTATTTGGTGCCCCCGGTAACTTGTTACTCAGCGCGATGCGAGTCCAAGATTTTCCCCCATCTGTGGTGTGGAGCAAGATAGAGGGTTCGCCTGTAATCCAGCCTTCTTGATCGGCAAAACTCACGCCAGTAAAGCGGTATTGCCGATCTCCCAGTTCCAGGTTTCTAGACTCCCAAGTCTTGCCGCCATCCGTTGTCTCCAACAGTGTGGAGTCACTCCCCACAACCCAGCCATGATTGGGGTCGCCCGTAAAAGCGAGATCCTGTAAGTTTGCTTGTGTTGGTAGAGAAATGGCGTGCCAGGGGCTGTTGCTCACGGAAGGAACTTGACTGCAACTGGCGCAAAAGAGGACAACTGCCAACAATATTGCAATTTGTTTCAGCTTTCTCACAAATAAATTCATACTATCCAGAACTGGTGCGTGCAAATCTTCTACTATACGAGTGTTAATCCAGCGAATGCGGCGGGGATTCGCTTCATCTGTTGCAAGCTGAGGTTGGTTTTATTGCAAACCATAGAGACTGATAAAGAACAAGAAGCCCAAGGCTAATGCCCCAAAAATGAGAAGATTCTTCTGTCCTGGGGTTAAACGGTTAACGCCTAGACCATAGCTCAGATTTTCCTTGAATCCAGAGGGTGAGCCTACAACGCCAATGTTTTGAAACTGTGTTTTTCGCACCCCACAAATTGGACAGCGCCAATCTATTGGCAATTCTTCAAAGGATGTCCCTGAGGGAACGTTACTCTTACTATCACCTTTAGTCGGCTCATAAATGTAGCCACAGGCGCGACATTCATAGCGATCTAGTGGTTGGGCATCGACGGCTTGATTGCTCATGGCTCAAGATGAAATTGAGAAGCCAATCTTAAAATGTATGTTAAAAATTATGCCATAAGTAGGGGATTTTCTTAATATTGTTTAGCTTGCCTCTGCCTTGAGGAGAGGACTTCGCTGTCATCCCTCGCTAGCAGTAACGTTGTCCGCTTCAGTAGGAGCCTTGACTAGAAAAGCTGAACGGGTCAATCAGAAAACAGTATCGATGATCGACGTTCGCTGCCCCGCCACTAGCAACTTTGGCAGAGGCAGGCGCTTTATAATGTATAAATGTGAAGAAGTAATAACAGCCGTCCTTTCATCTGAGTGGTAGTACAAGATCGTGTTTGTCCTCAGTGGGTATGAGTATTTTTTAGGCTTCTTGCTAGCTTCCAGTCTGGTGCCGATTTTGGCGCTGACTGCCTCCAAGCTCCTGCGGCCCAGTGGTAGTAGTCCAGAGCGGCGCACCACTTACGAATCTGGCATGGAACCGATTGGGGGAGCCTGGATTCAGTTCAACATCCGCTATTACATGTTTGCGCTGGTTTTCGTCATTTTTGATGTTGAAACTGTTTTCCTGTATCCGTGGGCCGTTGCCTTCAATCGTCTAGGTGTACTGGCGTTTATTGAAGCTTTGGTCTTTATTGCAATTCTTGTAGTTGCTCTTGTTTATGCGTGGCGCAAAGGAGCCTTGGAATGGTCATGAAATCTAACGGTAACAGTGATATTGCTGCCTTTGAGGCGCAGCAGAAAGAGAAGATCCTTAACCCGATTGAGCGACCTTCTGTTACTCAAGAACTTTCTGAAAATGTCATCCTGACAACGGTTGACGACCTCTACAACTGGTCGCGGCTTTCCAGCCTGTGGCCTCTGTTGTTTGGAACCGCCTGCTGCTTCATCGAAGTGGCAGCGATGATTGGTTCCCGGTTTGACTTTGACAGATTTGGTTTAGTCCCCCGTTCCAGCCCTCGGCAAGCAGATTTAATTATTACTGCTGGCACGATTAACATGAAGATGGCACCGGCTCTGGTGCGCCTTTATGAGCAGATGCCAGATCCCAAGTACGTGATTGCAATGGGAGCCTGCACGATTACTGGCGGGATGTTCAGCGCTGATTCCCCGACTGCGGTGCGGGGTGTGGATAAGCTGATTCCTGTCGATGTCTATTTGCCTGGATGTCCCCCACGTCCGGAAGCGATCATGGATGCGATCATTAAACTGCGGAAGAAAATCGGGAACGATTCTATCCAAGAGCGGGATCAGTTTCAGCAAATCCATCGCTATTACAGCACCACTCACAAGATGCAAGCTGTAGAAACCATCCACGATGGCAAGTATTTACAGTTGGCAACTCGCCAAACTCCGCCGCAAGAGCTGGCGGCAGCGACGGGTATGCCTGTAGCACCAGCACTGTTGACGGCAGAAAAACAGGAGGAACGTCGTGGCTGAAGCAGAATCTCCAGCAGAATCTTCAGGGGAACCCCAAGCAAAATCCCAAATTGTGGAAGCGGGTAAGGTTTCCCTTTGGTTGAAGGAAAACGGTTTTGAGCATCAGGAACTAGAACGCGATCGCAGTGATGTTGAGATCATCAAAGTTGACCGGGACTTCTTGATTCCGATTGCTACAGCTCTCTACGCTTACGGATTTAACTACCTCCAGTGTCAAGGTGGATATGATGCGGGGCCGGGAGAGGAATTGGTTAGCTTCTATCATCTAATCCAAGTGAGCGACAATGCTGACAGACCGGAGGAACTGCGGCTGAAGGTGTTTTTGCCGCGAGATGACGCTAGAGTTCCTTCGGTATATTGGATTTGGAAGACGGCAGACTGGCAAGAGCGGGAAGCTTTTGATATGTATGGCATCGTCTATGAAGGACACCCGAACCTGAAGCGGCTTTTGATGCCGGAAGATTGGGTAGGCTATCCGTTGCGGAAGGATTATGTCTCGCCTGATTTTTACGAGTTGCAGGATGCTTATTGATTCAGGCAAAAGGCAATTAGTCAAAGAAAGACTTTTTCCGGGTTGACTTGTGGAAAGCACTCACTTTTTGTTTGAAGTGGGTGCTTATTTTTTTAGCGAAGGAACCGTAGCGATAGAACATGAAAGTGTCTCTACTTGAAATGAGGAACTCAAGCGAGGTTGTATCAAATATTACTGAAATTTAATGCGTATTGACCTATATTTTAAGAATGGGGATCTATGCGTCCAGGTAAATGATTTTTAAGTTAAGTAAGCAACGATTTTGGTGTAGTAATACTTAAGTTCGCTGGGTAGATAAATGCTGGGTAGATAAATAGCGATCGCACCCGATTACTCCCCTAAACCCATAAAATAAATCAACAGCTTGAATGGCAGGGGTACTGGCGCGTGAAGTTGTCGTCAAAGGGTGTTTATCAAGTCGAAAGTCAGGCAAAAAAGCAATCCTATCCCGTCTCTTCGCCAGTAGAGTACGACCTGCAACCGATTAACAGACTTTTAGCGGTTGCTGCTTCTAAGGGAACCTACCATCTGCATCCCTCAGAAGGGCATGAAACACCTCTGGGATGCCCCAGAATACCAGCATCTTTACAACTGCGGCAGTATCAGCAGGAAGCGGTTGCTAGCTGGTTTGCCAATCAAGGCAGAGGAACGCTGAAGATGGCGACGGGGAGTGGGAAGACGATTACGGCGCTAGCGATCGCCACCTCACTCTATCAAAAAATTAACTTGCAAGTTTTGCTGGTAGTGTGTCCCTATCGACATCTGGTGACACAGTGGGCGCGAGAATGCGAGAAATTTGGACTACAGCCAGTTTTAGCTTTTGAGAATGTACGAAACTGGCAGAGTCAACTATCAACGCAACTCTACAATCTGCGTTCTGGCAATCAACGGTTTCTCACACTGATTACAACAAATGCCACCTTGATGAGTGAGGGATTGCAATCTCAACTTAAATATTTTCCAGACAAAACGCTAATTGTAGGAGATGAAGCGCATAATCTCGGTGCAAGGCAGTTGGAGAAGAGTTTGCCTTCTAAGGTGGGGTTAAGACTGGCGCTGTCGGCAACACCGGAACGGTATTTTGATGATGAAGGGACGCAATCTTTATTTGATTATTTTGGCAGAGTTTTAGAGCCGGAATTTACGCTGAAAGATGCAATTCAACAGGGGGCGTTGGTGCATTATTTGTACTACCCTATCCTGGTAGAACTAACAGAGGCAGAAGCCCGTGCTTATGTAAAATTAACCGCTAGGATTGGCAGGGCGCTGTTGTTCCAGGAACGCGAGAACGGTGCTAGCAAAAGCAATTGGGAAGACCGTGAAGAACTCAAGCCATTGTTGATGCAACGGGCGAGATTAATTGGCGCTGCTACCAACAAGTTAACTGCTTTGCGCCAGTTAATGAGTAAACGCTTGGACACGACGCACACTTTATTTTATTGCGGAGATGGTTCTGTAGAAAGCACGCGCCAATTGAAAGCCGTTGCTAAAATTTTGGGAGATGAATTGGGATACCGAATCAATACCTACACCGCCCAAACGCCATTATCAGAAAGAGAAAATTTGCGGTGTCAATTTGAGTCGGGAGATTTACAAGGTTTGGTGGCGATTCGCTGTCTAGATGAGGGTGTAGATATTCCAGCAATTCAGAATGCTGTAATTTTAGCCAGTAGCAGCAATCCGCGCCAATTTATTCAGCGTCGAGGACGAATTTTGCGCCCTCACCCAGGTAAACAACGCGCCACTTTATTTGACATGATTGTACTGCCACCAGAGTTAGATCGGGAAACTTTGGAAGTAGAACGCAATTTATTAAGAAAGGAATTGCGGCGATTTGTAGAGTTTGCTGACTTAGCAGATAATGCGGGCGAAGCTAGAGTGAAGTTACTGGATTTACAGAGAAACTACGATTTAATGGATATGTAATGCTTTGGCCCAACAATATAGCGCTTCTCGTTTAGATGGAATACAGTTTAACCCCACCCCTGCCCCTCCCCGCAAGCGAGGAGGGGAAATAATTCAAAGCCTCTCTCCTAGGAGGAGAGAGGTTTGGAGAGAGGTCAAAATTGTAGTGCTTAAAAGTGAGAACCGCTATAGTATTCCTAAATTTCTATATCACCAGAAATATATCACCAGAAATAACCAGGTACTACGGTTGTCTGGCGATCGCTTGTGTCATACTTCAGCAGATACTCGTGAGCGATCGCATCCAATTCTCGCAACCTTTCGGCTTCAGTTTTGCCAACTTCAGTATCAGTCGATAATAGAATCACCTGATGACTTGCAGAGGGAAAATATCGCTCAACTAAATTCTGTCGGTGCGAAGAATCTAGTCGCCCAAGCGGTGTGTCGATTGCTACAGGTAAGTGGTGTCCAGCGACTCGTGCTAATCCCCATAAGAAAGCGATCGCTAGTAATTGCTTTTCTCCGGCTGAGAGGCGATGCTTTGGTACGGGTTGTCCCTGCGGATCGTAGATAGAAAGGCTGAAGGTTTGAGTGTCAATGGCTACGCGATGCACTAAGTCAGATTTGTGCAGAAGATAACGGAAACACTCGGTTACTTCTATTTCTAATTTATTGAGTTTTTTCAGGGTTAATTTTTCCCGAAATAGCTTTAGAGTCGCTTGAACTTTGGCGACGGAGGCGATAATGTGCTGATTATTTTTTAGCTTGATATTGTCTTCGCTATAGTCTGCTAACTCTTTTTTGGTTTTAGCGATCGCTCTCATTAATTCTTCACAACGGCGGGTAGCCATTTCATGAGCAACTTGAGCTTTTGCGACTGCATTATTCGCTTCTCTAACAGCGTCTTGTAGTTGTTGATACGCTTCTGGAGAAGCAGCAGCGGCTATCTGTCTATCGAGAGCATCTATCTCAATTTCTAGGTTTTCTAGTTCTTCTAGTTTTTCTTTGGCTCTAAACTTAACGGTATTGATGCCAAAACTTAATAAATTATCCAGTTCCTTGATTTCTTCTATTTCTGCTAATAACCAGGGACTTTCATTGGCGGTAATTTCTTGCTCAAGTTGTTGATTTTCTTGGTCTAGGAAAAATTTGATTTTGTCAAGTTCCTCGGAAACTAATGACAATTCGGAAATATAATTTAAGAGGCGATAGTCTCGTTCTATCAAAATATCCCGTGCGATTTTTTTCTGTTGTTGACGGCTTTCCTTTTCGGCTTGGGATTTAGCTTGTTCAAGCAGGGGAGAAATTAAAGTGAGAGGAAAGCTACCAGCAGCTAATTCTCGCAGCGCTTCCCGCGTTTTTTCTGCCTGGGTTGTGAAATGGTCTTTTTGTTTTTCTAGACGGTTGCGATCGCTTGCAAGTTTTCCACCTTCGTACAGGAATTTTTCAGAGGCTTCACGCTGCTTTTCTTCAGCCCTATCTAAGTTATTTCGCAGAGAACCTACTTCTTGGGTTGCAGTATCTAATTCATCTTTTTGTAAATTAAGTCTTTGTTCAATTTCTTCTAACGTAGCGAGTTCTTTAGCGCTAGCAATTTCTTTGCGCTTACGGCTAACGAGGATATCTAAATCGGCGGATAGACGTTCTGAGAGTTCTAAGCCTAATAGCGATTGAATTGCCCCTACAACTAAAGGGGGTGGAGTATCTAATTCGGCAAGTTCTTTTACCTGTTCGCCGTCAAACAAAAATAGATTAGAAATTCCCAGCGGTAGCAGGTTCTCGATGTATTCGTCCCAGGTGCTGGCAAGGGCTTTATCGGGCCATTCTTCATCTACTAGAATACCAAGGGTATCTTTTCCTTCTTTGGGTTCCTTTTCCCAATATCGGACAACTCTTAAAATAGTGGGTTTGTCGTCTTGAATGACTTCAAAAGCTAATTCAATTCGGGCTTTTTCTGTGGGTGGGGTGCTGCGGTTGACTGACTGGGTAAGAAAGTCGTTATAGCTTAAGTTGCCGCGTGTAGAACATTGGGCGCGAGAACCGTATAGGGCAAGGCGAATGGCGTCCATGAGTGTCGTTTTACCGCCGCCATTCATGCCGCCAATTAAGATAATCGGGCAAGTATTTTCATCTGTTTCGGGGCGGAGGTTGATGACTTGTCGCCCAAGGTAAGGGCCAAAATTTTGCAGGACGAGTTCGAGAAATATCACAGCTTATTGAGAATAGGTAATCGGTAACAGCTAATGGGTAATCGGGAATAAACAGCACTTAGTCATTAGCGTCATCTGCTTTTGGAGATGAAAATTTCATGCTTGCCCAAGTTAGCTGTTTCACTTTGTCAATATCTTCTTCGACAACAGCATTTTTCAAGTCGCGCTTATCATGGGCATTTTGAATTGCATCCTCTTTCGAGCGAGAACTGCTTTCAAAGCATTTATCCAATTTTTCGTAAACGCCACGCCGAGATTTTGTGTGATGCTGGCGTTCTGTATCTAGCAGTTTCGCCATCAGTTCTAGGTGCATTTCATCATTGCAGATTTCTTGTAGCACTTCCCACTCGTCAGTACCTAGGAGTTTCCTCTCAGCACCAGGACGAATGTCTTGGAACGATTCGCCTGTGACTTCTTCGTAAATACGCGGCAAGCTGTCATCAAATTCGTGCTTTTCTTCTAACCAAATGCGGCGAATTTCGCTTAATTCATCCTGGGTAATTAAGGTGATGTCGCGCATTTCTAGAGGTGCAGTGCGGCGAGTTTGGGTTTGTGCTTCTAAGACTCGTCTCAACCAATGTTCTCGCCAGTATTTTGTATAGGGGCCAGGAATTGGTTCAACTGAGGTTTCACCGTCTACATTGCGTTCAAAAAGTTCGACCTTACCATAGATTCGGCGAAAGTCTCTTTTGGGGCGATCATTCTCAATATCTAATTCATTACGGATACTTAGTAAAGGCTGCATCCATTCTTTCTCTTCATCATTCTGGATCATCGCCTCCATTGATTTATCTTTACTTACCATTGTGCAAACCCAACACCCAAAGCGAGAATCGCCACAACTAGGGGTGGAGGTGTCAACAACTAATGGACATTCATTATCTGCTGTTGCACCCCGGTACATTGTAAATAGATCCTTATTACTATTTCCCCAAGGATTTTCCCACTGATTGAGGTAAATCCATACCTCATCATTACGCCAGTCTTCAATAGGGCTATAAATCAAGGAATTAGGTAAGCGTGCATTAGGGCTAAGGCGATCGCGTACTCTACCTGCTTCATGCTTAGTCATTGTTGCTGCACGTTTGAGGCTTTCAGCCTTTCGAGTACCTAGAATAACAATAGTTTCACCGCTGACTCTAACCATATCGCGAATAAATTGGTTAACAGGCTGAATTTTCATGCGATCAGTACACCAACGAAATCCATTTCGAGGTGCTGGATAACCTTTACCTATTAAGTTCACCCAAAATGTGTCTTTTACTGCGGGATTAAGCAAATGAGGTTCTATTGGCATTTTTTGTTCTTTTGCAGCCACCTTCATCCGCTCTACAGATTGACGAACCCAAGCAGAAACTATCGGATTTTCTACCAGTGTGTCCGTTGTAATTGCATGAATTTCTTTAGTTCTTTTTTCTAATGGAAGTGCTGCGATCGCATTCCAGATTAGCTGCAATACGGTGGTAGAATCCTTTCCTCCACTATATCCAATTACCCAAGGTATTTCATCTAGACAATATAATTCTTGAATTTCTTTAGTTAACTTTTCTATATCCTCTATTAATTCAGCAATATTGCGAGGTGGGAAGAGGGGAATTTGTTGTGTATCTGTCATTAGTTAAACCTCATATTTTACTTTTTTGAAATTATTTGTATTTACGTGAATTTTAATTTCAATATTAAATCGTGTTCTGACTCGATTGCTTACCTTGTATAATCAGTAAATAGAAGATTGACCTGACAGAATTAATTGTATTGATTAATATGCCTGAAAACAACCCTCTTCAGCCTGAAGTAAACCAGCCTTTAATGGGTTTACTTGCGCCATACTTTGAGAAATATTATCGAGAGAAGTGCTATTTAGGACTGAGCTTTCAGCAAGGAAAGCGAACAATGATACAAATTAATGTCCCTGCTGACGACTTGCCAACTCTTCTCCAAACAAAACCATCTATTGGTAATGATCCTGATTCTGGAAAAAATCGTCCGGAGGTGAAGGGTCATGCTGAGGAAATAAAAGAATATATTCTAAAACGTGTTGAAAAGGGGAAACCTTGGGTTTTAGGTACACTGACGGCAAATGTAACTCCGGGCAAGATTAATATTATCGAATTAGGGAGGGGAATTTGTCTAGTAGTCATTCCTCGTGGCGTTAAGTTAGATATTACTGATGGGCAGCATCGTAAGCGGGCTATTCATGAATTAATTGAAAGTACACAAGGAGAGCTGATTGGTGATAATAACTTCCCTATTACTCTGGTTTTAGAAGAAAATTTTAACCAGTGCCAGATAGATTTCAAAGATATGGCGCAAACAAGGCAATTGGACAAATCTTTACTTTTATCATTTGGTGAATTTGAAGGTAGAGTTGGTATTACTAAAACTGTACTTGAAAGAGTGCCAATGTTTGAGGGGAAAACCGAGAAAATTAAAGGCAGTCCCGAAACTAAAAAGAGATTGATTTACACAACTAATTACATAGCCAAGCTAGTAAGCTGCGCTTTTGCTGACGATCCCAATAACGAGCTGAAAGATTATGATGTTGAGTCATCATCTGAGGCTCTGATCAGTTGCCTAAATCAGCTTTTTTCAGAATGCAGTCAGACAAAGCATATATTTGAGACAACTGCCGGAGAATTAACGATTGAGGAAGTTGGTGCATTTAAGGAAGAATGTATTTTAGGCAGAAGTGTTGGTCTAGAAATTTTAGGACACTTGCTATACTGCACCTATGATAAAAACAGGGATTATTTTGAAGCTGAGAAGATTTCAAAAATTGCTCAGCTTAATTGGTCAAAAGACAGCCATATTTGGGAAGGGAATATTGTTTTATCTAGCCCAGACCCCAAAAATCCAGGTAAATCCTACAGAATAACAGCCAGTGCCAGCGCTGTAAGAATGGCAATTAGTATGGCAAAAGCTAATCTGGGATGGATGTAAGCGCTCGCTCTTATCGTCTTTTCATTTCTCCCTCCTTATA
This sequence comes from Trichocoleus sp. AS-A1, assembly GCF_039962015.1. Lineage (NCBI taxonomy): Bacteria > Bacillati > Cyanobacteriota > Cyanophyceae > Leptolyngbyales > Trichocoleusaceae > Trichocoleus > Trichocoleus sp. AS-A1. The sequence continues at coordinate 8,816 of NZ_JAMPKG010000011.1, read as the reverse complement.
AGACGGGCATTCTCTAACCGTTCCTCTTCCGGTGTCAGCGGCAAATTCAGGTGCTTTTTAATATAAGCACTCATCTGAGTGACACTGGTGCGGGATTTAGAAATCCCACCGCTAGACATAATTATCCCTTTCCAATCAGGATTAGAGCGCGACCAGTCGATTTGTTGCAAACCTTCTAGATGTGAGTCCCAGTTTTCCGGGTAAAGCGACAGCAAACTTGCTCCAACAGCGCCTAAACTAGCGATCGCGATCGCGTGACTATGCACGTAATCCCGCCGGATTTCGCCTGCACTGACCTTCCCGTGTAGAACTTGCTCCCAAGCTGGGATATAGCGACTAACTGCATTCCAGTAACGGACTGCTCGTTCAATCTGCTGTTCAGTCTCCTGGCGATCCGTTAGCAGGGCAAGAGTAGCATTATAGATGCTGTTGAGAGTAAATAGCTTGCCAGAGCGAGTAGGCAGCGTACTGCGTTCCGTATCCGTCAGGTTTCTAAAAACCTGGACTTGGTTGACAACTGACCGCACCCAGTTTGTTTTCTCGTCCCGATGATCGTAAAGAATATTTAGCGATGGATCGGCATCGACTGCATAGCGGTTTAAATCAATAAACATCTGCTGCGATCGCTTTAGACCAATATCTAAAAAGAAGATAACCGCGATCGTTTCATACCCCAGTTCGGGATTTTCCTTCAGTGCCATTTCCAACGCCGCCCGTCGATGTTGCCCGTCATGGATGGCAAACCGCGCATCCATCGGCACTTTCAAGCGTCCAATCTTCCGCGCTTCTGCCTCTGTACCTATCGGTTCAAACGTGATATCCGCGTCAATCGATGCCGTAATTGCCGAGAAAATGTAGTTAGTCGGATTGTTCAAAATATATCGGGCAATTTCTGGCACGCGGGTGCGGTTGAGCGATCGCGTTGTCCTCATTTCCGGCGGCATTTCCCCATCCTCCAACGGGAACAGCTTCGGGATAAATCGCACCGGACACATCGAAACGTAGTATTCTCGCCCTGCCTGAATTCCCCGAATCACAGGCAAAACGTACTCAAAGGAGGGGGTAAGCATAAATACCCAGCCTTATTTAGTTTTGGACACAATCTCAGTATACATAAAGTTTTTAAAAACTTAGTTTGACATAACAACTTTTGACTGATAGTTTTTAAAAATTAATTAAATTCCCCACTAAATCTGCCTATGAACAGCCCCACCAACCCTACAACTGACCTTGCTACCCAGATTTTGGAACGGGAAAACCAAGAAAAACAAGCGATCGCACTCCTTTTAGATAGATATCTGGCACGGAACGACCAATTCCTGGTTCAGAAGATAGAAATGGGCGGCACGGAGGCGTATATCGGTTCGGCAACTCTGGAATGGTTCGCCAGTCGCGTTCGATTCGCGTCTCGCCTACCGCTTTTCCGGCAAAAATTCGACCCAGAGAAAGACAATGTGGAAATCGACGCCGAGAGTATTGAAGAAATTCAGCAACGACCCCTAGATTGGTCGCGTCAAGCGCCCTTGACGCAGTATTTAGCAGCTCGAAAAACTCACAAATTCCCGCCAGTTCTAGTAGTTGTCAATCAACCTTGGGTAGACAATCCTAATGCTGCCGAGTGGGATGCAAGCGGACGGGCGATTAAATCTGCTGCTGATTTTATGGCACTAGATAAAGACGGCAAAGTAGGGTTGTTAAACGTTTCCCCAGATGTCACGATTTTTGCCTTGGATGGTCAACATCGACTGATGGGAGTACAAGGTTTAATGGAGTTACTTCAAACAGGTAAACTCCCACGATATAAAAAAGATAAAAAGCCTTCAGGAGCTGTTATTACAATTGACGATCTTAGGCAGAGCTATGAGATAGACCCGGCTTATTTGCAAAACTTAGCTAAAGAAAAGATAGGCATTGAATTTATTTCAGCCGTCGTTACTGGGGAGACGCGGGAAGAAGCACGACGACGAGTAAGATCCATCTTTGTCCATGTCAATCTCATGGCAGTACCTTTAAGTAAAGGTCAGATGGCACAGCTAGATGAAGATGATGCATTTTCAATTGTTGCCCGAAAAGTTGCTGTCACCCATCCTCTACTAAAAGATATTGACGGGCGCAATCCCCGCGTCAATTGGGATAGTGCAACAGTTGCCGCTAAGTCAACTGTTTTAACCACCCTGCAAGCGCTTAAAGAAATGTCTGAACGGTACTTAGAGTACAAGTTCCCCAAATGGAAACCCGTGGGGAAAAAAGGTTTAATTCCCATGCGTCCTGATGATGGAGAGCTGGAGGAGGGAATTGAGGAATTTAAGCAACTTTTCGATTATTTAACAACTCTGCTCAGCTTTCAAAGGTTAGAGAATGGCGCAGAAACCCCGGAAATGCGCCGCTTCAATTTTGAGAAAGGTGGAGGGGAAGGAAATATACTTTTCCGCCCGGTTGGGCAAGTTGCCTTAGCTCAAGCTTTAGGAATTTTGGTTTTTAAAAAGGGATTTTCGCTAAAAACTATTTTTGAAAAGCTTCAGAAATACGATGCGGATGATGGCTTCAGCGGCATGGAGTCTCCTAATTCTCTTTGGTATGGCGTTTTGTACGATCCGAATAAAAAGCGCGTTTCAGTTGCCGGAAAAGACTTAGCTGCAAGATTAATTGTTTACTTGCTGGGTGGTGTTGATGATGACATGGAACGTGCAGAAATTCGCCGCGCGGTAGCTGAAGGAAGAACAATCGAAGATAAAGCAATGGGATTTAATGGCAAGTTTGTAGAGCCAAGGCAGGTAGGATTACCGCCAATCTTATCTTGAGCTTTGCCGTCTAGATACGGCTTTCGTGTAACTGAATGAGTTCCTAAGTTCCAGACGCGATTAATTGCGCCTGGAACAAACTATCAAAATTGTCTTGACAGACTAATAGTGATTTTATGACTCAACCAGATTTGAGATAAATGAGTTCTGCTTCTACGGGTAAGTGATCTGAACCTGTTGTCGGTAAAACTTTGCTAGAGTGAGAACCCCAATGTTTTGAATACCCAATATAGTCAATTCTGAAGAGGGGATAATTTAATTTTGAAGTTGAGTTTTTAATCAGGAAGCTTAGTTCCCAGCCATGAGGCCAAGTCAAGCCAAAACCTAACCCTGATGTTTGGAAGGAATCTTGCATAACTGTTCTTAAATAATGATAGTCTTGCGACTGGTCTGTCATATTAAAATCACCAGCCACAATAAATGGCTTGGTTTCTTTCTGGAGCCGCTGCACTAAATCCTGAATTTCTGCCGAGCGTTTTGTGTAATCATAAATCGGGATAGTGAGGAAAGGCAAAATTTTCTGAGGACGAATCCAGGGAGAGATAACTTGAATGTTATAAACAACTACGTCTTGCTGATTAATTTGGGTAATCGCTCGTTGCTGAATTTCTTGATGACCCGCTAGGTGTAAATTTTCGGAGAAGAAAATTGGATATTTGCTGAGGATTGCCACGCTTTGGGCATAAACTTGGTAGGGGTAGGATGTCTGTAAGCGGGGAAAGGCTTTTTCAGTATGTCTGCGAACAATTTCTTGTAAACAAATGATATCGGGTTGTTGTTGTTGAATTAATTTAACTAAATTTTGGGAACTGGTTTTATGCCAACTACTGTTTAAGGATAAAATTCTGATATTAGGCTGGGAACCATTTGCTCGTAAAGCGTGAGGAGAAAAGTATTTCAGATGCAACCAACTGACCAGCAAGATGCAAGCAATCGATGAAATAATCGAGAACCATCGTTTTTTTATAATTGAAAATGCCAATAGTGGTAAAATTAATATCGGTGAAAAAATAAAAGGGATAAAGGTGCTAACAAAGCCAACAAGCCAGAAACTATCCCAAAATATTAGTCTCAGCAGGAAATACAAGACAATGAATCCTGAGTAGGCGTAAGCCAAAATTTGAGTGACTAACCTCAAAATTCGGCAAAATTTAATCGCAATCATTTCCTGGCTTGATTAAATTATTTTGTGTATCGTTGGATGTGTAAAAGATTTTCCCGACGAACCACGTTAGCGTTTGCGTAGCGGCGCGGATGCGCTTAGCTATGCGCGTTAATGCTCGCTAAGTACACGAGGGAGAGAAAAAATTTAATGATTCATGTAAATTAGCTAGATAAACTTGTCGGACGTAATAATAAAAGCTAACTTAAGTGAGAAACCTGCTGAGATCGAATTCCCCTTCTACTGGTTCTTCCTTATTCCGTTCAGAACTAAGTAGTAATAAAAGGGTGGCTGTATAGTCTACTGTTCCCCGCAACTCATCTTGTATAATCTCTAACCCTCCGTTGGCATATTCTTCAAAAATCCGGATGCGTTGTTCTTCGGAATTTTCATCAGTCGGGGAGAGAATTTTTATGTCTTTAGTTTCAGCGATCGCTAATAACTGGATTACCCGGTCGGTTCCTCTAGATACAAAAACCTCTAGCGCGATCGCACCCGGTTCCCTTTTGGAGATTTCCCCTAAAGGCGATCGCTTTTTCCGCTTCGCCCCCAAGGCTGCTGCAAACGCGATCGCATCAGCGTAGGTTTGGAAAGGGCCAGTTGTGCTATCAGATGCGACTAAGGCTTGCACCAAATCAGCTTTATCTTTCGCAATTCTGATTCTATTTGCACCCATTCTGTTAATGTTTTTTGCTTAAATACTGATAACGAATTGAAATAGCGATCGCTATTTGCAATCCTCTGCCTAAACAGATAGATCGTCTACTGCTATTAACCATCCTGGCACAGCGGGTTCAGCTTCAGCCACCTCACCATGACGGTAAACTTGCGGTTGTTCGGGATTGCTGGCACGATAAACCCGCACGATTTCCTCTTTAAGTACGTCTACATCCCATTCAGCAATTTGTTGTACCGCTTACGCTGAAATAATTTCAGGCTTTGAATTGGGAGATTCTGGTTCAAAACGCAAAATCATAATCTGCTCTGGACGTAGACCAATAGATTCATATGTACGTCCGCTACGATCGCTGAACTCTACTTCAAATGCCTTCCCACCAGCCAAGATTTCAACGACTGTGCCAACTTGACCACGCCACAGGTTGTACTGGGGAAGATCCACTGTAAGTGCTACTACGTCCAGCAACTTGATTGTAGTGGTTATCATCTCGTATCACCTCCAAATGCTATAAGGGATAGCAGGTCGTTAATCTTGGAACATCAGAATCATGTTCGACCATCCAGCCACTCCGAACAGTTGCACTTCTATCTTGCCATTCGAGCGTGAAATCTATAGTGTAACGTTGTCCAAAATCATCGCGCCGTCCTAGTCTAGCCTCCTGAGTTTTGACAACTTCAAGAAGGATCTGGCGCAAGTCCTCAGCATCAGCAGCAGTCATACCCAAAATTGATAGAAATAGCCGAGCTTTATGCTTGCCTTCATCATGATCTGGATTGAGGCAGTAGTCACGGATTTTCCGAATATCGACCACCGCATTCTCGGCATATGGAAGTAGATTGGCGACGCTAGCTTTCCTTTCTTCGATTCCTTCTTGAACCTTCAATAACGCAGCTAGAACATCGATACCGGAATTACGTACAACCTCTTCCTCACCTTCTGGGCAGTCATATACTACATAAGTCCATACGCCTGGATTACCTGCCTCTGCACTCGCACCTTCGTAAAAAGTAATTGTACCGTCCTCTTCACATTCATAATTAGCAGAATAGATATCTTCCCAGTCTAAAGCCGAACTTTTTCGTACACCCTGAATTTCGTCTAGTACGCCATCAATATGATTGGACTGAGTTTCAATCTGTACCAGACGTACTCCACTCCAAATATAGTTGTGTATCTCAAGAGGCATTAGCAGTTTTATCCTTGCGCTTGGTTGGGGTTTACAAGCTGAAATCTACATTGTTTTAATTCTCAACGCTATACGATAACCCTAAAGCACCATTAGTTAATAGTCATTGCGAGTTACCCAACTGTTCTCACCGTCAGTACCTGCGGGGGAGTCGAATCTGGAGGATAGAGAAAATCTACCTGTACAACTCTCTTTTCACCTGGCGGCATCTTTAGCGTTACCAATGGTTCTCCCGCTTGTCCGCGTCGCTGTACCAGATGCACGTAGCGCGTCTTTTCCACTCCATTATTATCGTTGTAACGCAACCTGACTGTGCCTCGAAAAAACACTTGCTTAGTGAGGGGATTTAAGAACAAAAGTCTATCGGTTCCTCCCTCATCTTTCAGGGGTGTTTGCACGGATACAGTAACAGTTTGGGTTTGATTAGTAGAGTTTTTTAGCGGCAAAGTGAGATTGTATTCCACCCCATAGTTGCTGTGGGCAAAATACGCCGTATCGGGATAGCGAACCAGCATCGGCGCACTTTGAATTTGCTTTGTGCCGAGGGTAATGAGATGCAGAGTGCCTAATACATAAGAAAACCCCTTCCCTGGCTGAGGAATCGTTAAATCTGAGGAATTAGACCCATCGGTCATTTGTGCTTGCCATTGTGCCCCTTGGGACACACCCGCTACGCGGCTAAAAACCGTAGGTTCTCTGGGAGGATCTAACGGTGTAGGAATTGGATCGCGTTTCCCTGCCAAACCGCCTGTATTCAGCAGCTTTTGCCATTCAGCCAAAGTAGGTGTCCTCTCGCTGCCATTGCCATTGCGGGGGGCATTCATGGCTAAATTGGCAACATAAATTGGGCGATCGCTCGACAACCGCATCATCGTGGTGCGACCATTCGATGAGGGAGCCTTCACCGGAATGGGCTGATTCATCAGCATTTGGCTTTGCCCCGGTGGAATTGTCACCTTTTGAGAGAATTTTTCCTGCCTAATTCCTCGCAGCACATCATTCATTGTCCGACTGCCAGGGCCAGCGTAGACGGTGCCGTTAGGATTATCCTGAATGTCTGGCAAGGAAATAAACGGCGCATCGGGAGTGGAAAGGTAACTGGCTGCTTGCAGCACTTCGACAGTGGCAGGTTGATCGCCAGGATTGTGCAAAATCACCCCTTGGTACAGGGTGCGCGTTTGCGAGGAATTTTCTGCCCTGGCGATGTGGTGAGAAAATAAATCAAATCGTCCCTGGAAAGGGAAATTTAAATGCGCTTCCGGCACCTGTTTGCCTGCTGGGGGGAAAGTAGACAGCAGAATGCCTTCAGTGGTCACGAGTTCGGGACTGTTGCTGTTAAAGGTGGGAACGGCATCCAGTTTTCCCGGTAAAGCCCGCACCTCCATCGGTTGGACTTCCACCCCGGCAATATACTGAGGCGGAATCGTATAAATGTTTAACGCCCGACACATCGACGCTGCCACTTCCCCTCGGGTGGCGCTGCGATTGGGATTGAACTGTTTGACATTCGGATAATTGACGACAAGGGTGCCCACGGCTGCGGAAGCGATCGCATTCTGGCCATAACTGGGAATCTGCGCCGCATCGTTAAAATACTGCCCTAGCGTCTGACTGACATTTTCCGGGATGGGATAATTCGCCGCACCTGCTATAACGCCGATTGCTTGCACTCTGGGAATGGCTTGACTCGGTTGAAAAATCCCGCCTGGATAACCCGAAAAAAAGCCTTTTTGATAAGCGGTTGCGATCGCTTTATTCGCCCAGTGACTAACAGGCACATCCTTAAAAGCTGTGCTGCTGCGCTTTACAGGCGCGTCCGGGAATGCATTCAACATCAGCACCGCCGCCTCAGCGCGTGTCACCGTTGCTTCTGGGCGAAAGCTGCCATCCGGGTAGCCCGTCACTAACTTTCTTTGGGCTAACTGAGTAATGCAATCTTTCGCCCAATGGCTTTGAATGTCAGAAAAAGCGGCAGTACTGGGCGTTGATAAACCCAACAGGGACACAAAAAGAACGGAAGTAACGGCAGGATTTGTCAAAAATTTGAGAGTTTTAACCATTAAAAGGCTTGAATATCAACGAAAGTCTTTGAAGCATTTTTAGACAAATTTGTTGCCAGCGGATAGCGATGCGCGATCGCCCTGTATCTAAAACGCTGATTCAGTAATCCTAGGGAGAATCTCTTTCCTGCTATAGGAAGGCAGTAATTTTCCCCTTTTCCTTGCAGGGAAGAGGACTGGGGGGTTAGGTTTTTGATTGCTAAATCAATGTTGTAGTAACATTGCAGGAGTGCTCCACCGACCAATTTTATTTATAAACTACGCAGCCATACATAAAAACTGGCTCGCTAGCCTCAATTGGTTTTGCCGATAAGTCAGCCTGCCACGCCTCAACTGGCAGGATACCATGCTCAGTTAATTGCCAGCGTCCCAGCAGCGCTCGGATCGTTTCGGGATTACGCATATAAACATGCGCCCCCATCGAGTCCAATAGTTCTAGCATTTCCGGATACACGATCCCCGCTTCACCATCAAAATCCAGCGCCAAAAAACTACCCGCCGGTGCCCAATCATAGAGTTGATCGAGCATCTGGGTCATAATTTCATCAGGGATAAAGGCTGCAACACCGACAAAAACCATACCTAAACGCCGAATTGACCCTAGCACTTGTGCAACAACCGATTGCTCCAGGGTATCCAGGTTTGTCGCATCGCAGAAGGTGTAGCCAGCGTTCGAGTTCTCGGCTAAAATCTCTTGACCCAGTTTGATATTTGCTCGATCGATATCGGTATAAAGAACCTTTGCTTGCGCTACAACTTCATGCACATTGCCGCAAGTTGGTAATCCGGAACCAAAAACAATAAATTGGTCAATGCAGGGCAAGCGCATCTCAAATGCTATTGACAAGCGGGTTGAGAGTTCTGATCAATTTGGGTTAAACAAGCAGCCAAAATCTTGAGCATGTAATTATTATCCATAGCAGCTCGG